>DAIPIQ010000018.1:0-30552 GCA_036770745.1 Opitutaceae bacterium | reverse complement strand
TGGCAGGTCGAGTAGCCGATCGAGAGGAAGACCGGCCTGCCCTCCGCCCGCGCGCGGGCGAAGGCGTCCTCACTCCATGGATACCAATCCACGGGATTGGCGGCGTGCTGCCGCAGGTAGGGGGAACTCTCGCCGGCGAGCCGGTTGCCCGGAGTGGACGCGTGCATCGCACCACCGTAGGCCATCGGGGGACGCCGTCCACCCTCTCCCCTTTTCGTGGGCCGGGGTTGATCCCCGGCTTCCGACCAGGGAACGCGACCGAAGCCGGGGATGAACCCCGGCCCACGACAGCAGGTTGCCACCGCTCTTGATTTCTCCCGGCCGGGACCCGGCGAGCCCGCGGCGTTGTCCGTACGCCCAATTGCCCGGCGGCGAAAACTCGGGCATCCTGGGGGAAACCCCGTGCGCCCATGCTCCGCTTCTCCCTCTCCTTCCTGCTCCTGTACCCCTTCACCGCCTTCGCCGGGAGCGCCCCCGCTCCCATCGGGTTGCAGGTCGATTTTCGCGCCGACACGCCGGTGGTCGACGGCGAACGGCCCAGGCTCTCCTGGCGGCTGCCGCTGCGCGAGGGAGACGCGGGCTGGACTCCCGTCTCGCGCCGGCTCCAGGTCGCGGGCGATCGCGCGGCCCTGCTTGCCGGGGCCGACGGGGTCTGGGATTCCGGCGAACTCCCCGGGGCCGAACCCTGGCTCGACCACCCCGGCCCTCCTCCCGAACCCGGCGCCGACGCCTGGTGGCGCGTCCGCGTGCGCGGCGCCGACGGCATCACGACCGGATGGAGCGAACCGGCCCGCTGGATCCGCGGCCCGGGCGCGGCGCACTGGTCCGAGGCTTCGTGGATCGGCGCGCGGCCCACCCGCGGCTCCGGCCTGCCCCCGCACACCCGGCGCGACGTGCTCACCGACATGGTCCCCGCCCAGCTTCAGGCGTGGGACGAGGCCGACCGGCTCGCCTCGCGCAGCATCCTTCTGCGCCGCGCGATCACGCTGCCCGCCGCCCCGGTGCGCGCGGTCGCGTTCCTCTCCGGCCTCGGCCAGTACGAGCTCTCGGTCAACGGAGCGCCGGCCGAAACCGGTCGATTCCAGCCCGCCTGGTCCGACTATGACCGCACCGTCTTCTACAACGCCGTCGACCTCACCGATCGGCTCGCGGCCGGCGAAAACGTCGTCGGCGTCCAGCTCGGCAACGGCTTCTTCACCGTCGCCGGCGACCGCTACGCGAAGTTCCTGGGCTCGTTCGGCGCCCCGCGCCTGCTTCTGCGCCTCGAGGTGACCTGCGCCGACGGCTCTCGCCACGTGGTCGTGAGCGACGAGTCGTGGCGCTGGAGCGAAAGCCCGATCACCTTCACCTGCATCTTCGGGGGCGAGGACCACGACGCCCGGCTGGAGCGGGCGGGATGGGACTCCCCCGGTTTCGACGCCGCCGACTGGCCGGCGGCGCGGATCGTCGAGGCCCCCGCCGGCCGGCTCCGCGCCCAGCCCACGCCCGGCCTCGCCGTAACCCTGTCGTATCCGGTTGTTGAACACGTCGAGGTGGCGCCCGGCGTCACCCGGCTGGATTTCGGCCAGAACCTCGCGGGTTTCCCCGACCTCGTGATCGACGGCCCGGCCGGGGCCACCCTCACCTTCCACGGCGCCGAGGCGCTCACGCCGGAGGGACGCACCACCCAGGCCCACGTCCAGAACAACAGCCGGCCGCCGCGGCCCGACACGGTCCTGCGCTACACCGCCGACGGCCGCGGGCCCGCCTCGTGGCGCCCGCGTTTCCACTACTACGGCTACCGCTGGGCCGAGATCAGCGGCGACGCCCGGCTCGTCGAGGCCCGGAGCAACTTCCTCCAGCTCGACGTGCCGACGGTCGGCTCGTTCGCCTCCTCCAACGCCACGATCAACGGCGTCCACGACCTGATCGTCGCCGCGATCCGGAGCAACCTGCAGCACGTCCTCACCGACTGCCCGCACCGCGAGAAACTCGGCTGGCTCGAGGTCTTCCACCTGCTCGGGCCCTCGATCCTCTACAACTTCGAGGCCGCCTCCCTCATCCGCAAGGTCACCCGCGACATGATGGACGCCCAGGAGGGATCGGGCCTCGTGCCCAACACCGCGCCCGAGTACGCCGTGTTCAGCCCGATCTTCCGCGACTCGCCCGAGTGGGGCGCGTCGATGGTCCTGCTGCCCTGGCTGCACCACCAGTGGTACGGCGACCCGCGGCTGCTCGAGGAGGCGTATCCCGCGATGGTGCGCTTCACCGAGTACCTGCGCTCCCGCCGCGTCGAGGGGCTCGTCCGCCACGGACTCGGCGACTGGGGCGACCAGGGCCCCGGCGAGCCCGGCGTCTCCAAGCTCACAAGCCCCGGCGTGACCGGCACCGCGATCTTCCACGAATGCCTGCGCGTGCTCGCCGCGACGGCGCGCGTGCTCGGCCGGCCCGCCGCCGAGGCCACCCGCTTCGAGGCGATCGCGACCCATCACCGCGGGCTCTTCAACCAGCGTTTCTTCGACGCCTCCGCCGGGCACTACGACCGCGGCAGCCAGACGGCCCAGGCGATGCCCCTCGTCCTCGGTCTCGCCACCGGGGAGACCGCACCCTCCGCCCTCGCCGCCCTGCAGCGCAACCTCGCCGCCGGCGGCCACCTGCCCACCGCCGGCGACATCGGCCTGCGCTACGTCGTCGAGGCCCTCGCCGACGCGGGCGACTCCGAGGCCGTGTTTCAACTCGTCACCCACGACGACGGCCCCGGCTACGCCTACCAGCTCCGCGCCGGGATGACGACCCTCGCCGAGGCGTGGGACGTGCATCCTTGGAAGAGCCGCAACCACTGCATGCTCGGCCACGTCGAGCAGTGGTTCTACAGCCACCTCGCCGGCCTGCGGCCCGATCCGGCGGCACCCGGCTGGCGGCGCTTCTTCGTCGCCCCCGAGACGGTGGGCGACCTCGCGTGGGTCCGGGCGAGCTTCGAAGCGCCCGGGGGTGTCGTCGCCTCGTCGTGGGAGATCCGCGACGGCGTCTTCACCCTCGATGTCACGGTCCCGCCGGGCGCCGTGGCCGAGGTGATCCTCCCCCGCGGGATCGCCCCGCGCTTCGCCCTCGCCGACGGTCGCGAGCCGCCCGCGGGCGCCGTCCGCCCCCTGCCCCCGGCCACACCGGAGCGCGCCCGCTTCGAGGCGACCGGCGGCGCCTACCGTTTCACCCAGACCGCACGCTGAGCGCGACCGCCATCCGCACGAGCTCGTCGCCGAGTTGGGTGACGCGGGCGGCGATCGCCTCGTCGACCAGTTCGCCGTCGCGGAAGGCCGCTCCGGTGGCGTAGACGAAGCGCGGGACGATCACGCAGCGGAAGTCGAGCATCAGGCTGTTGGCCAGGCCCAGGATCGACATGTAACTGGCGTGCCCGCCGGCGGCGCAGAGGAAACCCACCACCTTGCCCTCCCACGCCTCGCCCGTCAGTTCGACGAGGTTCTTGCCGGCGGCGTTGACGTCGTAGTTGTAGACCGGAGTCGCGACGAGGACGCCGTCGGCCTCGCGGATCCGTTCCTCCATCGCGGCGACCTGAGGGTCGTCCGTCGCCCCGGGCCGGCCGCAGAGCGGGAGCTCGTATTCCTGGAGATCGATGAGGCAGGTCTCGACGCCGCTGGCGGCGAGATGGGCGTCGACCCGGCGGGCGAGCACGCGGCTCTTGCTGCGGGGGTTGAGGCTGGTGGAGAGGATGAGGATCTTCACGCGGGGGCGGACGGTAGGACGCCGGCCGTTCGCGAGGCGAGAGCCAACGAGCCGGGCGGCACCGGCCGGATGTGCTCGAAAGTGGTGGCAACCTGCAGTCGTGGGCCGGGGTTCATCCCCGGCTTTTTCGGGGCTCTCATTCGGAAGCCGGGGCTAAACCCCGGCCCACGACCTCTCGGCCCACGACCACGGCAGGAAAGGTCACCATGGTCGATGCGTCCGAATCGGCCGCGCAGAAGCCCGTCGGTCTTCAGCGGAACCGAGGCATGCCACCACTTTCGATTATACCCGCGCCGGACTCGTCACCTCGGCCGCTACGTTCGGGGCCGGGGCGGGGCGAGGGCCTCGGCGAGGGCGGCAAGCTCTTCGAGTTCGTCCAGAACCACCGCCCAGGCGGCGCGGTCGCCCTCGACCGGAGGTGCGAGCAGGGGGCGCAGCTTGCGGGTGAACGAGCCGAACGCGGCGGCGAGGTCCTCGTCGGCGAAAAGGGTGCGGAGACGGGCCGCGACCGACTCCGGCCCGCCGCGCAACGCCCGCCTGAACCGCGGGAAGTCGCGGCGGACCCGCGCGCCGATCGCGCCGAGCCGCGCGAGCGCCGCGAGGGTCGCGGCACAGGGCGCCGTATCCGCGATCTGGAGACCGGCGAGCGCGTCCGCCTGTCGGCCGTGCCGGCCGGGCTCGTGGCGGGCCGGGGGATCGCCCGGTTCGAGGACGGGATCGCAGCCGAGGAAGCGGGCGAGCCCGACGGCGTCGACCGGGGAGGACCACGGTCCGCCCGGCACGCCCGCGAGGGAGAGCCAGTCCTCGGTGGGGCCGCGGCCGCGCACGTAGCAGTGGAGGGAAGCGGGGGACGACCCGCGCCACGCGGGATCGCTGGAGCCGGCGAGGACGAGCCGCGTCGGGCCCGATCCGGGATCGGCGACGGCGCCCCGGGCGTCGGGTTCGGAGGCGACGACGAAATCCGCGCGTCGTCCGCGGCGGGCGAGCGTCGGAAGCGCGGTCTCGTGGGCGATCACCACGGCGTCCGCCGCGGCGTCCCACGGGGCGTCGGGTGGCGCATCGGGGCCGGGGACGAAGGCGGCGGAGCCCTTCAGCGCGCCGGCCCAGGCGGCGGGCAGGGGGCGGCGAAGCAGGGCGGGAAGGTTGAGCAGGAGGTTCCGCTGTCGAGCGAAGCCTTCGGCGGTGCGGAGGGCGCGGGCGCGGCGCTCGCCTTCGACGATCGAGCGCACCTCGCCGACCACGCGCTCGTAGGCGCCGGCGTGGCGGTGGATCACCCCGGAGGTGATGCAGACATGCGGGACGTGGCGCGGGTCGTGGAGGAGCAGCCGGCCGAGCGCGCCCCGGGCCGATCCGTCGGGAAGGTCCTCGAGCACCTCGACGGAAAGCGCGGCGGGCACGCGGGAACGATCGGGGCCGCGCGCGGCGCAGGCCTGCTCGACGATCCAGAGCACCCGCCGGAATCGCGCGAGGTCGGGCAGCGGGGCGCCCTGCACCGAGCCGACGATGACGCAGGTCGAGGCGCCGGGAGAGGAACGCTCGAAGAGAAGGTCGTTCACGGGAGGCGGCCGGGGTTGATCAAGAGTGGAGGCAACCGTCGATCGTGGGCCGGGGTTGATCCCCGGCTTCAACGGCTCTCTTAGTCGGAAGCCGGGGATCAACCCCGGCCCACGACCGACGGTCGCGGGGCTGCGGATCGCGTCGTGCGGGTGTCGCTCGCGGGAAACGCCGGCCGGAGGCCGGTGTCCACCTTTCAACCGCATCGCTACGGCTCATGGGCAGACGGCGTCGAAGAAGCGCTGGCTGGTCCCGTGTTCGCCGACCGCCACGCGAAGCGCGGCTCCGCAGCGCGGGCATCTTCCGGTGTAGGCGGAGCCGTCGGCGTTCAAGTAGAGCCGGCCGTAGGCGCGGCACCGGGGAAATCGGACGCCGAGGAAGGGCCGGCCGGTCCCGGCTTCGGGGATGCGGTCGGGCGGCTTCATCGGTGGCGTCGCTCATCCGCCGGCGCGGCGGATCACTGGAGCAGTCGGAGGACCGTCTGGGGCGTGGAGTTGGCCTGTTGGAGCATGGCCGTGCCGGACTGCACGAGGATCTGCGCCTTGGCGAGGGCGGTGGCCTCCTCGGCGACGTCGACGTCGCGGATGCGGGAGATGGCGGCCTCGAGGTTTTCGTACTGCACCTGCAATTGCGCGGAGGCGACCTCGAGCCGCGACTGGGCGGCGCCGAGGGTGGCGCGCTCGGTGGCGATCTGCTGGATCGCGCCGGTGACGGTGTCGGTCGAGTTGCGCACCGTGGTCCCCGAGGCGATGAGCTGGCCGACGGCGGCGGAGGCGTCGCGCAGGTTGATGTCGCTGATCGTCATCGTGTGGCCGCTGCTCTCGCCGATCGTGACGACGAGGCCGGTGGTGTTGGGACCGAAGAGCGAGATGCCGTTGAACGTGCCGAGCGGGACGCTCGTCCCGTTGCCGATGGTGTCGGAGAGCTGCGTCTTGAGGGCCTGGAACTCGGCGTCGTAGAGGTCGATGTCGGAGCTGTTCTTCGTGACGTCCTTGGCCATCGCGGTGAGCTCGCTCATGCGGGTGAGCAGCTCGTTCATGCTCTTCATGAACCCGTCGGCGGTCTGGACGAACGACATCGCGTTCTGGGTGTTGGTGCGCGCGGCGGTGATGCGGGCGTTCTGCGCCTGGAGTTTCTCCGACACGGCGAGGCCGGCGGCGTCGTCCGAGGGTTTGACGATCTTCGAGCCCGAGCTGAGGCGGGCGAGCGAACGGCTGAGCATCGCCTGACTTTCGTTCAGGTTTCGCGTCGCGTTGATGGCGTTGACGTTGGTGTTGATGACCATGGCGGTATTCCAGTGTGTGTGTGTTGGGACTAGAGCTGTTTGACCGTGGCGGCGCGCGGGGCGCCGGCGGTCCTTTCGGGGTCGGTCTGCTTCGCGGCCAGGGCGCCGGGGAGACCGGAGGCGCGGAGCCGGCGCATCACCTCGGCCTCGGCGGCGGTGGTGAGGGCGGCCTCGCGGTTGGTCTGCCGGATCTGGTCGATGAGTTCCTTGCGCACGATGGGGACTTCGCGCGGGGCGTTGATGCCGATCTTCACGGTGTCGCCCTCGATCCGGGTGATGCGGATCTCGATGTTGTCGGCGATGAGGATCGCCTCGTTCACTTTGCGGGAAAGGATGAGCATGGCGGCGGGCCGGGTCGGGGGGCGGCTCAGAGCGCCTCCGGTTGCGCGGCCTCGGTCCCGACCAGCGGGTGGCGCGCGGAGTAGTCGTGGAAGTTGGCGATCACGACCTGCCGGCCGACGAGCGTGCGCCGGTTGACGACGATCGGGCCGATCAGGTTCACCGTGGCGTGCTCGGGCGCGGCCGGGCGGATCGTGACGATGTTGAGCAGGAACGCGTCCTCGGGGGCGGCGATCCCCAGGCGGGCGGCGTCGTCGTCGGAGATCTCGATCGCGTAGTCGGACACGAGGACGTGCGGCTCGACGACGATGAAGTTGAGGGCCTGCTCCTCGGCGCACCGCAGCCAGAGGAAGGGCAGCTCCTCGGGATTGTAGATGAGCTCGATGCGGCGGGCTTCGGGGAAGCCGATGAGCCCGGCCGGGAGGGTGAACTCCATGGGCTTGAGCCACTGCTCCTGTTCGCTGGCGTGCGCGTTGGCGACTTTCATGGTGGTTGGGAAACGGATACGAATCAGAGGTAGTCGAGAAGGGAACGGTCGAGCACCTTGGAGGCGCTCATCAGGGCGGCCTGGTAGGCGTTCTGGTTCTGGGAGAGCTGGACGACGGCCTGGGCGAGGTCGACGTCGGCCTCGCGCGAGATCTGCGCGGCGAGGTCGGAGAAGCGGCTCGTGTTCTGCGCGCGCTCGATCTCGAGGCGGGCCTGGAGCGCGCCCATCCCGCTGATCGCGCCGATCAGGGCGTCCTCGGAGGAGCGGAGGGCGGCGGTCTGCGCCTTGACCCCGGCGTCGACGCCGGCGGCGAGCTCATCGCGGAGGGAGACGAGGTTGTTGAGGAAGCCGAGGATGTCCTGATTCGTCTGCGCCGGGGCGTGGGGGGAGACGCGGCCGCCCTCGGAGACCTCGAACGTCGCGCCCGACCCGACGCCGGCGTAGGCGACCGAGGTGATCCGGCCGTCGCCGTCGCGCGTGGCCACATATGGGCGCGTCGCCGCGCCGACTCCGCCGAAGAGCGGTTCGTTGTTGAAGTTGGAGTTGGCGTTGACGAGGGCCTGCTCGAGGAGCTGGTCGAGCTCGATCCCGTAGGCGCGCATCGCGTCCGGGCCCTGGATGTCGCTCGTGAGGGCGATCATCTCGTTGGCGCGGGTGGACACCTTGAGAAGGTTGCGGACCTCGGCGGTCGTCGTGGTGAGGATGTCGGAGGCGCGGAGGGCGTTGCGGTGGAACTGGGCGATGCGCGCCTGCTCCCCCTGCTGGTCGAGCACGCGGACGGCGGCGGCGGGGTCGTCGCTCGGGTCGACGATGCGCTGGCCGGTGGCGGTCTGCGCCTGGAGCGTGTTCATCCGGCCGGTGAGCCGCTGGAGGTGGGCGAGGAGGCTGTCGGGAAACGAGTTGCTGGTGATGCGCATGGCGGTCGCGGGTTCAGCGGACGATGCCGTTGACGACGGTATCGAGCATCTCGTCGAGCACGCGCATCACACGGGCGGAGGCCTCGAAGGCGCGCTGGTACTTGGTGAGCTCGGTCATCTCCTCGTCGAGCGAGACGCCGGAGACGGAGTCGCGACGGGCGAGGACGAGGCGGAGCATCGTCGACTGGTCCTCCACACGGCCGAGGGCGGAGGCGGTGGCGTTGGCGACATCGGAGACGAGGCCGCGGTAGAACGTGCCGAGCGTGCCGTCGACCAGGTCGCCCCCGGCGGTGGAGAAGCGGCGGGAGGCGAGGTCGGAGATGGCGAGCGCGACCTCGTTGGCCCCGGGGTTGGCGGTGTTGGTGGCGCGGATGTTCGCGGCGGTGAGCGAAGGATCGAGCGCGATGTCCGCGGCGGTGAGCCCGGACGCGAGGAAGAAATCCGTCGACGCGCCGCCGGGGTTGTAGGCGTCGTTGACCGCGGTGACGATCTGGGCGGCGAAACGGTCGAGGCCGGAGCGCAGGTCCGCGACCTGACCGTCGCGGGCGGCGAGGTGTCCGTGGAGGCTGCCGGCGCGGAGGGCGAGGGTGGAGGCGGGCGATCCGCCGGAGAACGCGACGCCGTCGAACGCGACGGGATGGACCGTGGTGCGATCGAGGAGCGCCACGGGATTCTCCGCCGCATCGCGGGAAAGCAGGCGCAGCTGGCCGGAGCTCCCGGGGATCTCCTCGACCTCGAAGTCGAGGAACTTGGCGAGCTCCTCGAGCTTGCCCTGGCGCTGGTCGCGCAGGTCGAGCGCGGAGCCGGGGTTGCCGACCTCGAAGCGGCCGATCTGTTGGCCGAGGCCGGCGATCGTCTCGAGCAGGCGGTTGACCGTGGCCAGCTCCGTGCCGATCTGGTTCGTGACCTCGGTCTGCACGTCGGCGAGCCGGCCGTCGATCGAGTGGAAACGCGCGACGAGCGTCTGCGCCTTCTGGAAGAGGATCTGCCGCTCCGCGTCGGAACGCGGGCCGGCGGCGAGGCTGCTGAACGCGCTCAGGAGATCGTCGAGCGCCTCCCCCACCCCGCGCGTGCCGGTCGTGGCGGAGGAACCCTCGATGAACTGCGCGTCAGCCTGCCGGTCGATCTGCTGACCGAGGGCGAGCTGGGCCTTCTGAAACGCGTCGTACTGGGCGGCGAAGGAGCTCGCGAACGAGCCCTCGCGGATCACCTGCCGGTCGAGGAGCGAATCGCGGATGTTCTGGAGGTCCAGCGCCTGGACGCCGAGTCCGCGCGGGCCGAGGGTGGTCTGCACCGTGCCGACATCGCCGAGCTGCACCCGCTGGCGGGCGTAGGCCGGGTTGTTGACGTTGGCCATGTTGCGCCCGGCCGTGGCGATGCCCTGGCTCTGGGCGTTGAGCGCCTGGGAAACGCGTTGGAGTTCTCCGAAGAGGCCGGACATGGCGGGGGTGCGGAATCAGCCGACGGCGTGGTAGCGGGTGGCGGGGGCGGCGGTCCGCGCGAGCGAGACCTTGCCGTCGCGCTGGTAGGTGCGGGTGAAGTGCCCGGGCTGGAGCACGCGCAACGTCTGCTCGGTGAGCTCCATCGCGCGGGAAAGGAGCAGGTGGTTCTGCCGGGCCTTCTGGCGGTTGCGGCGGACCATATGGTTGATGTCGGTGAGGAGCGCCTCGAAGAGCGGTTGCACGACTTCGGGAAGGTGCGCGAGGAGGTCGCGCACGCGGCCGGGGCGCGCGACGCCGACCATGCCGCCGATCTCGCCGACGAGCTCCTCGCGACGCCGGCGGAGGTCGGCCACGGCGCGGGTCTGCGCCTCGATCTCGTCGTTGAGGGCGAGCACGTCGTCGGTGCGGCGTTCGATGATGCCGTCCTGCTGGCTGTTCAGGAGGTTGAAGAGTCCGCCGTACTCCTGGAGTTCGGAGCGGAGCGTCTCGACCAGGGGTTCCCAGTCGTCCTTATGAAGCGTCGTGGTCACGGGAGAGTTCCTCGTTGGCGGGGGCCCCGGCGAGCTGCGCCTGGAGCAGGTTGGAAAAACCGAACACGCCGCCCGCGCTCAGACTCGAGGCGAGGGCGTCGGTAATCAGGTGTTGGTAGATCGAGCTGTTCGCCCCGAAGAGCGCGCCCTCGGAGGTGGCGGGCTTCAGGGCCTGGGCGAGGTACTGGCGCAGGAGCATCGCCTCGAACTCGCGGGCCGTCGCGGCGAGGGCCTCGGGCTCGGGCACGGCGCCCGAGAGCAGGCGCTCGCGCCAGGCGGCGGGATCGGCGGGGTTGAACTGAAGGCTGGCGGCATCCATGCGCGGGTCGTCCCTAATTGATGATCAACTCGGCCTGGAGCGCGCCGGCCCGCTTCATCGCCTGGAAGATCGACATCATCTCGCGGGTGGAGACGCCGAGGGCGTTGAGCGCGCCGGTGACCTCCTCGATCGTCGGGAACTCCTCGATCACGGTGAATCCGCCCTGCACTTCCTTCACGTCGGTCTGCGTGCTCGGGAGCACGACGGTCTCGCCCCGCTCCGCGAACGGTCCGGGCTGGCTCGCGCCGAGCGAGGAGGCGATCGAGATGGTGAGCGCGCCGTGGCTGACGGCGACGGTCGAGATGCGCACCTTGGAGGTCGCGACGATCGTGCCGGTGCGCTCGTTGATGATGATGCGCGCGGGGGTGTCGGGCACGACCTCCAGCCCGCCGAGGGCGGAGACGAACTCGACCTCGCGCCCCTCGAAGAACGACGGCACGCGCACCCGCACCGCGGTCGAGTCGGCGGCGAGCGCCATCTCGGGGTAGGACTTGTTGATCGCCTCGGCCATCCGGGCCGCCGAGGTGAAATCCGGATTGAGCAGGAGCAGGCGCAACTCGCCGGAGTCGACGAGCCGGGCCGCGATCTCGCGCTCGACGATCGCCCCGCCCGAGATCATCCCGACGGTCGGGTGGTTCTTCTGCACCGTCGCCCCGCCGGGACCGCCCACCCCGCCGAGGAACCCGCCGACCGCCACCGGACCCTGCGCGACCGCGTAGACGATCTCGTCCGCGCCGAGCAGTGGCGTCTGCAGGAGCACGCCGCCCTCGAGCGACTTGGCGTCGCCGATCGAGGAGACGGTCACGTCGATGCGCTGACCTGGCTTGAGGAACGCCGGGATGTCGGCGGTGATCATCACCGCGGCGACGTTCTTGGACTTCACGACCGTGGCGGGGATGTTGACGCCGAAGCGCTGAAGCGCGTTGGCCACGCTCTGCACGGTGAAGAAGGAGGTGCTGCTGTCGCCATCGCCCGAGAGGCCGGTCACGATCCCGTAGCCGACGAGCTGGTTGTCGCGCGCGCCCTCGATGGCGACGAGGTCCTTGATCCGCGCGGCGGACATCGCCGCGGGGGCGACGATCGCGAAGACGAGCAGGAGGATGAGGGTGCGTCCTTGCATGGGCCCGTCGTCAGAAGGGATTGAGCAGGTCGAAGACGCGGGTGAAGACACCCTTGCGCTGCGTCACGGAGATCGAGCCCTGGGAGAGGAACTCGACCCGCGCGTCGGCGATGCTGGAGGAGAGCACGACGTTGCCGGTGCCGATGTCGTCCGGCCGCACGATCCCGCGGAGCACCGCGTACTGCTTCTCGCCGGAATAGGCGACGTAGCGGGAGCCTTCGATCACGAGGTTCCCGTTGGGGAGCACGTCGACCACCGTCACCGCCGCGCGGGCGCTGATCGACTGGCGGTTGTTGATCTCGCCGCCGCCGTTGAACTCGTTGCTCCCGCCGAGCCGGAGCGTCGGCATCGCGCCGTTGTGGGTGAGCGTGCCCGAGGCGGGCGGCGCGTAGAGGAACGACTCGATCCCGGAATCGACCGAGCTGCTCTTGTCGGTCCGCGTGCGGCGCGAGGCCTGGACGCTCGCCGACTCCTGCACCACCACGGTGAGGATGTCGCCGACGCGCCGGGCGTTGCGGTCGCCGAACATCGCCGTCTCCCGGCTCTTGCCGGAGGTCCAGAGCGACTCGGCGCGCCCGTCCCCCGCGGCCGTCCCGAGGAGGAGGACGAGCGAGAGCGACAGGCTAGAAGCGGACGCGGACACGGTTTTCATCGATGACTTCGGCGGAGAACTCCCGCTTCGATTCGAGGTTGCGGATGGTGATGCTCTCGCCGAGGGCGCCGCTGCGCGTCGCCTGGCCCTTCATCGTGATGGTGAGGCGGCCGCCGCCGCCGACCACGTCGACGACCTCGCCCTTGCGGACGAGCGCGCGGGGGACGAGGTCGTTCCAGGTGAGGAGCCGGTCGGGCGCGACGGCGCGGGCGACCTCGTAGCGCGAGAAGAGGGCGGGATCGGCGACGACCGCGCGCGGCTCGCGCACGAGGTCGATCTCGCGGGGGGCGACGTCGGCGGACTGCAGCACCTCGCCCGGAAGGAGCCGGCGCACGGGGCTCCACGCCTCGGCGATCACCTGTATCCGGAACGTGACGACATGGTTGCCGACGACCCGGTCGCCGTCGTCGATCCGGAAGCGGAGCACGGCGGTGCTGGAGACGAGCCGCGGGGGATGGTCGAGGAGCGTGACCGCGGGCGTGCGCACCGAGCGGGGCGGGCGCGGCAGCGGCGAAAGGGGGATGAGGCGGAGGCGGCCCGCGGGCTGGAGACGGTCGGCGAGACGACCCTCCAGCTCGGAGAGCAGGTCGAGCTCGTCGACCGCGCGCTCGACGAGCGTCCGCCGGTCGGCGGTCGCGGAGGCCTCCTCGCGGCCCTCGTCGCCGGTCGTCGCCACCCACTCCCGCTCGTCGGGCAGGGGCACGAGGACGTTGTCGATCGAGGCGGGGGCCGGGTGGCCGAGCAACAAATAGCTCCAGAGTATCATGGTGCGTCCCTGCGTGATCATGGCCTACCGTTTGAGCTGGCTGACGCGCTGCATCATCTCGTCGGAGGTCTGGATGGACTTGGAGTTTATCTCGTAGGCGCGCTGGGCGAGGATCATGGCGACCATCTCCTCGACCACGTTGACGTTGGATGTCTCCAGAAAACCCTGACGGAGGGCGCCGAAGCCGGTCTCGGCGGGATTGCCGATCTCGGGCACGCCGCTCGCGCCCGTCTCCGCGTAGAGGTTGCCGCCGAGGCTCTGCAGGCCGGAGGCGTTCTGGAAGCGCGAGAGCTGGAGGCGGAAGGTCTGGGCGCCGTTGGGCGTCTGGAGCGAGACCTCGCCCGAGCCGGAGACGCTGACCGCGGTCGTGCCGGTGGGGATCGCCTGGAAGCCGCTGAGCACGGGGAAGCCGTCGCTCGTCATCACGCGGCCGTCGGGGCCGACCTTGAAGGAGCCGTCGCGGGTGAAGGCGCTCGTGCCGTCGGGCCGCTCGACCTCGAAGAAGCCGTCGCCCTCGATCGCGAGGTCGAGGTTCTCGCCGGTCTGGGTGAGTTGTCCCTGGGAGAAGACCTTGGCGGTGGAGACGACCTGGCTGCCGTTTCCGAGCTCGACCGAGGTCGGCGTCACGTTGCCGGCCCCGGCCTCGGTCCCGGCCTGGCGGGTCGTCTGGTAGAACAGGTCCTGGAACTCGATCTTGCTGCGCTTGAACCCCGTCGTGTTCACGTTCGCGATGTTGTTCGAAATCGTGTTCAGGTTGATCTGCTGGGCCTCCATCCCGGAGGCGGCGGCGTAGAGTGCGAGGTTCATGCGGGGAGTGGAGGCGGGTCGGGCGCGGGTCAGGCGCCGGTGTTGCCGAGGACCTGGACGGCGCGCTCGGTCAGGCCGTCGAGGCTCTGGATCATGCGCTGGTTGGCCTGGAGGGCGTTGTTCACCGACATGATCTCGATCATCTCGCGGATGGCGGAGGAGTTGCTCATCTCGCGGTAGCCCTGGCGCACGCGCACCGCGGGATCGGCGACGGGAAAATCGGTGCTCTTGGGATCGAGGAGAAACCCGCCGTTGGTGCGGAGGAGCGCGTCGGTGTCGCGGATCGAGTAGACGGTCAGCGTGCCGACCTCCTGATCGCCCTGGAGGACGCGGCCCTCGGGATCGACGGTGAGCGGGCCGCCTTCGATCTGAAGCTGGATCGGGCCGGCGTCGCTCACGACGTCGAAGCCCTGCTTGCTCACGAGCCTTCCGTCGCCGGAGATGCGGAACTGCCCGTCGCGGGTGTAGACGTGCGTGCCGTCCGGGGCCTGGAGGCGGAAGAAGCCCAGGCCGTCGATCGCGAACTCCTGCGGGTCGCCGGAGCGCTCGATCTGGCCGGGCGTGAAGTTGGTCGACTTGCGGATCCGCGGCGCGACCGACGCGCTCTCGACCGTTGCGCCCGAGCCGTTCTGGAAACCGGTCCCTCCGGCGAGGACGCCTTCGAACGTGACCGCGGTCTTCTTGAACCCCATCGCCGTGCTGCCGGAGATGTTCGCGGCGATCACGTCGTTCCACGCCTGCATGCCGTGGGCGGCGGCGGCGCTTTGGTAGAGACCTTGGATCATGGTGGCAGCGCTGAAAGCAACGCATATGCCATCGATCCTAAGTCACTGACTGACAACTTGCTTTAATCCGACCGAATCCTGCCCGGCACGTTTTTCCGGTAACTCCGGGCGATTCTTGCCGCCCCCGACCGGCCTCAATACGAGCAGGCGAGCTCGGTCACTTTCCCGCACGAACACGTCACGATCAACTTCGTGACGCGGCCGCGCTCCATCACGGTCTGGACGGAGGCGCCGCCTTCGCTCTGACAGTCGGCGGTCGCCGCGATGGCCCGCGCCTCGCCGGTCGCGACCGCGGCCACGGGACCCTCGCGCCGCAGCGCGGCGAAAGGCCCGGGCGACGCCGCGGGTGCTTCGTGGCCGGGCTCGCCGGCGGACCGGCTCGGGACGGTGGGGCGGTTCTTCAGGAAATCTTCCATGGCGCGGTCACGGAGAAGGGCGCAGGGGATTGACGATCACAAGACTGAGTTCGATCCGCTGGTTCGCGGGCGCCTCGGCGGGCTGGCCGGGAAGCGGGACCGTGTCGGCGAAGCCGGTCACGCGTTCGAACTTCCCGGCGGGCACCGCGTAGTGCAGGAGCGCGCGGCGGGTGGAGTTGGCGCGGTCGGCACTGAGCTCCCAGGCGGAATACTCCGGCCGTTCCGGCGCGAAGCCCGCGGCGGTGTGGCCGTCGATGCGCACCTTGAAGGTGTTGCGATCGAGGAGCCAGGCGAGGTTCTGGACGACGAACTCGCCCCATTCGGTGAACTCCGCGGAGTCGCGCCTGAAGACGGGGCGTTCGCTGCGGTCGAAGACGGTGACGCGCAGGCCGTCGTTGGTCACGTTGATCTCGACGGGCTTGTCGTCGTTCGCGTCGTCCACCTCGAGCATCTTCTGAAAGTCGCGCGCGAGCTGGTTGAGGAAGGTGATGTCGGCCACCGAGCTCGAGCTCGCGGCGGACTGGGCGAAGGAGGAGCCGGCGCCGCCGCTCATCACGCCGCTCGACGCCTCCATGGGCGATTTGAACGGGCTCTGGAAGTACTGCGAGGTGGCGATGAGGATCTCCTTATCCTGGGCGGAAATCCACAGGACCATGAAGAGCGCCATCATCGCCGTCACGAAATCGGCGTACGCCACCTTCCATGCACCGCCTCCTCCGCCGGCCATCGTCGTCGTCTCCCCGGGTCGGGCCTACTTGCCCGAGAGCGCCTGTTTGAGTTCGAGCTCGAGCGCGTCGGCGCCCGGGGCGAGGGAGGCGTCGAGACCGCGGCGCGCGATCTCGATCGCCATGATCGGGGCGAGCCCCCGCGCGAACGCGGAGATCGCCGTGGCCATGCACTGGAAGAACTTCACCTCCGCCTCGTCGTTGAAGCGGATGCGGTTGGTCAGGGGGTTGATGAAGCCGTAGGCCCCGAGGATCCCGAGGAACGTGCCGGTGAGCGCGGCGGCCACCTTCTGACCGACCGCCTCGGGGCCGTCGGCGATGGCGGCCATGGTGTTGATGATGCCGAGCACCGCCGCGATGATCCCGATCCCGGGAAGCGAATCGCCGACGAGGTTGAGGACGACGATCGGCCCGTGCGCCTCCTCCTCGCGGGTCTTGATCTCGGCCTCGAGCAGCGGCTGGAGCTGGTCGGGCTTGATCTTGCCGTCGATGATCGGCTTGAGCGCGCCGCAAAGGAACTCGCGCCGGTCCTTGTGCTTCAGGAAGCCGGGATACTTCTGGAAGATCGCGCTGGTCTCGGGGCTGGAGACGTGTTCGTCGAGGGCGATCAGCCCGCTCTTCTTCCCGGTCATGAACAGCTCGTAAAGGATCTTGAAGAGATCCATGTAGTCGCTCCGCCCGGGGAGGGCGCCCTTGAGCGCGACGATCGAGGCGTGCAGGGTGTGCTTGAGCGTCTTCGACGGACTCGCCACCACGAGCACCCCCGCCGCGATGCCGCCGATCACCACGAATTCGGATACGTGCAACAGCACCACGGGGTTTCCACCCGCGATCATGAAGCCACCGAGGGTGGCCGCCATCACGATGACGTAGCCGACAAGGATGAGCATGGGAGCCTGGAGGGAGTTACTTATTCATGCTATTCGTCAGATACGTGCGCAGGCTTAGGATCGCCTGCGAATGAATCTGACAAATCCGCGACTCGGTGAGCCCGAAGACGGCCGCGATCTCGGCGAGGCGCATGTCCTCGTAGTAGTACATCGCGAGGACCTTGCGCGGCACCTCGGGGAGCTGGTTGATCCGCTCGGCCACCATCCGGATCATCTCGTCCTTCTCCATCTTGTCGGTCGCGGAGGTGAGGTTGTCGTCGGCGATGACCTCGTAGAGGTTCGTTTCGTCGCCGTCGTCGCTCGTGGGATTGTGGTCGAGCGGGAGGAAGCTGATCGGGCGGACCTCGTCGAGGAGCTCCGAATACTCCTTGGGGGAGAGCTTCAACTCGTCGCGCACCTCGTCCTCCGAAGCGGGGCGGCCGAGCCGCTGCTCGAGCTCCTCCACCGTCTTGCGGAGGCGCTTGAAGTTCGTCCGGGCGTTGCGCGGCATCCAGTCCATCCGGCGCAGCTCGTCGAGGATCGCCCCGCGGATGCGCATGGCGGCGTAGGAGCCGAACGACTTCTTCTGCTCGGGATCGTACTTCTTGAGCGCGGCGATGAGGCCGGCGAGGCCGACGCTCTGCAGGTCGTCCTCCTCGATGTGGGGCGGAAGGTTGATTTTGATCCGCGCGACGATCGATTTCACGATCGGCAGGTAGAGCTGGAGCAGCGTCTCCTGCGATTCGGGCGGCACGGGCGCGGCCTCCTTGTAGGCCTTGCGGACGCGCGATCCGGTGGCGACGGCCGACGCGCGGGTTGTCGTGCGGGTGGAGGTGCGGGCAGTGGTGGTCTTCATGGTTTCTCAGCGGTCTCGGTGGTGTGTGTGTACAATCAGGTGTGATCGGAACCGGCGGCGGCCCCTCCCCCGCCCGCGGAGGCGCGCCGGTCGGCGATCGCCTCCCGGACGTTGCGGACGAGGCTCAGGTGCAACCAACGGAAGAGCGAAGCGCCGACGAGGCAGGCGACACAGGCCTCGAGCAGGAGCTGGACGGGCTCGCGGCCCGCGACGAAGCCCGCGCCCAGCGCGAGCGTGAAACCGAGCAGGCCTCCCCAGACGACGGCGCGGCTCACCGGCGGCCTCCTTCGGGGGCGGGGGCGTGGACGAACCCGGCGGGCACGGTGCGCGAGAGCAGGGCGTTGAACCAGTCCTCCTCGATCTCGCCGGCCGGGCTCGGTCCGGAACTCCAGCCGACGGGCCGCAACCCTCCGGCGAGGACGAAGCGCCAGAGCTTCGCGGGCCGCCTCGTTTCGTCGCAATGAGTGAAGAAGACATGGGTGGCGCAGCAGGCGCGACCCATCGCGTAGGCCTCGGCGATCACCTCCGACTCCCAGGCGGCGTTGACCACGAGCACGCGCGTGTCGACGCGGAGAGCGTCGAGCGTCTGCGCGAGGCGGGCCTGCTCGGCGGCGGCGTCGAGCGCGAGACCGGGGAGGTCGACGAACACCAGCGAGTCGTCGTCGAACTCGCCGATCTCGCCGGCGGTGCGCAGGAGGGGCGCCCCGAGCACGTCGCAGAAGGCGGCCAGTCCGTCGCTCGCGTTGGGCAGTTCGCCGTCGAGCTTCAGCACCGCGGCCTGCCGGCCGCGGACGAAGACCTCGAGCGAGAGCATCTTGCAGAGCGCGGTGGTCTTCCCGGCGCCACACGGCCCGATGAGGACCCGGCGCGGCCCCGCCGGGCGGGCCGGCAGCCCGTCGGCGGCGGCCCGCAGCCAGACGGCCAGCCGGGCCAGCGCCTCGGGCGCGCGCAACGCGTCCCAGTCGATCCCGGGATGGTCCGCGCGTATCCGTTCGATCACGACATCATCGAGACCGGTCGCCTTCAGGATCGAACCCGGGGCGTGGACGCGCGGAGCGGGCGGCGCCGCCGGCGCGGAGGCTTCGCCCTCCGCCGCATCGGGGGCGGCCGTCTCGTCCGACCGCAGCTCGAGTCGCGCGGCCGGAGAAGGTTCCCCGACGGCCACGATCACCTCGAGCCGCGGGGCGCGGAGGAACCGGGCGAGCCCGCCGGCCTCGAGCTGGCGCACCGAGAGCACCCGGGCGCGCTCGCCGAAGCGGGAACGCACGAGCGCGACCGCCTCCGGGGCGGAGCGGACGACGACCCGATAGGTGACGGAGGCGGGATCGGTTGCGAGGGAGGCCATGGTTCAGGGAGCGGGGCGCGTCAGGCCGGGACCGGGGCGGCGGAGGGCGGCGGCGCGGCCACCGCGGGCTGGCCGCGCAGGCCGCCCGGCGGGAGGGCGATGATCCCGACGTTGCGGATCTCCACCCGGGCGGGGAGCTCCTGGTAGCTGACGATCGCGAGCTTGGGCAGCGAGGGCTCGAAGAAGCGTTTGAACGCGAGGCGGATCTCGGTGGTGGTGACGAGCAGCGGCTGGAGGTTGCGCGCCGCCATGTCGGCGGTGCGGGTGGAGAGCTCGCCGAGGAGGTGCCGGGCGAGTTGCGGGTCGAGCGAGAGCGTGACGTCGTGGGCCGAGCGCTGCACGCGGGTGAGCAGGTGTTGCTCCACCCGCGGATCGAGCGTGATCGCCTCGAGCACGCCGGGCTCGGACTCGAGCTCCGAAATGAAGAAGTCGCCCATCCGGCGGCGCACGTGCTCGGAGAGTTCGTCGGGATTCTTCGTCGCGCCCGCGTAGTCCGCGATCGCCTCGAGGATCACCGGAAGGTTCCGCACCGAGACGGCCTCGCGGAGGAGGTTCTGGAGCACGCGCTGGATCACGCCGATGCTGACGAGGTCGGGCAGGAGTTCGGAGACGAGCGTCGCGTGCCTCTGCTTCACCACGTCGACGAGCGCCTGCACGTCCTGGCGCGAGAGCAGGAGCGGCGCGGAGCGCTTGAGCGACTCCGAGAGGTGGGTGACGAGCACCGAGGCGGCATCGACGACCGAGTAGCCGTTGATCTCGGCGCTCTTGCGCTCCTCGTCGCCGATCCAGACCGCGTCGATGCCGAAGACCGGCTCGACCGTGGGGATGCCGCGGAGCTGCACCTTGCTGCCGCCGACGTTCATCGCGAGCCAGCGGCGGGCCATGAGACGGCCGCGGGTGATCTCCTTTCCGCGGAGGAGGAAACGGTACTCGTTGGTGTCGAGCTCGAGGTTGTCGCGCACGGCGATGGGCGGGATCACGATCCCGAGCTCGCGGGCGAGCGTCTTGCGCACCCCGGTGACGCGGTCGAGAAGGTCGCCGTTCTGCGCCCGGTCGGCGAGGGCGACGACGTTGTAGCCGAGCTCGATCGCGAAGAGGTCCGTCTCGATGAGTTTCTCGAACTCGGCGCCGAGCGGCGACGGCGTGGCGGCGGCGGCGCCCTTGGCCGCCTCCCCCGCACGGGCCCCGGCCGCGACGACGGCGGCGGCGTCCTCCGCGAGCGCGGCCTTGCGGCGCCTGCGCAGGGCGAAGCCGATGCCGCCGGTGACCGCGGCGACGCCGATGAACGGAAGGAACGGCATCCCGGGGACGATCGCGAAGAACCCCATCATCCCGGAGAGCATCAGCATCGCCCGGGGATAGGAGGTGAGCTGGCGGGATATGTGGGTGCCGAGGTTGTCGACGTCGGAGGTGCGGGTCACGAGGACGCCGGCCGCGAGACGATCAGCGCGGGGATCTGGGAGACGAGCCCGTCGCCGATCGAGAGGAGCGTGTACTTCTGGAGCGCCTCGGTGACGGGGAGGCCCTTCTGCATCACCCCGATCGTGATCCCGCCGACCACGTTGATCAGCGTGATGATGATGCCGGCCATCGCGTCGCCGCGGACGAATTTCGAAGAGCCGTCCATCGAGCCGTAGAAGTCGGCGTCCTTCTGGATCTTCGAGCGGCGGGCGGTCGCGGCGGCCTCGTCGATGATCCCGGCGTTGAGCTCGGCATCGATCGCCATCTGCTTGCCGGGCATCGCGTCGAGGGTGAAGCGGGCGGCGACCTCGGCGATGCGGCCGGCGCCCTTCGTGATGACGATGAAGTTGATCACCACGAGGATCAGGAACACCACCGCGCCGACCACGTAGTTGTCGCGGACGACGAAGCTGCCGAAGGCCTCGATCACGCCGCCGGCGTAGCCGTCGAGGAGGATGAGGCGGGTCGAGGCGACGTTGAGCCCGAGGCGGAAGAGCGTGACGCCGAGCAGGATCGTGGGGAAGGCGGAGAACTCCGGGGCGTCCTTCACGTAGATGATCACGAGCAGGATCAGCAGCGAGATGCCGATGCTCGCGGCGAGGAGCACGTCGAGCATCATCGGGGGCAGCGGCAGCACGAGCAGGACGACGGTGCCGAAGAGCGCGAGGGTGAGCAGGATGTCGCTGCCCGCGAAGCCGGGGCGGGATGCGGGCGCGGCGGTGCTCATGCGACGTGCCCGAGGCGGCGGGCCTTGAGACGGTGGAAGTAGTAGCGGTGCGTGCGGTAGACGAAGCCGAGGATTTCGGCCACGGTCTGGTAGAGCTGGGCCGGGATCTCGCGGCCGACCTGCCCGTATTTGAAGAGGGCGCGGGCGACGGGCTTGTTCTCGACGAGCGGCACCTCGTGCCGCGCGGCGAGCTCCTTGATCCGCCGGGCGAAGACGTCGCGACCCTTGGCGATCACGACCGGCGCGCGGTCGCGGCCGCGCTCGTACTTCAGGGCGACGGCGAAGTGGGTCGGGTTCGTCACCACGACGTCGGCCGTGGGCACCGCGCCGAGCATCTGGCGCTGGAGAAGCCGCCGCGCGAGCGCACGCTGGGCGGACTTCACGTGGGGATCGATCTCCGCGTTCTTGCGCTCCTGCTTGACCTCCTCGCGGCTCATCATGAGGTCCCGGCGGGTCTTGCGCCACTGGTAGGCGTAGCTGATCGTCGCGATCACGGCGCAGGCGATCGCGACCCGCACGAGCACGTAGAGCGTGCTCTCGCCGAAGAATCTCCCGACGTGCGAGATGTCGACGGGCGCGTAGAAGATCGGATCGTCGAGCACGCGGAAGAGCGCGCCGTAGAGGATCGCGCAGAGCGCGCCGAGCTTCAGGAGGTCGATCCCGAACTTCACGAACGTCTGGGCGGAGACGACCCGCTGGATGCCCTTGGTCGGGTCGAGCCGGGTCCACTTGACGTCGAGCACCTTCGGGGTGACACGGAAGCCCGTCTGCAGGCCGGCCCCGATCAGGCCCATGAGGAAGGCGACGGCGATGAAGGGGAAGACGAGCGAGCCGAGGAAGCCGAGCGCCTGTTGGAAGCCGATCGTCGCGCCGGCGTGGTTGATGTCGAAGCGGTCGAGGTGCCCGAGGATGAACGCGCCGGTCTCGGCGACCCGCTCCACGACCCCGGGGGCGGCGAAGAGGATCACGCAGAACGAGCCGGCGATCCCGAAGGCGATGTTCACGTCGGGCGACTGCGGGAACTGCCCCTCCGCGAAGGCGTCGGCGCGCCGCTTCGCGGTCGGCTCCTCGGTCTTCTGCGCGTTGTCGGAGTCGGCCATGGTTCAACGCCCCGCGAAGGGGAGGAAGCGCAGCATCAGCTCGGGGACCTCGCCGAAACCGTCGTTGACGTGGTGGGCGATCAGCCCGACGGAGAGGCCGAGCATCGCGAGGCCCGCGGCGATCCTCGCGGAGAAGCTGAGGATGAAGACGTTCATCCGCGGAACGACCCGGCCGAGGAGCGAAAAGGTGAGGTTGACGAGGAAGTTCACCGCCATGACCGGCGCGGCCATCAGCGTGCCGAGGGCGAAGATCCGCCCGCTGTGGGCGACGATCGCCGGCACGACCGCCGCATCCGCCTCCTGCAGGCCCGGGGGCACGAGCTCGAAGCTGCGCGCGAAGGCGAAGAAGACCGCGTAGTGCGCGCCGGCGAAGAAGATCACCGCGCCGAGGTAGAAGAGGCCGGTCCCGAGCGGGTTGCCCGCGGCGTTGCCGGAGACGTCGAACTCGGGGCTCGGGTTGATCCCGATCTCCACGGCGAGGATCTGCGCGGTGAAATCGAGGATGAAGAACATCATCCGCACCGCGAGGCCCATGAGCAGACCGATCGCGAGCTCCTTGGCGACGAGCAGCACCACCTCGATCAGCCCCGCGGGCGGGGCCACCTCGAGGCCGGCGTGCGGCACGGCGACCCACGCCAGCATCGCGGCGAAGCCGACCCGCATGATGCGCGGCACCGAGCGCATCACGAAGAAGGGCATCATCAGCAGCAGCGCGGAGGCGCGGAACGTGGCGAGGAGCCAGGAGAAGAGTTCGCCCGCTTCGACCATGGCTCAGCGGGTGATTTCCGGGAAGCGGTTGATCATCGAGACCGTGAACTCCATGAGCGTGCGGATCAGCCAGCCGGCCGAGAGCAGGAGCACGACGCCGACGGCGACGAGCTTGGGCACGAAGGAGAGCGTCTGCTCCTGCAGGCTCGTCACCGCCTGGACGAGGCTGATCACGAGCCCGATCGCCATCGCGGTGACGAGGATGGGCGAGACGAGCATCAACGCGTTCGTGATCGTGAGCCGGAAGAGGTCGATGGCGCTCTCGATGTTCACAGGTGGAAGCTCTGCACGAGCGAACGCACGACCAGCGACCAGCCGTCGACGAGGACGAAGAGGAGCAGCTTGAACGGCAGCGAGACGACGACCGGCGGCATCATCATCATGCCCATGCTCATGAGCGTCGTCGCGACGAGGAAATCGATGATGATGAAGGGCAGGAAGACGAGGAACCCCATCTGGAAGGCGTTGCGCAGCTCGCTCATCACGAAGGCCGGGGCGATGACGCGGAGCGGGAGCTCGTCGGCGCGGGTGGGGCCGCTGCGCGAGAGCTCGAGGAAGTACTCGATGTCCGAGACCCGCGTCTGTTTCAGCATGAACTGCTTGAGCGGCTCTCCGCCGCGATCGAGCGCCTCCATCGAGGTGATCTCCTTCGCCGTGTAGGGCTGGAGGGCGTCGGCGTTCATCCGCTCGAACACCGGCTGCATGATGAAGAAGGTGAGCACGAGCCCGAGGCCCACGATGATCTGGTTCGACGGCGCCTGATGGACGCCGAGGGCGGTGCGCACGAAGCTCAGGACGATCACGATCCGGGTGAAGCTGGTCATGAGGATGACCAGCGACGGCCCGAGCGTGAGCAGGGTCATGAGGATGAGCACCTGGATGGCGACGCTCAGGTCGGGCACGCCGCCCTCCCCTCCTCCGAGCGTGAGGCTCACCTGACCGGGCGCGCCCAGCGGAGCCGGAGCGGCCGTCTGCCCGACGGCCTGCGCCGCCGCGAAGAGCGCGAACCCGACGAAGGCCGTGCGGACGAGCTTCAACGATGCGCGCCTCCCGCGGGCTCGAGCACCTGGTGCTCTTCGGAAAGGCCGGCCCCCGCGAGCGGATGCCCGGCGAGCGGCGTGAGGTAATCGATCCGCCCCTGGCACACGCCGAGAAGCATGCGGGCGTCGTCGTACTCGACCACGACGAGGAACTGGCGGTTGCCGAGCATGCGGGTCTCGAGGACCTGCAGTCTCCCGGCGTTGCGGCTCAGGGAGCGCGGGAGACCGCCCCGCTTGAGAAGGAACCACGCGCCTCCGATCAGGACCGCGAGGGCGATGACGTAGCCGGCGGTCGCGCCGATGCTCAGCCGCACGGCGGGAGGCGTGGAGGCCGGGGCGCCGGCGGGTTCGGCCGGCGCGGCGGACGAGCGGGGATGGATGAGCTCGGAGGGCTCGGGGCCGCTGCGTTCGGAGGCCCGCACGCAAAGGACCGCTCCCATCGCGCACGCGATGACGGCGGCGAGGCGCAACGTGCTCATGACGCCTTGCCGACGATCCGGGTGATCTTGATGCCGAAGGCGTCGTCGACGAGGACGACCTCGCCGTGCGCGATGAGCTTCTCGTTCACATACAGGCCGACGGGTTCCCTGGCCTGTTGGTCGAGCTGGATGACCGTGCCCGGCGTGAGCTCGAGGATCTCCTTCATCGGAAGCTGGCACGAGCCGAGCCTCACGGTGAGTCTGACCTTCACGTCGAGAACGAGTTCGAGGGATCTGGTGTCGAGGGTGGCGTCCATTACAACTCCTCCGGTGTGATTCTACGGTCGATCCGCACGGCCAGGCGGTCGTCTTCGAGGCCGATTTCACCGACAAACTTGGTCGCGCCCGAGAGGCGCACGTGCGTGCCGCGAATGATCTCGCGCGGCAGTGCGAGCACCGAGCCCGGGGCCAGGGCGATGACGTCGCGAACGGCCATGGCCGGCGCGTCCCACTCCGCGGTGAGCGGAATCGGGATGTGGTTGAAGGCCGGGCGCCACGAAGCGTCGGGCGCGGGCCGTTCCACCTCGGCGGCCGGGAGCAGCGCGACGACGCTCTTGATCGAGGCCTCGACCGAGGGAAAGGGGATGGCGATCTGGATCCGCTCCGTCGTCTCGCCGATCGTGGCTTCGAAGACGCCGATCAACATCGGCGTGTCGCTGGCGGAGGTCTGCAGGTAGCGTCCGCCGGTCTCGCGGCCGATGATCGAGGCGCGGAGGCGGCCGTCGCCCCAGAGGCGGCACCACTCCTCCAGGAAGATTCCGATCACGTCGTCGAGGAGGTTGGTCTCGATCTCGGTGAGGCCCTCGCCGGTCGCCTCGATCCGACCCTTGCCGCCGAGCATGCGGTCGACGATGGAGAGGCCGATCTGCGGGTTGAACTCCAGCACGCCGACGCCGGTGAGCGGTTCGGCCTTGAAGAGGGTCACGTGGCTCGGGTTGCCGACGGAGGCGGTGAACTTGCGGTAGGAGAGCGAGGTGACGCGCTGGAGCTTCAGCGTGAAGTCCATCCGCAGGAAGATCGCGATGCGCGCGGAAAGCAGCGCGGCGAACTCCTCGTGCCGGATGCGCAGGGCGCGGGCGACGATCTCGTCCATCACGCGCGGGGTGGAGCAGTCGTAGGGCTCGACCGGGGGCGTCGCGGACTCGGGGAAGCGGGCGCCGGTGTGGCGGAACACCGCGGCCTTCGCACCGACGGACGCGGAGGCGCCCGAGGCCTCGAGCATCCGGTCGATCTGCTCCTGGGTGAGCGACTCGACGCCGGCCGGCGCGGATCGCGGCGCGCCTTCCGCGGGCTGTTGTGGTTCCCCGGCCATCACTGGACGACGAACTCGGAGAAGTAGATCTCCTCGACCACGCGGCCGCGCAGGACCGTCTCGTAGGCGAAGATGAGCTGGTTGCGCACCTTGTTCTTCACGGCCGGATCCTCGAGATCGACGAGCGCGAGCGAGGCGAGGACGCCGAGGGTGGCGTCGAGCAGCTTCGCCTTGTTCGTCTCGACGCGCGCCGTGAAATCGGGGGCCGCGCTGTAGGCGGTGAAGCTCACCTTGATGTAGCGGCTCTTCATCGAGCCCGCGAGGTTGCTGACGATGTCCTTGAACTCGTAGGCGAAGGTCGGCTCGACCTTCGAGGACACCACCTTGACCTCGGGCTTCTTCGCCTCGGCCTCCTTCGCGGCGGCGAGGGCGCCCGACTCGGCGAGCATCCGCTCGACCTTCGGGAAGAAGAGGAACTCGGCCATCGCGAACGAGAGCGCGGGCACGAGGACGACGACGGCGAGCACGGGCAGCAGCCCGCCCATGCCGGATTTCGAAGAGGCGGCGGCGGGGGCCGCGGGTGTTTCCTTTGCGGGTTTGTCGGCCATGGTGAAGGGCTCCTTCCCTGGAGGGGCGGGAGGATCAGCGCTTGAGGTTCACGACCTCCTGGAGCACGTCGTCGCTGACGGTGATGATGCGCGAGCCGGCCTGGAAACTGCGCTGCGTCGTGATCATCTCGGCGAACTGCTCGGTGAGATCGACGTTGGAGAGCTCGAGCGCTCCGCCGACGATCGCGCCGAGCCCGTAGGAGCCCGGGGTGTTGTCGGCCGCCGTCATCTGCACGCCCCCGACCACGCCCGCGGCGTCGAAGCCGGAGAAGAGGTTCGCGCCCTCGCGAACGAGCGCGGTCGGGTCGCTGAAGTCGGTGAGGAGCACGCGACCGCCGACGAAGCTCTCGCCGTTGGTCAGGAAGACGTTGAGGTCGCCGTTCCCGAGGAAGGAGAGCGCCTGCATCTTCGGCACGGCGGCCTCGACCTGCGCGTCGGTGAAGGCGCCGCCGGTGCCGTTGACGAGCCGGCCGTTGGCGATGGTCGAATCGAAGTCGATCCGCATGTCGCCGACCGTGGTCGCGGCGACCTGCGTCGGGGTCATCACGAGTTCCCCGCCGGTCCCGACGGTCGCGGTGTAGTTGACGAGTCCACCGGTCAGACCCTGCAGGCGATATCCGTCGTTCGTCGCGAGGTAGCCGCGATCGTCCACGCGGAAATCTCCTCCGCGGGTCGCGAAGAACTGACCGTTCTGCGAGTTGCGGACCTGGAAGAACCCGGCGCCGGAGATCGCCAGGTCGGTGACCTGGCCGGTCTTGGAGATACCGCCCTGGAGGAAGCTCGTCTGGATCCCGGAGATCTGGACGCCGAGGCCGATCTGCGCGGCGGCGCGGTTGGAGCCCGTGCCGTCCGAGGGCGAAGCGGCGGGCTGGGTGAGGAACTGGCTGAACGAGTCGGTGTACTTCGTCCGCGAGCCCTTGAAGGCGGTGCTGTTGACGTTGGCGATGTTGTTGCCGATCACCTCGAGGCCCCGCGCGAAGTTGCGGAGGGCGCTGATGCCGCTGTTGAGTGAGCCGATGAGTGCCATGGTTGGTGTCAGGGTTGGTCGCCGTCGGTTGCCGGGTTGTTGATTTCGACGCGACGCACGGTCCCGACGGCGTAGTCGGCTCCGTTCACCGTGATCAGCGGGGCGTCGCCGTCGCTGCGGACGGCGGTCACGACGCCGCTCACCTCCGTGTCGTTTTCGTTCCGAAGCGTGACGGTGCGGCCGAGCAGGGCCTGCGCACCGGAGAGTTCCTGCTGCCTGGCGAGCCGGCCGAACTCGCTCGCGAGCTTGTTCGAGTTCTCCAGCGCGCTGAAGTTGGCCAGTTGCGCGATGAAGGCGGTGTCCTCCATCGGCTTGAGCGGATCCTGCGAGGCGAACTGCACCGCGATGAGCTTGAAGAACTCGTCCTGCCCGAGGGTCTTCTTCGGGACGCGGTCGGCGCCGGGCTGGTAGACCGGGGCGGCTCCCGAGTTGAGGACGCTGCTGATTTCAGAGACGGGCATGAGCTTTCCCTTTTCAGGCCCAGGTCTCGAGACCGCGCTCGGCGGTGGCGACCCGGGAAGTGGTGGTGGCGGAGGAAGAGGACGGGCCTCGCCGGGCGGGATCGCCGGTCTCGCGCAGGCGCGATTCGTGGGCGACGTCGAAGCCGTCGGGGCGTTCGCGGCCGGCGTGCCTGCCGCCGCTCTGCGGGGTCTCGTCCTGCGAGGGGCCCGCGCCGGAGAAGGACGGCTGGCCGAGCTTCACGCCCCTGCCCTGCCAGTCCTGGGCGAACTGGCCCCACGCGGAGCGCAACGCGCCCTCGAGCCCGGGGACGTCCGTATGGATGTTCGTGGAGACCTCGCCCTCGCGCAGCGCGAGCTTGAGGGAGAGCGAACCGCCGCCCTCGAAACGCACCGTGACGGCGAGGCTGTCCTGCCCGCGGACGACGAGCCGCTCGATCGCGGCCCCGATCGGCTCGGTCACGCTCGCGGGATCGACCGGCGCGCGGAACACCGACGCCTGGCCGGCCGCCGGATTCGCGACGATGCGCGAGGGAACCGCCGAGGCGGCCGGCGCGGTGACGCCGACGACCGGCGACGACTCGCCAAGCCGTGAAAATTGGGCGGCGGTGGAGCTACGCTCACCGCCGCCGTTGGTCCAACCCTTCCAGGAAAAAGTCTGCTCGTCGCTCGCCCCGACCGCACCTTCCAGACCGGCGCGGACCGAGGGCCGGCTGATCGTTCGAGGTTGGGTGTCCGAGGTGAAGCGCATGGTCTCCTCGGGTAAAGCCACGCTCGTGCCACGCTCGTTTGATGAGACCACAAGTCGTTGGCCTTCAGTTTGAAGAAAGTTTTTTGCTTTTTCCGAGCCACCTTCTCCGTCCCCGCCCGGGGTCTTGGCGGCAGATTTTTCCCGCACGACGGGAGGCGTGATTTGCCGGGCGACGGCGATGTTCGGCGCGGAAGCCTCGCCCGCTTCGGGGACGGGGGCGTCCGCCGGGGCGTCGGGAACGGTGGCCGCAGGAGTCCCGGCCGCCGGAACACCCACCCGGGCGGGGGTCGGCGCCGGTGCGGGGCGCGCCTCCGGAGAAGGGAACGGTGTCGTTGGTGTCTGGATACGAGCCGTCGGAGCGGATTCCTCGGACGGCGGGCCCGCGACGACGACGGCGTCGGCGGGCCGGGGCACGACCAGGGCGAAGGCGCGCGCGGCCGGCGCCGGCGCACCCGGAGGCGCGACCTCGATGGTTTCTTCGGCGAGCGGAACCGCGGACGCGGTCGGCTCGGCGGCGGTGTCGTCGGCGGTCGGGGTCGGCGCGGTCGGGATCCCGCCCGCGACCTTCGGCTCCTCGCCGTGGCTGCAGCGCACGTCCCCGCACAGCTCTTCGAAGCTGGCCTCCGGTTTCTCGTGCGCGCCTCGGGGCGTTCCCGAGCGCGCGGGTTCGAGGGACTCCCCACCCTTGCGGGCGGGAACGGGGAAGGCGGAGGTCGCGTTCATCGTCAGGGGTTCTCCGTGGCCGCGAGCATGCGTTTCAGCCGGAGCTTGTTGGAGAAGACGGCGGCCCGCGCGGCGAGCGTGCCCTCTCCCGTCCTCGTGCGGGCCATCTCCTCGAGGATCAGGCCGACGGGCTCGGGCTTCATGAAGGCGAGGATCTTGACGACCGTCTCGTCATCCATCTCGCGGAAGATCGCGAGGGCGGCGGCGGGGGAGAGGGCGCTGTAGGTCGCGGCGAGCGACCTGAGGTTCTTCTGCTCCTCGGTGCGGATCTCGACGAGGGTCGACTGGATCGCGGCCTCGCGCTCCTCCAGATTGCGGCGGTGCCCCTCGAGGTCGCGCTTGAGCTTCTCCATTTCGGCGCGTTCGGCCTCGAGGCGCAGCTCGTAGTCTTCCAGCTCCTTCTCGCGCACGGCGATGGTCTCGAGCCGGCTGCGCAACTCGTCCTCCAACCGCTCCAGGCCGGGCGAGAGGAAGCTCCACGAGATCGTGTCCGGGACGGCCTCGGCGACATGGACCACGGGCGGAAGCTCCTTGGGCGGGGTGAAGACGCGGAGGCGCCAGGCGAAGACGCCGGCCTGTGTCCCAAGACCGGATACGACCGCGAGGACGACGAGAACCCAGGGGTTGCGGAACATTTTCATGAGGTTTCGTGGCGGGAGTGGAAGCGGGCGCCGAAGAGCTCCTCGGCCTCGCGCTCATCGCGCCGGATCATTTCGGCGAGGTGCGCGTGGTGCTGCCGCTCGCGGAGCTTCTCGAGCGTCCCCACCCGGCGGTGCGCCTCGATCACCAGTTTGAGCTTCGCTTCGCGGATGCGCCGGGCGCTGACGAGCTTGGCGGCGACGTCGGTGCGCTCGCGTTCGAGATGGAGCAGGTGCCTCCAGCGGGCGATCCGCGCCGAGGCCGATCCGCCGCCGGATTCCCCGCGCCACGCGGCCAGATCCTCCTCGATGCGCGACTCGACCGCGCCGAGGGCGCCGGCGATGCGGCGTTCCTGCGCCGCGGCCTGGGCGAGCGCCACGCGGGCGCGCTCCTCCTCCCAGGTGCGGAGGGTGTGCAACGGTTCGAGGCGGAAGCGGAACGCCTTCACCGCAGCACCTCCCGGAGGCGTTGCAGGGTGTCGGCCCGCGGCACGAGCTCGTCGGGCGGCTGGCGAAGGAACGACCGGATGCGGTCGTTGACCTCGATGGCGCGACCGAGGGCCATCCGCCGCTCGGCGGCAGGGGA
>DAIPIQ010000193.1:711-7370 GCA_036770745.1 Opitutaceae bacterium | reverse complement strand
CGCGCAGCTCGGCCATCACCGTATCCACGACGCAAGTCCTCGGATCCTACACCTCCCGAGCCATTGGCACGATCGCCCTGCCCGGTTCGGCCAGCGTGAGCAACAACACCTACACCATCACGGCTGCGGGGACGGACATCTGGGGAACAGCCGATCAGTTCCGTTTCACCAGTCTTCCCCACGCTGGCAATGGCCGCATCACCGCCCGGGTGGTCTCGCTCGCCAACACCAGCAACTTCGCGAAGGCCGGCCCGATGTTCCGCGACGGGACCGCCGCAGGCGCGCGCCACGTCCTGTTCGCCATGCGACCGGTCAACGGCACGCAGCTGCTCAGCCGCGCCGCCGCGAATGGCACCACGACCAGCATCGCCACGGCGACCACGGGGGCCGCGCCCTACTGGCTGCGCTTGCAGCGCCAAGGCAACGTCTACACCGCCTACCAGTCGCCCGACGGCGAGCTCTGGTTCCTCACCGGCTCGACCACGCTCGCCTTGGGCACCACGCTGCAAGCCGGCCTGGCCGTGACCTCGCGCAACGCCACCACGCTCACCACCGCCGTCTTCGACAACGTCAGCGTGACCGCCCTGCCGACGTGGACCTCGGCCGACATCGGCTCGGTCGGCGTCACCGGCAGCGGGACGTTTAATGCGGCCACCGGGGTTTACACCGTCCGCGGCTCGGGGGCCAATATCTCCGGCACGACGGACGCCTTCCGCTTCCACTACCAAACACGCAGCGGCGACATGTCCATCGTGGCGGAAGTGGCCTCGGTGCAAAACACCAACAACTGGGCCAAAGCGGGCCTGATGATCCGCCAAAGCCTCGCGGCCAATTCGCCCCACGCGCTGATCAATATCACCCCGAACAACACCATGGAGTTCATCCGGCGCACGACGTCCGGTGGCACTTCCACCGCGACTCAATTGACGGGCCAGGCGGCTCCGCAAATACTGCGGCTGACACGCGTCGGGGACACGTTTACGGCCTTTCGCCTAGTTGGCAGCACGTGGACGCAAGTGGGCACCCCGGTCACGATCGCAATGGGCACCGGGCCGATCTACGTTGGCCTGGTCAACTGCTCCCACAGCAACACGGTGCTTGGCACCGCGACCTTCGAGAGCGTCGATGTGAAGTAATCCCTGCCATGGGCGCGGCGGCGTGGATTTCTCCCACGCCGCCGCGCCTCGCAACTCGCCACTATGCTCCGCCCCGCCCTTCTCCTCGCCCTGATCGGTTCTGCTCTGCCGGCCGTCGCCGCCGACGGACGCGTGATCTTCGCCGACGATTTCGGTCCGGCCTCCCGCGCCGAGCGGGTCCGGAACCTCGTCGCGGAGCCCGCGCCCGTCGGTATGGGCTACACGACGGACACGCCGTTCGGCTTGCGCCTCAAACACTGGATCGTCGCCGACGAGGAGCCCGACCGGCCCCGCCGCGCTTTCTGGTGCATCCCGGAACGCGCCGATGGCACCGTCGAATCCTACGCCCAGCAGTCCGCCCGCTCGCACAATTCCATCTGCTTCGCCGGCACGCCGCTGCCCGCCGACGCCTCGCATTACGCGATCGAGTTCCGCCAGTGGTGCAACGACAACGACACCATCGCCTACATCCTCGGTGCCTCGCGCCCGGTCCTGCGGCACGACGGGATCGAGTTCGGCTACCAGCGCCAGCTTCCCGGCACCGACACCACGGTGAAGGATATTTACCACCAAGGCGCGCTCGGCGCCGGAAAAATCGAGGGCCAGGCGAAGATGAGGCAGTGGGCCGCGCATCGCATCGAGGTGCGCGGCTCCCAGGTGACCTGGCACCAGAGCGGCACGCTGCTGCTCCAAGGTTCCGTGCCCGACCTGAAACCCGGCGGCTATTTCGGCATCCGCCACCGTTACGAACGCGGCACCCGTTACGACGATGTCCGCATCGTCCTGCTCGCCCCCGCTGGGCGCTGAGCGCCCTCTCCACGCGCGTTCGTTTCTTCATCCCGTCCGCCGCCGTGCTCTTGCGCCTGACGAGGGAGATCTTGAAAATGGAGGCGGCCTGCGAGCCGTACGGGTAGACTCGGAACGACGAGATTTCGATCCTCCTGCACCAGCGTCCTTCAGGATCGAAGCGACGGCAAAGATGATCAGGCCGGTGGACGAGCCCTGAACGGGCCCGCGATGGTGAGGGCATCGCCGGTGGCTATGCCGACCAGCGGAGAGGATGTGGATGGTTTTGGAGGCGCCAACTCAGTCCACTGCGATGATCGGAGGTGAGCTTCGGAGATCGACGACCTCGCTCGGGCTGCGCGTGATGTGCCACATCAACTGGCGAATCCGCATTCGGGGCCGATTTCCAGAGAAGAATGGCGGGATGGACGGGACTCGAACCCGCGACCTCCTGCGTGACAGGCAGGCGCTCTAACCAGCTGAGCTACCACCCCGGAAAAGGGAAGGGCAGGACGATCCATCCCGGGAAGGTCAAGTCAACGACTATTCGACGGGATTCTTGGGAACGATCGGAGGCACCGGATTTCTTCGGCTCCGCCGTGCGTGGGTTCATCCCCGGCTTCTGCGGCGTCTCGCGCTCGGAAGTCGGGGATGACCCCCGACCCACGGCTGCAAATTGCGGGGAACGGTCGACTCCCCGAGAAGGCCCGGACGCGAAGGGGGAGGCGGTGTTCGGCCTTTCAAGTTCGGGTGATTCGGATACGTTAAGAGACGTGATGCGGACGATCGTGCGGCTTCTTTGGAATACGGGATCCGGGCTGGTCGTGCTCGGGTTTCTCGTCGGCGGCGTCGCCCTCCGGGCGCAATCGCCCTTCCTGCCGGCTTCGACTCCGCCCGCCGCAACCTCCGCTTCGACGGATGGCGCGCTCGCGGCGCTCCAGTTGTCGGGCATTTCGGTGATCGGCGACGATCAGCGGTTCAACCTCGTGGACTCGCGCAACAAGCGGTCCTTCTGGATCGCGCTCCGCGAGACTCAGGAGGGCTTCACCGTCGAATCCTACGATGCCGCGTCGGACGCGGTCGTGGTGCGGCGCGGCGGCGAGACGCGGCGGCTGGAGCTGCGGCAGAGTCGGATCGTCGTGACGGAGCCGGTCTCGGCCGCTCCGGTGATCGTGGCCGGCGGAGATCCGGCCCCGGGGGTGCGGCGCGAGGGCGTGGACGAGATCCGCAACCCGCAGACGCCGGCGCAGATCAAACAGGCCGAGTTCGAGGCGCGGATGCTCGTGAGCGACCTGCTCGAGCTCTCCATGCAGGAGAGGGCGCGGCAGAAGGCGCTGCGCGAGCAACAGGCGCGATCGAACTGACCCTGCGTCCGCGCAGGGCGCGCTCAGACGCGAGGTTGACCGTAGTAGGCGCCGGGGCCGTGTTTGCGGCCGAAGTGTTTGTCGAGGAGCGCGGGCTCGATCGGCGCGAGCGCCGGGGCGAGCTGGAGGCTGATCCGCGCCATGTCGGCGACGCACTCGAGGGCGACGGCCGCTTCGACGGCCTTCGCGACGGTGGCGCCCCAGGTGAAGGGGCCATGGCGGTGGACGAGGACGGCCGCGCACGCGAGCGGATCGAGGTCCTTGAAACGCTCGCGGATCACCATGCCGGTCTCCCACTCGTAGGCGCCGGCGATCCCGGCGGGCGTCATCGGCCGGGTCACGGGGATCGCGCCGTCGAAGTAGTCGGCGTGGGTCGTGCCGAGGCACGGGATCGCGCGGCCGGTCTGGGCGAAGGCGGTTGCGCAGGTGCTGTGGGTGTGGACGACGCCGCCGATGCCGGGGAAGCCGAGGTAGAGGCAGCGGTGGGTGGGCGTGTCGGAGGACGGGCGGAGCGCGCCCTCGACCTGTCGGCCCTCGAGGTCGATCAGCACCATCGCTTCGGGGGTGAGCGCGTCGTAGTCGACCCCGCTGGGTTTGATCGCGAAGATCCCGCGATCGCGATCGATCGCGCTGGCGTTGCCGAAGGTGAGGTTGATCAGGCCGCGGCGCGGCAGGGCGAGGTTGGCCTCGCAGGCCTCGCGTTTGAGTTCTTCGAGCATGGTGTGTTCAGCCGCGGAGGCCGCCGGCGAGGTGGTGGTAGACCTCGTTGGTGCGGAGGTCTTGCAGGAGGGAGGGGAGGGTGGTGGAGCCGTCGATCACGACGTTCTCGATCCCGGCGATCGTGGCGAAATCCTCGATCATCTCGGCGTTGACCGCCTGGCTGTAGGCGGTGTGGTGGGCGCCTCCGGCGTGGATCCACGCGGCGCAGGCGGTCTTGAAGTCCGGCCGGCACTCCCAGACGGCGCGGGCGACCGGCAGGCGGGGCAGGGGAGGCGGTTTCAACGCCCGGACTTCGTTCACGACGAGGCGGAAGCGGTTCCCGAGGTCGATCAGGGAGACGTTGATCGCGTCGCCGGCGCGGGCGTTGAAGACGAGTCGCACGGGGTCTTCCTTGCCGCCGATGCCGAGCGGGTGGATCTCGACCGAGGGTCTGCCGGCGGCGATCGAGGGGCAGATCTCGAGCATGTGGGCGCCGAGCACCTGGTGGCCGCGGGGGGAGAGGTGGTAGGTGTAGTCCTCCATGAACGACGTGCCGCCCGGCAGGCCGAGGTGCATCACCTTCACGGCGCGGACGAGGGCGGCGGTCTTCCAATCGCCCTCGCCGCCGAAGCCGTAGCCTGCGGCCATCAGGCGCTGGGTCGCGAGGCCGGGGAGCTGGCGGAGCCCGTGGAGGTCCTCGAAGGTGTCGGTGAAACCCCGGTAGCCGCCCTCTTCGAGGAAACGGGCCATCCCGAGCTCGAGCCGCGCGGCGTAACGGAGCTCGTCGTGGCGGCGACCGCCGCGCCTCAGGGCGGACGCGATGCGGTAGGCCTTCTCGTAATCGGCGCAAAGCCCGCGGACCGCCGCGTCGTCGACGGCGTCGACCACCGCGACGAGATCGCCCACCCCGTGGGTGTTGACGGAGAAGCCGAGCTTGAGCTCGGCGGAGACCTTGTCGCCCTCGGTCACGGCGACCTGGCGCATGTTGTCGCCGAAGCGGACGAAGCGCGCGCCCTGCCAGTCGGCCCAGGCCCGGGCGGCGCGCTGCCAGGCGGCGATCCGCCCGAGCACCTCCGGATCGCTCCAATGCCCGACCACCACCTTGCGGCCGAGGCGCATCCGGGTGTGGAGGTGGCCCGCCTCGCGGTCGCCGTGCGCGGCCTGGTTGAGGTTCATGAAGTCCATGTCGATCGAATCCCAGGGCAGGTCGCGGTTGAACTGCGTGTGGAGGTGGAGGAGCGGCTTCCGGAGCAGGCCGAGGCCGCGTATCCACATTTTGGACGGCGAGAAGGTGTGCATCCAGACCACGAGGCCGGCGCAGGCAGGATCGTTGTTCGCCTCGAGCATCAGGCGGGTGATCTCGTCGGGCGTGGTCAGCAACGCCTTGAAGAGGGTCGGGAGCGGGAGGCCGGGGGCGGCGGCGAGCGCCTCGGCGACCCGGGTCGCGTTGGCGGCCACCTCGCGGAGTGGGCCGGGGCCGTAAAGGTGCTGCGAACCGCAGACGAACCAGATGTGTCGATCGGAGAGCTGCTTCATGGAGGGATGGGCCGCCGCTCAGGCGCGCGAGGCCTGTTTGAGGGCGAGGAGTTCCTTCATCACGGGGCCGAGGTCGGCCGCCTTGTCGAGGCCGCCGAAACCGTCGTGGAGGCGCCGGTAGAGCGCGTAGAGCCGGTCGTAGGTCGCGCGGTTTGCCTTGATGGGACGGTAGGCGAGGTCCTTCACCGAGGTCATCGCCCGCTGGGCGGCCTTGAAACTCCGGTGGCCGCCGGCGGCGGGGCCGGCGAGGACCGCGGCCGCGACGGCCGAGCCGAGCGCGCAGGCCTGGCTCGAGCCCGAGACCTGCATCGTGCAACCGAGGACGTCGGCGTAGATCTGCATGAGCATCGGGTTCTTCTCGGCGATGCCGCCGGCGCAGACCACGCGGCGGACGGGCACGCCGTATTCCTTGATCCGCTCGATGATCGCGCGCGCCCCGAAGGCGGTGGCCTCGATGAGGGCGCGGTAGATCTCGGCGGGCGAGGTGTGGAGCGTCTGGCCGACGAGCAGGCCGGAGAGCATCGGGTCGACGAGGATCGTGCGGTTGCCGTTGTTCCAGTCGAGGGCGAGCAACCCGCTCTCGCCCGGCCGGAGGGCGGCCGCTTCGCGGGTGAAACGCGCGTGGGTGCGCGCATCACCCCCGCACACGCCCTCGACCCACCACTTGAAGATGTCACCCACCGCGGACTGGCCGGCCTCGATCCCGTGGTAGCCGGGGAGGATCGCGCCCTTCACGATCCCGCAGATCCCGGGGATGTCGGCGATGCGCGTCTTCGTGGAAACCACGCAGCAGTCGCAGGTCGAGGTCCCGATCACCTTCACGAGCACGCCCTCGTCGACGCCGCAGCCGATCGCGCCGTAGTGCACGTCGAACTCGCCGATCGCGATCGGGATGCCCTCGGGGAGACCGAGGCGCCGCGCCCATTCGGCGCACAACGTCCCGGCGGCTTCCGTCGCATCGTACGCCTTGTCGTAGAGCCGGTCGCGCAGGTTCGCGAGCCGCGGATCGAGCAACGCGAGGAACTCGCGGTCGGGGAGGCCGCCCCACTCGTCGCAATACATCGCCTTGTGCCCGGCGGCGCAGACGCCGCGCTTCACCCGCAGCGGGTCGTCGATCCCGGCGAGCAGCGACGGCACC
>DAIPIQ010000193.1:0-701 GCA_036770745.1 Opitutaceae bacterium | reverse complement strand
GAATGCGCGGCCGCGAAGACGTCGGGATCGATCTGGAGGCAGTGCCAGAGCTTCGACCAGAACCACTCGGACGAGTAGGTGTTCCCGCACTTGGCGAGGTAGTGCGGCCGGTGCTGCGCCGCGAGCTCCGTGATGCGCGCGGCCTCGCGCCAGGCGGTGTGGTCCTTCCAGAGCCAGCACTGCGCGTTCAGGTTCTTGCGCCAGCGTTTTTGGAGCGCGAGGGGGACGTTGCGCGCGTCGACCGGGATCGGGCTCGAGCCGGTCGTGTCGACGCCGATCCCGATCACCTTGGACGGGGCGAAACCCTTGAAGCGCCGTGCGGCCGCGAGCGCGCCGAGCACGGAGCGCTCGAGCGAGCGCGGATGGTCGCCGGGATGCTGGCGCGCGAGGTTGTGGTCCTTCGGGTCGAGCAGGATCCCCTGCGAGCCCGAGGGATAACCGATCACGCAGGAGGCGACCTCCGCGCCGTCGGCGCAACGCACGATGAGGGAGCGCACCGAGTTGGTGCCGAAGTCGATGCCGAGGGTATACACGATCGGAGAAAATGGGAGGTCGGCGCGGCCGAGGTAAACACCAGAGCTTCCGGGGATGCATTACGGTGCGACGAGGCGCCGGCGGTCGGCGACCGCGGGGTAACCCCCCACGACCATGGTCCGGTCGGCGCGCTCGCACGTTGCCTTCGATCCCGGCTTCCGGACACT
>DAIPIQ010000017.1:12911-30678 GCA_036770745.1 Opitutaceae bacterium | reverse complement strand
CGGTGAGCTGCGAGTCGACGATCTCGGAGATCGGCAGTCCGGACTGACCGACGGCGGCCTGCCCGACGCTGAAGCCCACGCCCGAGACCGTCATCGGCCCCTTGTCGGTCGGGACCGCGAACGTGGGGATCGTGAACGAGCCCTGTACGCCGCCCGGCTGGACGGGGTAGGTCAGCACCGTCTTGCGGCTGGTGCGGAAGTTGACGATCGAGGTCTGGTTCGAGATCGAGGGGCGCCCGAAGTCGACGCCTTCGACCCGCGGCAGCGGTACGTCGCCCGAGGGGGCGCAATCCTCGAAGACGAGGCTGAGCTCGTTCGTCTTGCCGAGCCCCATCGAGCCGCCTTCGGGGGACCAGTAGGCGCGTTGGGCGAGCGCGCCGAGCGGCATGAGGCAGGCGAGGAGGGCGGTGCGGAGGAGTCGGGAGGAGGGCATGGCGCGGTTCACCAATCCTTGCCGGAGGCGCCGCGGGCGGGACCGCGTTCGCCCTCCAGCTTCTCGAAAAGTCGGGCGGGGGAATCCCCGTCGGTCACCTGGCGGAGTTTCTGGAGCGCGGCGGCCATTTCGGGCGTGGAGGGCGGCGGCGTGTCGGCATCGGCGGGGCGGCCCCCGATCTTGCGCGTCTTGGGCGGTGCGGCGGGAGGCTCGGGCGGCGGCGGGTCCGTGGACTCGTCGTCGTTCATCTCACCCAGTCGGCCTTCGTCACCGGCCGGGCGGTCCGGGGGTTCGCGTTCGCCGGAACGGGGTTCGTCGCCGGGCTTCGGTTCCGCGGGATCGGATGGTTCGCCGTCGGATGGATCGCCCTGGGATTCGTTGTCGGCGGATGAACCGGACTCGCCGGGACGGGGCTCGCCCTCGTTCTCCCCGGCGTTCTCCTCCTCGTTCTTCTCCTTGTCTTCGTCGCCCTCCGAAGGATCGGGTTCGTCCTGCGGTGGCGGTTCCGGGGGCGGAGGGGGCGGGTCGAGGAACTGCTCCAGTTCGCGCCGCATCCCGTCCCAATCGGCGATGAGCGGCTCGAGGGCCCGGCCCATCTCGACGGCGATGAGGGCGTCGGTGATCGCGCCGGGCTCGATCGGTCGGCGCGCGCTGCGGGTCGCGGTGCCGTAGGCGATCGTGCGATCGGCGAGTTCCCGCCATTCCGAAGCGCCGGGCCGCGCGCCGGCGGCGAGGCGGGCGATCGTCGCGCGCACCTGGCCCGCGGGCGATTCATCGGCGGGCGCCTCGTTCGCCACGGCCCGGGGGGACCACGCGGGCGAGAGGAGCAGGAGCAACCCCGCGGCGACGCGGGCCGCCGGACCGGCCGCCGGGCGACGGATGGAGCGGGGGCGCGGGCGCACGAGGACTTCGCGCCAGAGGCCGAGCATCCCCACCAGGAGGGCGGGCCCGAGAAACCACTGGAAGCGTTCGACGTGGGTGACGGTCTTCTCGTCGGTGAAGGCGCCGCGGCGACCGGCCTCGACCGTTTCTTGAAGGAGCGCGGCGAGATCGACCCACGCGGCGGCGTCGCGGTGGGCTCCGCCGGTTTCCGAGGCGAGGGCGCGGAGCGTGCCGGTCTCGAGGCGGGAGAGGACGACGGCCCCGCGCTCGTCCTTGACGAAGCCGGCCTCGCCGTCGGGGATGAAACCCCCGCCGGTCGTGCCGACGCCGAGGGTGATGACGCGGACACCCCGCCGCTTCAGCTCGGGGAGCCGGTCGCGCCAGGAGTCGGCGAGCGCCTCGCCGTCGCTGAGGATGACCAGGTAGCGGTCGGTCTCGGCGGTGTCGCTGAAGCCGCCGAGGGCCGCGCGCAGCATGCCGTCGAAGTCCGTGCCGCCCTGAGGCATGTATCCGGGGTTCAACGACGGGAGGAACTCGCGGAGGATCTGGTAGTCCGCGCTGAGCGGCACCTGGACGAACGCGGTGCCGGCGAAGACGACGAGGCCGACGCGCTCGCCGCGCAGGCCGTCGAGCAGGCCCTGGAGGAGGAGGCGCGCCCGCGCGAGCCGGTCGGGCGGCACGTCCTGGACGAGCATCGAACGGGAGAGGTCGAGGGCGAGCATCACTTCGCGGGCCTGCTGGAGCACCGGCTGCTCGACCACGCCCCAGCGCGGCCGGGCGAGCGCGACGATCACGAGGGCGAGGGCGAGGACGAGGAGCCACGGGCGACGGCGGGCCGCGCCGGGTCGGGCCTCGAGCAGGCGCGAGCCGGCGGCGACGACACGGCGGATCCCGGGCCAGCGCGCCTCGGCGGAGTCGCGCCGCCAGGCGAGCGAGGCGAGCAGGAGCAGGGCGGCGAGCGCGGGTGCGGCGAGCGCGCGGAGCCAGAGCGGTTCACCCCAGGTCACGCGAGCACCTCCTGGCGCGACTGGAGCGCGGCGGCCAGGGCGGCGAGCCCGAGCAGGCCGGCCCCGACGGTGGCGAACGGGGTGAAGTACTCGTCGTTCACGACGAGCGAGTGCGATTCGAACTCGATCTTGCGCGCCCGGTCGATCGCGGCGAAGGCCCGCTCGATCGTGCCGGCGTCGGCGACGCGGAAGTACTCGGCGTCGGTGCGTTCGGCGATGTCGCGCAGGAGCGTCTCGTCGAGGTCGGACATCATGCGCCGGGTGCCGATGCGGTTGCCCTGCTGGTCGACGACGGGGACGGGCACGACCCCGCTCGTGCCCGCGCCGAGGGTGAAGACGCTGATGCCGCGCTCGGCCGCGATCGCGGCGGCCTGGCGGGGGTCGAGGGCGCCGGCGTTGTTGGCGCCGTCGGTGAGGAGGATCACGAACGCGCCCTCGCGGGTCGGTCCCGCATCGCGCCGGCCCTGTTCCAGCCGGGCGAGGGCGACGCCGAGGCCGTCGCCGATCGCGGTGCCGTCCTCCAGCAGCCCGATCTGAAGGCGGCCCATCTGGCGGCGGAGCCAGTCGTGGTCGAACGTGAGCGGGGCGAACGTGTAGGCGCGGCCGGAGAAGACGACGAGCCCGATGCGGTCGGCGGCGCGACGGTTCACGAACGCCTCGAGGACGGGTTTGACCGCCTGGAGCCGGTTGATCCGGCCGCCGGCGCGCTCGTAGTCCTCGGCGAGCATGCTGCCGGAGAGGTCGATCGCGAGGACGATGTCGTAACCCTGCTGGCGGGCCTGGCGCGTGGTCTCGAGGAACTGCGGCCGGGCGAGGGCGAGGATGAGGGCGGCGAGGCCCGCGTAGGCGCCGAGGGCGGCCCAGTTCACTCCCGGCGTGGCGACGGGCCGGTGCCATTCCGCGGCGAAGGGCACGACGAGCAGCGGGAGCCGGCGGGCGCGCCGCAGCCAGGCGAGGAGCGGCAGGGCGAGCAGGGCGAGCAGCCACGCGGGATCGTGAAAGGCCCACGAGCTCATCGTTTGAGGTGGGTGCGGCGGTGGAAGAACGCGACCATCGCGTCGAAGGCCGGGGCGTCGGTCCGCACCGCGGCGCGGTCGACGGGATTGGGGAAGAGCGCGGCGAAGTGGGCTTCGCGGCGGGCCACCCAGGCGGCGTGTGCCCGGCGCTGGGCGGTCGAGGTGGTGTCGAGGTGGAGGATCCGGCCGGCGAGTGGATCGAGCACGGGCAGCCGTGCGGCCGCGGGCAGCTCGACGTCCCACGGGTCGTCGGCGCGGAAGCCCATCGTCTGGTAGCGTCGACGCAGCACGGTCCAGCCCTCCGGTTCGGTCGAGGGGGCGAAGGGTCCGAGCCAGAGCAGCACGCTGTGGCGCGGGGCGGCCCGGAGGATGAAGCGCCACGGAGTCTCCACCACGGCATCGACCTCCACGGCGGGCGCGGGTTGCCCGAGAAGGAGCGAGGCGGAGTGGAGGATGCGTTCGCGACCGGGCAGGGGTCGCCGGAACCAGAAACCGCCGGGGCCGGCGTAGAGCAGGCCGACGCGGTCGCGGTTGACGGCCCCGAGCAGCATGAGGAGGGCGGCGAGCTCGAGGAGCGTCTCGCGCCGGCTGCGCCCCGCCGAGCCGAACTGGAGGGCGGGGGAATCCTCGAAGACGATCAGGAGCGAGACTTCGCGCTCCTCGACGAACTTCTTTCGGTAGGGTTCGCCGAGGCGGGCGGTGACGTTCCAGTCGATGTCGCGCACGTCGTCGCCGAACTCGTACTTGACCACCTGGTCGAACTCCATCCCGCGACCGCGAAAGGCGGAGCGGTAGTCGCCGGTGAGCACGGTCTCGACCGCGTGGCGCACGCGCCACTCCAGCCGCCGCAACATCGCGGGCGACACGTGGTGGCGCGCATCGACGGCCGGCGCCGGGGTGGGAAGCCGCGCAGCCATCGCCGGGCCTCAGCCGCCCGAAGGCGTCGACGCGTCGGGCACGGGGGTCTTGTCGAGCACGCCCTGGAGGAGCGTGTCCGCGGTGACGTTCTCCGCCTCCGCCTCGTAGGTGAGTCCGATCCGGTGACGCATGACGTCACAGAAGACGTCCTGGATCACGGCGGGCGTTACATGATCGGCGCCGCGCAGCCAGGCCAGTGCCTTGCCGGCCTGGAAAAGACCGATCGAGGCGCGCGGCGAGCCGCCGTAGGAGAGGTGCGTCGGGGCGTCGCCGCCGGAGCGGGCGAGCTCGCGCGTGGCGCGAACGAGGGCGAGGATGTAGCCCTGGATGGGGTCGGCCACGTGGACCGCGTCGACCTCGGCGCGGATCGCGAGCAGCTCGGCCGGGTCGGAAACGGGCCGCAACTCGGGCTGGGAGGTGACGCGGCCCCAACGCCGCATCATCTCGAGCTCGTCGGCGGGCTCGGGGTAGCCGACGAGGAGCTTGAAGAGGAAGCGGTCGCGTTGCGCCTCCGGGAGCGGGTAGGTGCCCTCCTGCTCCACCGGGTTCTGCGTGGCCATGACGAAGAACGGGTGTGGCAGGCGGTGCGACGTACCGCCGATCGTGACCTGGCGCTCCTGCATCGCCTCGAGCAGGGCGCTCTGGACCTTGGCGGGGGCGCGGTTGATCTCGTCGGCGAGCACGAGGTTGGCGAAGATGGGGCCGAGGTGGGGCGAGAACCGCCCGTCCTGCGGCTGGAAGACCATCGTGCCCACGACGTCGCTCGGCAGCAGGTCGGGGGTGAACTGGATGCGTTCGAACTTCAGCCCCAGGGCGGTGCCGAGGCTCTTGATGAGGAGCGTCTTGGCGAGCCCCGGCATGCCTTCGAGGAGCACGTGGCCGTTGGCGAGCAACGCGGCAGCCCCCGACTGGTCGATGGCCGTGGACAGGGTGGGCGAGCAACGCGGTGAGCAGCCGCTCGACGACCCGCGACTGCCCCAACACGGCCTTGCCGACCTCGGCGGTCACCTTCGCGACCCACGGGTGGGTGGGTTTCATGACTGAGCTCCCATAAGCCGACGAACAAGGATTTCCCCGCCGGCATTTGCAATGCCGGAGCGGGGAGACGGCCGGTGCCGGGCGCGATCGAAAGTGGTGGCAACCTGGCGTCGTGGGCCGGGGTTCGGTTTCGCCAAGGACCAATGGCAGCAGGATGCCGCCACCACTTTGATTCCACCCGCCGAGGCCGCGCAAGCCGGCCGGCGGATGCAAAAAAGCCCGGTCGCGAAGGACCGGAGGCGGCGGGCCTACGCCTTCGGGATGTCGGCGGGGATCTCCACCGGGTGGGGGTGGTGGCGCTTGACCTTCCGGAGGCGGGCGCGGCGGCGGATCATCCGGTCGAGCTTGTCGACCATGAGGTCGAGCGACTTCAGGCAATCCTCCGAGGCGACCGAGCAGATCATGTCGGGCCCCTGGATCTGGATGTGGCCCTTGGCGATGAATTCCTCGGAGCGGTCGCGGCTGCGGTCGTGCTCGAGCTCCACCCGGACGCGGACGATCCGATCCTCGTGGCGGAACAGTCGCTGCAACTTCTCATGAGCGATGTTCTTGAGGGCATCCGTGAGGTCGAGGTGGATGCCGGAGAGGATGATTTCGTGGCCGTTCCGGGGGTGTTCTTGTTTTGTGGGCATGGTGTTTCGTTGCTGGGTGCTAAGGGAGGAGGGGATGGGCGCCGGCGGCGACCGTTGCGCGTAACGCGCTCCCGGGCTCGCCGTTTTTCGGGATCAGGCCCGGTGGAATCCGTGCGCTCATCACTGCGTCGGAAAAGTGGAATCGGAGGTGCGGCTTTGCAACCCCCATCGGGGAAACGCCGGGCCGCGGCGGGTGGGCGGGGTCGGGGTTCATCGACGTCTTCTTGATCGGCGCGAACGGGCGGCGGCGGAGCCGAAAGAGAGGAGCGAAATGCGTTGGCCCGTGGCTCGGCGGCGGTCGTGATGCGGGCCGCATGCCGGCGACGTCGGACGGATTCCAGATCACGCGCGAGGAGCTCGCGGCCTGGGTGCTGCGCGACGACGCGGACGTGCTGGTCGTGAACAAGCCCGCGCTCGTGGTCTGCCATCCGTCGAAGGCGGGTCCGTGGTCGAGCCTGGTGGGCGCGTGCCGGGAGTTCACGGGTCTGGCGCGGCTGCACCTCGTCTTCCGACTCGATCGCGAGACGAGCGGGGTGGTCGTGCTGGCGAAGCATCCCGCGCTCGCCAGCCGCCTGCAGACGGCGGTGCAGGAGCGGCGGGTGGCCAAGCGCTACCTCGCGATCCTGGAGGGCGCGCTGGAGGGCGAGCACGAAGTCGACGCCCCGATCGGGCCCGACCTCACGAGCGTCGTCGTGGCGAAGCGGCGGGCCGGCCCGGGGCCGGAGGCGCGCCCCGCGCTGACGCGTTTCCGGGCGTTGGCGAGCGGAGGGGGCCGCACCGTCGTCGAGGCGAATCCGGTGACCGGCCGCACCCACCAGATCCGGGCGCACGCGGAGTGGCTCGGGCGCCGGGTCGTCGGCGACAAGATCTACGGGCCGTCGCCCCAGTGCTTCCTCGACTTCATCGAGACGGGCTGGACCGAGGCGCTCGCCCGGCGTCTCGCGCTGCCGCGTCAGGCGTTGCACTGCGCGCGGGTGCGTTTCGCGCTGGCCGACGGAGCGATGGAGTTCCGCGCGCCGCCGCCGGAGGATCTCGTGGAGTTCGCGCGCGCGCGGATGGGCGTCGATCTCCCCGCGGTGGCGGCGGAGGGGGAGAGTCTTTGACAGGCCCCGGAGCCCGCGCGATACACCCGCCTCCCTTTCCAACGAGCCCGCCCGCCTCATGTCCAAGGTCCGAGTCCGCTTCGCGCCCAGCCCCACCGGTTTCTTCCACATCGGGAGCGCCCGCACCGCGCTCTTCAACTGGCTCTACGCCCGACACACCGGCGGGACCTTCGTCCTGCGCATCGAGGACACCGACCGGGAGCGCAACAGCGACGAGTTTCTCCGCGTCATCTACGACAGCCTGAGGTGGCTCGGGCTCGAGTGGGACGAGGGGCCCGGGGCGGGCGGGGCCTTCGGTCCCTACCGGCAGAGCGAGCGCGGCGCGGTGTATCGTGCGCACGTGGAGAAACTCCTCGCGAGCGGCCGGGCCTACCCGAAGGACGGGGCGATCTGGTTCCGGCTCCTCGGGGAACGCTTCGAGGCCTACGACGACCACCGCAAGCGGACCGTCGAGAAGGTGAAGGCGGAGCCGACGGTCATCGAGGACCGGATCCGCGGGCGGGTCGAGCGGGTCGAGGACGAGGACTTCGTGATCGTGCGGTCGGACGGCAATCCGGTCTTCCACTTCGTCAACGTCGTCGACGACATCGCGATGGAGATCAGCCACGTCATCCGCGGCGAGGACCACCTCTCCAATACGAGCAAGCACGTCGAGCTCTTCAAGGCCTTCGGTGCGCCGGTCCCGCAGTTCGCCCACATTCCGCTAATCCTGAAGCAGAACGGCCCGGGAAAGATGTCGAAGCGCGACCAGGGGGCGCTCGTCGAGGAATACCAGCGGCGCGGCTTCCTGCCCGAGGCCCTGGTGAACTTCCTCTGCCTGCTCGGCTGGAATCCGAAGGACGATCGCGAGAAGATGCCGCTCGCCGAGATCATCGCGCGCTTCGACCTCCCCGGCGTCAACCAGAGCAACGCCCGGTTCGACGAGCGGAAGCTCGCGCACATGAACATGGCCTACCTGCTGGAGCTGTCGCCGGAGGTCTTCGTCGCGCGGGCGCGGGCGCACCTGGAGCGGGTCGGCGCGTTTCCCGCCGGCCTGCCCGACGAGGCCTACCTGCGGGAGGTCCTCCTGCTCTGCCAGCCGAAGCTCAAGTCGCTCGAGGAACTGCCCGCCTACGCGGTGTATTTCTTCACCGACGAGCACCCGGTCGACGAGAAGGTCCGGGCGAAGGTGCTGGCGAAGGGCGATCCGAGGGCGCGCGTCGGCGAGCTGCTCGAGGCGCTGGAGGGCCTGGAGTTCTCCGACGAGCCGGCGGTGGAGGCGGCGATCCACGCGCTCGCCGCGCGGCGGGGCTTCGCCTTCGGCGACTACCAGGCCCCGGCGCGCCTCGCCCTCACCGGGTGCGGCGCGGGCCCGAGCATCACGGGCCTGCTCCGCGTCCTCGGGCGCGAGCGCTCGCTGGGGCGGCTGCGGCGTTTCGCGGCCGGGGAGTAGGCGTTCCGGCGCCCCGTGGGAGCAGGCGTCCCGCGTGCTCCGCGTCAGCCGCAGGCGGATCTCGCGGCGGCCCGATTCAGGGCGCCGACGATCGCAAGCATCGAGGCGAACTCGATGTTCGTGTCGATCCCGACTCCGTGGCCGGTGAAGCCCGAGGCGGTCTTGATCTGGATGTAGGCGGCGGCCTTCGAGTCCGCGCCCTTCCCGATCGAGTGCTCCGCGTAGCTGAGGATCTCGAACGGTCCGACCCCCGCGGAAAGCAGGGCGTGGACGAACGCGTCGATCGGGCCGTTGCCGGCGCCGGTGAGGGCGCGCTCGACGCCGTCGATCCGCACCGTCGTGTGGCAGGTCACGTGGTGCGAGTCCGACGAATCGGAGCGGAAACCCAGCAACTCGTAGGGCGTCACGCGTTCGAGGTACTCGGCCTTGAACGCCACGAACACCTCCTCCGGCGAGATCTCCCGGCCCTCGACGTCGGCGATGTCGTTGATCAGGCGGCCGAGTTCGCGGTGCATCGCCTTGGGGAGCTGGAGGCCGAACTCCTTCTCCATCACGTAGGCGACGCCGCCCTTGCCCGACTGGCTGTTGATGCGGATGATCGCGCGGTAGTTGCGGCCGATGTCCTGCGGATCGATCGGGATGTAGAGGACCTCCCAGGGCGCATCCGGTTTCTGGACGGCGAGGGTCTTCTTGATCGCGTCCTGGTGCGAACCGCTGAAGGCGGTGAAGACCAGTTCGCCGGCGTAGGGGTGGCGGGGCGGCACGTCGAGGCGGGTGCAGCGTTCGTAGACGTCGCGGATCGCGTTGATGTTGGAGAAGTCGAGCCCGGGGTGGATCCCGTGGGTGTAGAGGTTCAGCGCCACCGTCACGACGTCGAGGTTGCCGGTGCGTTCGCCGTTGCCGAAGAGCGTGCCCTCGACCCGGTCGGCCCCGGCGAGCAGGGCCAGCTCGGTCGCGGCCACGCCGGTACCCCGGTCGTTGTGGGTGTGCAGCGAGACGATCGTCGAGGCGCGGCGGGTCAGGCGCCGGCACATCCACTCGATCTGGTCGGCGTGGACGTTGGGCGTGGCGTATTCGACCGTCGCGGGGAGGTTGAGGATGATCCTGTGCTCCGGAGTCGGCCGCCAGACGTCGGTCACGGCCTCGCAGATCTCGAGGGCGAAATCGAGCTCGGTGCTCGTGAAGCTCTCGGGCGTATACTCGAGGCGCAGGTCCATCCCGGCCGCGACGAAGCCGGCGCTCCGCTCGCGCAGGAGGGCGACGGCACCGGTCGCGATCCGCACGATCTCGGGGCGGTCGAGGCCGAAGACGTGCCGGCGTTGCGCGGGCGAGGTGGAGTTGTAGAGGTGGAAGACGACCCTCCGCGCCCCCCGGATCGCCTCCAGGGAGCGGGTGATCAGGTCCTCCCGGCACTGGCAGAGGACCTGGATGAAGACATCCTCCGGGATCAGCCCGCCCTCGATCAACCGCCGGCAGAAATCGAACTCGATCTGCGAAGCCGAGGGGAAGCCGATCTCGATCTCCTTGAAACCGATGTCCACGAGCAACCGGAACAGCTCGAGCTTCTCCTCGACGCCCATGGGCACCGCGAGGGCCTGATTGCCGTCGCGAAGGTCGACGCTGCACCAGATGGGGGCCCGCGTGAGGACGCGCGAGGGCCATTGGCGGTCCGGCAGGTCCACGGGCGGGAGCGGCCGGTACTTCGTGATCGGAGGGCGTTGCATGGCGGGTTGGGAAACGTGTTTGTTACCGCACCCCGGGTGCGAGGGGAAGATTCGACTGCGGGGCGCGGTCGCGGGCCGGCGGAGCGCAGAATCCGATGGCTCCGAGCCGCCGGCCCGGTTTGCTTCCCCGGGTCGTATGCTCGAGGAATCCTTTGATCTGCCCGCGTGCCTCGAGGGCGTCCGGCGCGACGATCAGGCGGCGTGTCGGGCCTTGATCGAGCATCTCTATCCGCTCGTCGTCCGGATCGTCCGGGCGCACCTGCCGCGCCGCACGCCGGAGGAGGACCTCGTGCAGGAGGTCTTCATCAAGATGTTCCGCCGGCTCGACCAGTACGAGGGCAGGGTGCCGTTCCCCAACTGGGTCTCGCGCATCGCGGTGACGACGTGCATCGACCAGTTGCGGGCCCAGAGGCGACGCCCGGAATACCGGTGGGCCGATCTCTCCGAGGGCGAGGCCGAGATGCTCGAGGTCGTGACCCGCGACGACAAAGCCGCCGACCCCGCCGACGCGACCTCGGCGAAGGAACTCGTCGGCAAGCTCATGGACACGCTCGGCCCGACCGATAGGGCGGTCATCACCATGCTCGATCTCGAACAGAAAACCCTCGCCGAGATCGCCGCGGCCACCGGCTGGTCGCAGACCATGATCAAAGTCCGCGCTTTCCGCGCTCGACGGAAACTTCAGCTGGCCTTCAAACGTCTCCAGCAACAGGAAAAAAGCCCCCATGAACCGCTTTGACCACGTCTGGGCCCGACTGATCGCGCTCGCCCGCCCGGGTGCGGCGGAAGAGGTCTGCGTCGCCCCGCCCGGTTTCGCGACGCGCGTCGCCGCGCTCGCCGTGGCCGGTCGCGTCCGCGTCGGTTCGATCTGGGAAGGGCTCGCCGTGCGCAGCTTCGGCATCGCCTGCCTCGTCACCCTGCTCGCCGTCGCCTCGTTGTGGCCGCTCGTCGGCGACGCCGCGCATGCGGAGCTCGTCGAGCTCGCCGATCCGCTGGTCGTCGCCGATCTTTCGCCCTGATGCGAGCCGGCATCCTCAAGGTCGTCCTCGCGATGGCGGGCATCTTCACCGCGGGAGCCGTCGTGGGCGGGGTCGGCACGTATGCGTGGACGCGCAAGCCGTCCACGCGGATCTCCTCGCAGGAATTCGTCGACCGCCAGCTCCGCAAACGCGTCGAGCAGCTGGACCTTTCGGCCGCGCAGGTGGAGCGGATCCGCCCGATCATGCGGCGCTTCGAGGAGTCGATGCGGGCCTGCCGCAAGCGCGCCTTCGCCGAGATGGGCCAGCAGGTCCGCGACCTCAACGCCGGGATCGAGGAGGAGCTGACCCCCGAGCAACGCGTCCGCTTCCGCGAGATCCAGGAAAAGGAGCGCGAACGCTACGACCGCGCGATCCAAGGGCCCGCCCGCCCGCCGCATTCCCACAAGGACGACAAGCCGCCCGCCGCACCCGCCCGCCCGTAGCCCGGTCGCGGGAAGGATTTGGGGGTTGAAAGGCGCGGGGTCGGTCCTACGGTCCGCCTCGCGGCCAGGTCCCATGCAATGCCGGACGGGTGAATCCCGCCAGGACCGGAAGGTAGCAACGGCAACCACGCTCCGCAGGTGCCGTGGGTAACCTGGCCGCACTCCCCCACCGACCCCGGCAAAGCGCCGCGCACGGCGGCTTTTGATTTGCCGAAACCCGCGTGCGACGTGGACTGATCGCGATGTCGGCCGGCTACCAAGTGATCGCCCGCAAGTGGCGCCCCCAGACCTTCGACGAGCTCGTCGGGCAGGAGCACGTGGTCCGCACGCTGAAGAATGCCATCACCCGCGGTCGGATCGCCCACGCCTACCTCCTCGTCGGCCCGCGCGGCACCGGCAAGACGACCACCGCCCGCATCTTCGCCAAGGCCCTCAACTGCGAGCGCGGCCCGACCCCTTCGCCATGCGGCGTCTGCGCCAACTGCACCTCCATCACCTCCGGCAGCTCGATGGACGTGATCGAGATCGACGGCGCCTCCAACAACTCCGTCGACCAGATCCGCGACCTGCGTGACGACGTGCGCTACGCCCCGACCTCCGGGAAGTTCAAGATCTACATCATCGACGAGGTCCACATGCTCTCGACCTCCGCCTTCAACGCCCTCCTCAAGACCCTCGAGGAGCCGCCCGCCCACGTGAAGTTCATCTTCGCCACCACCGAGGCGCAGAAGGTCCTGCCGACGATCATCTCCCGCTGCCAGCGGTTCGACCTCAAGCCGATCGCCGACGAACACATCATCGGCCGCCTCACCCGGATCGCCGAGGCCGAGGGTCTCTCGGTCGAGCCCGCCGCCCTCGCCGCGATCGCCCGCCTCGCCGACGGCGGGATGCGCGACTCGCAGTCGATCCTCGACCAGATGATCGCGTTCTGCGGCGAGACGATCACCGAAGCCGACGTCCTCGAAGTCTACGGTCTCGTCTCCCAGGCCCGGCTCGGCGACCTCTGCCGCGCGCTCGCGACCGCCGACCGGCGCGCGCTGCTCGACCTCGTGGACGAGCTCGAGGCCAACGGGCGGGACCTCGTGCGCCTCCTCGGCGACCTCCAGGCTCGGGTGCGTGAAGCCCTCCTCGATTCCGTGCGCGGTCCGGGCGCCTCGGCCCGGCTCGGCGCACCGCTCCCGACCGAATCGCTCGCCCGGATGCTCGACGCCCTGCGGGAGGGCGAGCCCGGGGTGAAGTCCGGCCTCGGCGAGCGTGTGAACTTCGAGGTGACCCTCCTCAAGGCGGTCGAAAACAGCCGCGCCCGGGCGATCGACGCCCTCATCCGGGAGATCGCCGGCCTCGCCGGGGAAGCCCCGGAGACGGAAAAAAAAAAGTAGCCGGGCCGCCGCTCCCTGAGTCGCGGGCGGCGACCGTCGCCGATCAACCTCCGCCGCCGGAGCCGCTCCCCGCCGTCGCGGTCCAAGAGGAGGCCGTGGTCGACGAGCTCCTGCCGCCCGCCGCTGCGGAGGAGAGTTTCGAGAGCGCCGCCCCGATCCCGTCCGAGGACGGACCGCGGCGGGCCGGTTCGGATGGCGAAGAGGCAGGCGTCCTTCCACCAGAGTTGGACGCCGCCGTCGCGGCCCTGCCCGAGAGCAACCGCCGCTCGATCGAGGAGCTTTTCCGCGGACGCTTCGTCGCCGTGCGGCGGATCAAGCCCGGTCGCCTGCGCTGAGGCAAAGCCACTCGGCCGCCGGCCTCAGGACGGCGGGTTGCGCGGCCGCTCCCGACCAACCGCCCCACGCCTCTCGGCGAGAGGCGTGCCACCTCGGACACTCGAGAAGCGCGCACCCGGTGGCGTGCCTTTCGCCGAAAGGCACGAACGCACGACGCCGTCCGACAAGGCCTGCGGCCACCTTCGAACCGTGTCTTGCCGCCGCGTGCTTCGTCTCGAGTTCCTTGCGCGGCTCGGATCGAGAGGCGGGCTTCGGTTGCGGCGCAGCCGCTCCGTGGAGCTGCTCCGTCTCCATTCCGACCGGGTTCTCCAGGCTCAAGGCTTCCTTCCGGTCAACGCGACCCACGCGCCGCCCCACTTGCGCACGCGCACCTCGGCGAAGCCGCAGCGCCGCCCATAGGTCTCCAACTCATCCGCCGTCGATACCATGCTCAGGTGCGCCGGCCGCGACTCCGGTGGATAGGCCGCGCCTGCTGAAAAGACCTCCCAGCCGTGGTCGGTCGTGATGTCGACGTTGTCGAAATAGCAGCGCCCGCCGGGCCGCAGCACGCGCATCGCCTCCCGCACGTAGCGGTGGCGGTCCCACTCGTAGAGATGCATGAAGACCACCGTCGAGTAGACGAGGTCGAGCGACGCGTCCGCGATCCCCTCGAGGCCCACGCCGGGCAGCTCGTGGAGGTGGACGTTGGGAACTCCCGCGAGGTAGAGGCGCGCCTGCGCCAGCATCGCCCCGGAGATGTCACAACCGGTCCAGCGGCGGCAGACCGGCGCGAGCACGCGGCCGACCCGGCCCATCCCGCAGCCGATCTCCAGGATCTCGTCCTCGGCGCGGATGCCGACGAAGTCCTCGAGGACCGATTTCGTGACGCCGGCGGAGCGGTTCCACTCGGCGTTGTCGAGGTGTCCGGCCACGTGGAGCCGGGCGTGGGTTTCGTCGCCGGCGAGCGCGTTCCAGGTCGTCTTGTAATCGGAGCGATCGTGCATGGAGGGGCGGGGGGTCTACGCCCGGTGGCGGCTCCGGCGCAAATCCAACCTCCGCGCGCCCCGGATTATGGGTGCAATCAAGAGTGGTGGCAACCTGTCGTCGTGGGGTTCATCCCCGGCTTATTCCGCGTCTCTTGGCCGAAAGCCGGGGATGAACCCCGGCCCACGACAAGGCATGCCGGATGACCGCGGAGATGGCCGTCGGCCTTCAGCAGAACCGAAGCATGCCACCACTATTGATCACACCCCCGGATTATCGCGCTGACAGCGCGCGGGGTGGCCGCATCCTCGCGCCCGCGCATGGCTAGCCCCGGCCAGTCCAGCAAGGGAGCGGAACCGCGGCGGTGGCGACGCGACACGCTCGCTTACGCGATCGCGGTCCAGGCGGCGATCCTCGCCGTCACCGTCCTCGTCGTGGTCGTGCGCCCGGGCGCGCGCGACGAGCCCGCGTTCACCGCGGCCCCGACGATCCTCCTCCCGCAGAAGGAGCTGGAGCACCGCGTCGCGCTGAGCGAGTTCCAGCAGGCCGCGGCCGCGCCGCTCCAGCTGGAGAAGCTGGTCTCGAGCGCTCTCCTGCCGCCGGATCTCCCCTCGCTCCCGACCTTCCCGCGGACGGACTTCCAACCGCTGGAGGACTCCGCCTTCCTCGCCCGCGACGCCGGGGCCCTGCTGGCGAACTCGGGGCTGGGCGGCCCGCTCGGCGGCGTGCGCGGGACCGCCTCGGCCGCGGCCTTCTTCGGGGTCGAGGACGGCGGCGAGCGCATCGTCGTCGTCGTCAACACCTCGGTCTCGGTGCGCCACAGGGCGGCCCGCCGCGGCGTCCCGTGGGAGCGTATCCAGGAAGAGGTGACGCGCCTCGTCGACGGGCTCGGCGGGGGCACGCTCTTCGCGATCGTCCAGTTCAGCCAGGGCGTGCGCACGTTCCCCGAGTTCCTCGCGCCGGCCACCGCGGCCAACCGCGCGGCCGCGCGGGCGTGGATCGCGGGCAACCTCGCGGGCAACCCGCCGGTGCGCGCCGACGACGCGTGGTCCGGCCACGAGGCGGCGTTCGAGGCCGCCTTCCGGCTCGATCCGGACGTGGTCTTCCTCGTGACCGACGGCGTGCTCGACCGGCGCGAGGTGCGCGGCGGCCGGGTGGCGTATCCGCTGATCGCCTACGAATCGCTGGAGGCCTCGCTCGAGGCGTTCCGCCGCCCGGCCTCCCGCGAGGTGCGGGTGCACGTGGTGGGCTTCGAGCTCTCGCCGCGCGACGCCGCGAACATGCGCCGCCTCGCCCGGACCTACGGCGGCAGGGTGCGCGAGTTCTGAGCGCGGACTTCGCGCCAGAGCGCGGCCTCGCCGGGGAGGCCGTGCCGCGCGAGGGCCTCGTCGATCTCCGCCTCGGAGGGCTCGCGCACCGCGTGGGCCGGGTCGGCCGGAAGGTCCGGGCGCACGGCCCGGGCGAGGCTCCACATCGCCCACGCCCGCCAGCGGCGCCGCTCCTCGTGCGCGCCGCGGACGCGGTCGGCGAGGTGCTGGTAGTGGACGCGGGGGTTGCCGACGAAGACCCCGCCGGGGGTGTGGAGGATCATCCAGGTGAGGGCGCGGTAGGGCGGGGGATGTTGGGCGAGCACTTCGGCATGCGTCTCGTCGGCGCAGAGCAGGCCGCGGTCGACGCTCAGGATGGCGCGGGCGGCGAGGCCCCGGATCCAGAGGTACTGCCCGTACTCGAGGCAGCGGCGGTAGAACGACGCCCCCCGGTCCGGGCCCAGCTCGTGCAACGCGCGCCAGTCCATCGCCGGCGGGGCGTCGGGCAGGTGGGGACAGGCGGAGGGCGTGAAGAACACCGAGCCGGGCACGGGGCCGGAGTGTGGGCGACGCTCCGGGCCGGGCAAGTTCGGGAAATGACCTTGGCGGTCGCGCGCCGCCCGCGAAGACTCCGCGGCCGTGTCGGAACCAAGCGTCGCCGTCCCCCCGTCCTCCGTCGCCCACGAGGCGCGGGGTCTGCGCGCGGTCGCGATCCGGCTGCTCGCCGCGGTGGTCCGGGCGTGGTGCCGGACGATCCGCTTCGAGCTCGCGGAGGAGGACCGCGTGCACGCCCACCATCCGGGGCCGGTCCTCGCGCTGCTCTGGCACAACCGGCTTTTCTTCGTGCCGTGGACCGTGCGGCGGATCCGGCCCGGGCGGACGGTGGTCGCGCTGGTGAGCGCAAGCCGGGACGGTGCGGCGCTGTCTTGTTTCTTTGAGCGACTGGGCCTGCGTTGTGCCCGCGGCTCGAGCAGCCGGATGGGGCGCGAGGCGCTGCACGAGGTCATCGGCGAACTGCGCCGAGGCCGCGACGTGGCGATCACTCCGGACGGGCCGCGGGGGCCCCGCTATGAGATGAAGGCCGGTGCGCTGCTCGCCTCGCGGCGTTCGGGCGTGCCGCTGCTGCTCCTCGGCGTGCGCTACGGGTGCGCATGGCGGCTGCGTTCGTGGGACCGGTTCGAGGTGCCGGCGCCGTTCACCCGGGCGCGGGTGCGGTGCGCGCTGCTCCACCCGGGGGAACTGCCGCCGGGCGCGGAGGCGCTCGCGTTCATCCGGAGCCGCCTGCTCGAGCTCAACGGCGAGCCCGCGGACGCGCCGCTCACCACGGCTCCCGGAAACGGGTCGCGTCGATGAGCAGGCGCTCGATCCGGCCGGCCACGACGAGCGCGGAGTAGTCGTCGAGCACCTCGCGGTAGGCGAGGGCGGTGCGGCGTTCGATCCCTTCGCGATCGGCGACGACCTCGAGCAGTTTCGCCGCGCAATCCGCGGGGTTGCCGGTGCGGAAGACGGTGGCGTTCTCGCCGTCGCGGACGATGTCGGCGGCGCCGCCCTCGAGCGTGGTCACGACCGGAGTGCGCGCCGCCATCGCGCGGAGGAGGACGAGCGGGAAGGGCTCCGGGTAGCGCGCGGTGTGGAGGAAGAGGTCGTAGGTGGGAAACAACGACGCGAGCTCCTCGGTGTTGGCGTGGCGGATCGTCACCGCGCCGCCGAGCTGGGCGTTGCGCACATAGTCGTGCAGGCGGCTCTCGAAGGCGACGTCGCCGCGGCCGAAGAGGTCGAGGGAGTACTGCATCGTGCCGTTGTGGCGGAGCTCCTGGATGGCCTGGATGGCGGTCATCGGATCGCGTTCCGAATCGAGGCGGCCGACCCAGAGGATGCGCCGGAGGTCGTCGCGTCGCTGCGGGTTGCCCGGGATCTCGTCCCGACCGACGCAATGCGGGATGACCTCGGCCCCGTCGGTGGCGAAGCCGGCCGCGCGGACGGAGTCGCGGAGGGCGCGGGAGGCGAAGAAGGCGGGCCGTAAGGCAAGCGAGGTGCTGGAACGTGCGGGGAAGGCGGCGGACTCGATGCGCGAGGTGACTCCGGCGACGGTGGCACGTGAGGGCGGTAAGCTGGTGAAGAAGAAGGTGAAGGGG
>DAIPIQ010000017.1:0-12901 GCA_036770745.1 Opitutaceae bacterium | reverse complement strand
GCGGACGGAGTCGCGGAGGGCGCGGGAGGCGAAGAAGGCGTTGCGGAAGGCGAGGTCGGTCGGGGGGCGGACGGGTAGCCGGCGCAGGATCGGGCGGTCGAGGAGGAGGGTGCGCAGGAGTCGCCGCAGCAGGCGTTCGCGCAGGCGGGTGGCCGAGGTCCACCAGCGGAACCACGGGTCCTCGCGGAAGCGGTGCCGCGGCCAGTGGTCGAGGACCGCGAAGACCGTCGGCACGCCGCGGCGCTCGAGCTCCCAGAGCAGCGGGTTGGAGAGGCCCGAAAGGGTCCAGACCAGCACGACGTCGGTGACGATCGCGTCGAGCTCGGAGCGGAGCGCGCGCAGGTTGTGGCGTTCGTTGCGCAGGAGGCGCCAGAAGGCGAGGTCGCCCGAGCCCGTGGCGAGCCGGAGGACGCGCCCGGCGAAGCGCTCGCGGTCGGGCGTGCCCGCGACCGTGTAGTCGGAGGTGAGGACGCGGTTGAAGTGGCCGCGGTTGGCCAGTTCGTTCACCACCAGTCGGCACTGCCGCTCGGGCACGCCGGTCGCGTAGGGCGGGTAGAGGTTGGTCAGGTGGAGGATCTTCAAGACCGCGGGCGGGCAGACTAAGCGGAGGCGCGACGAGCCTGCCAAAGAAAACCGGCCGCCTCGCGGGGAGGCGGCCGGTGTGGTGTGCTGTCTGGATGCCGGGGTGGCCGGCGGTTTTCCGAGCCCGGATTCAGAAGGTCGGGGAGATGGTGTTGGTCACACCGACCTCCGCGACACAGTCCTCGCCCAGGGACCACTGCTCATCGTTGATGAGCACCTTGTAGGCGAACGGCCGAGAGGCCGCCGTGGTGGTCCATGCCCAGTTGTCCGCCGACACGCAGTCCATCGGAAGGCCCCGCTCCCAACTCAGGCCGGGGCCTTCGCCCCGGAGGTAGAGAAGGTTGCCGAAGCCCACGTCGATCGTCGCCGCCACGGTCGTCTTGCGGGCCGCGGGGGCCCTCGTCGTGGAGGCGACCGGAGCCGCCGCGACCTTCGGCTTCGGCGCTGGGGCCGAAACCTCGGGGGCGCGCCTGGCCGGTGCTTTCTTCGCAGGCTTGGAAGGGGCTTCCTTCACGGGCTTGGAAGGAGCCGCCGTGGTCGTCGCTTTCTTCATGATCAGGTGTGTTGCGTTGTTTGGGCGCGAGGCCGCGGCAGAGACTTGCCACGGGACTCCACGCCACCGGCAGGGTAGCGACTCCCCGGCGCCGCGGGCAACCGCATTCCCCGGCCGGCGCGCGAAATCCTGCGCGGAAAAAGAGGTTTACTCCGCCTGCAAATGAGGCAACGTCCCGGCGTTTCCCTCGGGGAGGATGGGGCCGTAGCTCAGTTGGAAGAGCGTCTCGTTCGCAATGAGAAGGTCGTCGGTTCGATCCCGATCGGCTCCACCAATCCCGCCGCACGGCGCGCGCGTCGCGCCCGCCCCACGCACGGCTTGTTTTTCGGCGGGTTCCGGGCATTGCTCGCTCCGTCGCCGATCCGCGCCAGTAGCTCAGGTGGATAGAGCAACGGATTTCTAATCCGTCGGTCGGGGGTTCGAATCCCTCCTGGCGCGCCAGCGGGCGCCGGAGCCGGCTTGCCTCGGGCGGGGACGCGCGGCGAGGATCAGGGTCGATGCGCATTCGTCGCCGCGAGCCGCAGGCGGAGGATTTCCAGATGGCCCCCATGATCGACATGGTGTTCCTCCTGCTGGTCTTCTTCATGTGCGTGAGCTCGCTCTCGCAGGCGCAGCGCCGCACCCCGGTGGACCTGCCGGAGTCGACGGAGAGCGACGTGCCTTCGGATCTCGCCGATCGGATCCTGATCACCGTCCTCGCCGACGGCACGACCGAGATCGGCGGCGCGGTCGTCGGAGTCGCGGCGCTCGGCGAGGCCGTGCGCGCGACCCTGCGCGAGCGGCCGGGGTCGCGCTTCCAGGTGCGGGCCGATCGGGCCACGCCGTTCTCCGAGCTCAAGAAGGTTCTGAGGACCTGCGCCGAGGCGGGCGCGCTCGAGGTGATCTACGCGACGCACCAGACGGGCGGCTGAGCGGCGATGGCGGTCACGCGCAAACGCAGGTCCGAGCCCGGGGCGCTGTTCCAGATCGCGCCGATGATCGACGTGGTCTTCCTGCTCCTGATCTACTTCATGGTCGGCGCGACGCTCCAGAAGCAGGAGGCCGACGTGTCGTTCCAGCTCCCGGGGGTGGTCGAGCAGGAGACGCCGCTCGAGCTGCCCGACGAGCAGATCCTGGAGATCCGCGCCGACGGGCAGGTGGTCGTCAACGAACATCCCTACGACCGCCCGGGCTCGGCCGCGCTGCCCGAGCTCACGGTGCTGCTCACGCGCTTCCGCCAAGCCTCCGCGGCGAACAAGGTCGACGCGATCGTCACGATCGCGCCCGACGACGCGACGCCGCACCAGGTGATCGTGAACGTCATGGACGCCTGCGCGCGCGCCGGGCTCGAGCACGTCAACTTCGCCCTCGGCGACGAGCCGTAGCCGCGGGGTCGCGCCCGGGGCGGGCGGGCCCGGCTTTCGCGTTGCCAAGGTCGGTCGGCCGGCGGAACCCTCCGCCCATGGCCAAGCAGAAGCAAGCCACCTGGGGCGGACGGTTCTCGGAGGGTCCCGCCGACCTGATGCTGCGCTACAGCGAGTCGGTTTCGTTCGACCACCGGCTGGCGCCCTTCGACCTCGCGGTCAACCGCGCCCACTCGGCCATGCTCTGCAAGGTCGGCCTCCTCGAGCCGGCCGAGCGCGACTCGATCCACCGCGGCCTCGACGAGATCGCCGCGCGGATCGCCGCCGGCTCGTTCCCGTGGGACCCGAAGCTCGAGGACGTGCACATGAACCTCGAGCAGGCGCTCACGCGCATCGCGCCCGCGGCCGCGCGCCTCCACACCGCGCGCAGCCGCAACGATCAGGTCGCGACCGACGTGCGGCTCTTCTTCAAACACGCGTGCACCGAACTGCGCGGGCGCGTGCGCGCCCTCCAGCGCGCGCTCGTCGGGGTCGCCTCGGACAACGCCGCCGTCCGCATCCCGGGCTACACCCATCTCCAGCGTGCGCAGCCGGTCGCGCTCGCCCACCACCTGCTCGCCTACGTCGAGATGCTCGAGCGCGACGCCGGCCGCCTCGCCGTCGTCCACGACCACGCCAACGTCTGCCCGCTCGGCTCCGGCGCGATCGCGGGCACGACCCTGCCGATCGACCGCGCCTTCACCGCGAAGGCGCTCGGCTTCGTCGACGCCCGCGGCCGGCCACGGCTCACCACCAACTCGATGGACGCCGTCTCGGATCGCGACGTCTTCATCGAGTTCGCCGGGGCCTGCGCCCTCGCCGGCGTCCATCTCTCCCGCCTCGCGGAGGACCTGATCCTGTGGAGCAGCACGGAGTTCGGCTTCGTCGACCTGCCCGACGCCTTCTGCACGGGCTCGAGCCTGATGCCGCAGAAGAAGAATCCCGACGCGATGGAACTGCTGCGCGGCAAGTCGGCGCGCCTGCAGGGCAACCTCCAGACGCTCCTCACCCTCGTGAAGGGGCTGCCGCTCACCTACAACCGCGACCTCCAGGAGGACAAGACCCCGGTCTTCGACAGCTTCGACCAGCTCGCGCTCTCCCTCGACGTCACCGCCGCGACCGTCGCCGGGATGCGGGTGGACGCCGCCCGCTGCGCGGAGGCGGTGGGGGATCCGGCCCTGCTCGCGACGGACCTGGCCGACTGGCTCGTGCTGCGCGGCGTGCCGTTCCGCGAGGCCCACCACGCCGTCGGCGCGCTCGTCGGCGCGGCCGAGAAGGCGGGCTGTGCGCTGCCCGCGGTCCCCGATGTCACCGCGAAGCGGATACACCCGGCCCTTGCGGGGGGCTGGCGCGGGGTCTTCGAGCTCGATCGCGGGATGCGGAGCCGCACCGGCGTCGGCATGCCCGGGCCGGCGCGGGTCCGGGCGGAACTGAGGCGCTGGCGGCGGACCCTCGGCAAGGCCGACGACCGGGCGGATTGATGACCGCGGAGGCGGCACTCCCGGGCGCGCCGGCGGACCGCTCGCTGCGGCCCTACCGCGCGGGGCTGCTGTTCGGGATGTTCAACGCGATGACGTGGCAGATCGCGCTGGGCACGCCCATGGTGCTCTTCGCGGAGCGGCTCGGGGCCTCGGCCTTCGCGGTGGGCCTGGCGTACTCGTTCGTGCTGCTCCTCACGCCGATCCAGGTGCTCGCGACGGCGTGGCTCCCGCGTTTCGGCTACAAGCGCGTGATGCTCTCGGGTTGGAGCCTGCGGAGCGTCTTCCTCCTGCCGCCGATCGTGATCGCGGGGATGGCGCCCGCGACCGGTTCGGTCGCGCTCGTCGCCTGCTTCATCGGCGCGGTCTTCTTCTTCACGCTGTTCCGCGCGATCGGCAACTGCGCCTACCTGCCGTGGCTCAACGGCATGCTCCCCGAGGCGATCCGCGGGCGGTATTTCGCGAGCGAGCAGATGGCCGCGGGCGTGGGCGGGATCGCGACGCTGGTGCTGAGCGTGCTCTCGTTCCGACTGCTCCCGCTCTATGCCGCGCTGCTCCTCCAGTACCTCTTCGCGTTCCTCGGTTCGTGGCTCAGCGCGCTCTCGCTCCGGCGGCTGCCCGACGGTCCGCGACCCGCGGCGATGCCGCTGCGCGAGGTCGTGCGCGACGCGCCGCGGCTGGTCGTCCGCCCGGGGGCGTTCCGGAGTTTCCTGATCGTCGGGGTGCTCGGGGGGGCGGCGTTCAGCGCGATCCCGCCCTTCTGCGCCTACTACCTGCGCGTGGTCGGAGGGTTTTCCGCGGCGGAGGTCGTGCTGTTCACGACGGTGCAGTACGGCGGCGTCTTCGCCGGGGCGATGCTGCTGCGCGACCACCTCGATCGGATCGGCGCGCGCCCGTTCTTCCTCGGTTCGCTCGCACTCTACGCGGGGCTCGCGGTCTTCTGGCTCCTCGCGCTCCGGGCCGGCGGGGCGGGATCGGTCGCGCTCCACGTCGTCCATTTCCTGCTCGGGATCGCGGCCTCCGCGTGGTTCAACGCCACGATGAAGTTCCTCCCCCAGGTCGTGGATCCGGAGCGCCGCGCCCTCGGCTATTCGGTCCACGGGGCCGTGACCGCGGTGATGAGCGGACTCGCGCCGGTGCTCTGGGGGCTGGTCCTGAAGGGCGATCCCGGGCGACCGTCGATGGACATCGCGGCGTTCCAGGCCTTCTTCGTCGTCGCGCTCGTCGGGACGGTGGGGCTGGCGTTGTTGGCCCGCCGGTTGCCCGAGGCCTCGCCCGAGCGGGAGGGCGCATGGGCTACGGGGCAGTTCGGGCTGCGGCCGTTCCGCACGCTCGGTGCGCTCGCGAGCCTCGTGCTCCCGGACGCCTCGCGGACCGCGAAACGGGAGCGCTGAGGGCGCGGCTTCGTCATGGGTTCGATCCGCATCCTCCCCGATCGCGTGGCCAACCAGATCGCCGCGGGCGAGGTCGTCGAGCGGCCCGCCTCGATCGTGAAGGAGCTCGTCGAGAACGCGCTCGACGCCGGGGCGACGCGGATCGAGATCGAGTTTCGCCACGGCGGGCGTTCGCACATCGGGATCACCGACAACGGTTGCGGGATGTCGCGGGACGACGCGCTGCTCAGCCTCGAGCGGCACGCGACGAGCAAGATCCGCGAGGCGCGCGACCTCGACTCGGTGCGCAGCTTCGGCTTCCGCGGCGAGGCGCTGCCGTCGATCGCGAGCGTCTCGCGCTTCACGCTCCAGACGCGCGACGCGGCCTCGGCCTCCGGCACGGAGATCCTCGTCAACGGCGGCAGGGTCGTCCACGTGCGCGAGTGCGGGATGCCGGTGGGCACGCGGATCGTGGTGGCGCAGTTGTTCAACTCCGTCCCGGCACGTCGGAAATTCCTCAAGAGCGACGCGACCGAGGCCGCGCACATCGTGCACCACGGCCGGCTCTACGCGCTCGCGAGCCCGCAGGCGGCGTTCTCCCTCGTCGAGGACGGGCGCACGGTCTTCCGCTCGCCGGTCTGCGCGACGTTGGAGGCGCGCGTCGGCGAGGTCTTCGGCCGGCAGATCGGGGCCGGCCTGCTGCCATTGGAGGCGAAGGAGGACGGGTTGGAGCTGCGCGGCCTGATCAGCGGTCCGGGCGTCGCCCGCGCGACCCGGCATGAGATGATCACCTTCGTGAACCGGCGACCGGTCGACAGCCGCACGCTCGCCTACGCGGTCCTCGAATCCTACCACACCCTGCTCCCGAAGGGTCGCTACCCGGTCGCGTTCCTCTTTCTCGAGATCGATCCCGCCGGGGTCGACGTGAACGTGCACCCGGCGAAACGCGAGGTGCGTTTCCGCGACGAGGTGCAGGTGCGCGGTTTCACGATCCGGACCGTGCTCGCCGCCCTTCGTCCCGGGGCCGCCCCGGTCGTGGAGCGCGCTCCCGAGGCGGCTCCGCCGCCCGTGTCGCCGCCGACTCCTCCGGCGGCCGGCGCGTCGATCGCGCGAGTGCCGCCGTCCGTCGGAGCGATTCCGCGACCGCCGCCCGCGCCGCCGGTCGCGGCGCCGGCGCGCGCGGTCGTGCGTTCGCACCCCGCGGGCTGGCGCCTGGTCGGCGACATCGCCGGCGGCTACAGTCTCTTCGAGACGCCGGCGGGGCTGGTCGTCTTCGATCGGCGCGCGGCCTCGGAACGGGTGTGGTTCGAGCGGCTTCTGGCGCAGCAGCGCGAGGGGAGGGTGGAAAGCCAGCGCCTGCTCCTTCCAGCGCCGCTGGAGCTCGACGCGCTGGCCGCGGCGACGTTGCGGGAGCACGGGCCGCTGCTCGCCGCGCACGGGATCGAGGTGGAGCCGTTCGGCCGCGACTTCTTCCGGGTGACCGCGGTACCGGCGTGGCTGGAGCCCGGAGGGGCCGAGGGGTTCGTTCGCGACCTGCTGGGTTTGTTGCGTTCGGGTCGGATCGACGGAGCGGATCCGGAGCGCGCGCGTTCCGAGCTGGCTTCGGTCGCGGCGGGCCGGGCCGCGCTCCCGCAGGAGGCGGCGCTCCCCGCCGCGGTCCTCGGCGAACTCGTCGTCGATCTGCTTCGCTGCGCCACGCCGCACTCCAGTCCGCGCGGCCGACCGACGTTCATCGAGATCCCCGCCGGCGAATTGGCGCGGCGATTTCACAAGGTCGTCACCTCGCCCCGCCCGACGCTCGAGCCGTCGCCCTGAGGCGGGGGTTTTGGCTGTTCCGGTGGCATGCTCCGGGCTTTGGTTGGCCCGCCAGCGACCGATCAACCCTTGGAGGGAATCCCTTTCGACATGTCAAAGACCGCCACAAAAACGTCCGTCCCGGCCACGCCGGCCTTCAATTTCTCCGTCGGGAACACCGCCCCGGAGATCCAGCGGTCGATTTCGAACCACCTCAGGTACACCCTTGCCCGCGACCCCACGACCGCGACCCGCCGCGATTGGTGGACGTGCACCGCCCTCGCCGTGCGCGACCGCATCCTCGAGCGGATGATCCGCACCCAGGCCGCGCACAACGACCACAACGTCAAACGCGTCTACTACCTGTCGCTCGAGTACCTGATGGGGCGGCTCCTCACGAACAACCTCATCAACGCCGGCATCTACGAGCAGACCGCGGAAGCGTTGAAGAACCTCGGTCTCGACCTCGCCGAGCTCCGCGAGGAGGAGGTCGACATGGCGCTCGGCAACGGCGGCCTCGGCCGGCTCGCCGCGTGCTTCCTCGACTCGCTCGCGACGCTCGACCTGCCCGCGGTCGGCTACGGGATCAACTACGAGTTCGGACTGTTTCGCCAGGAGTTCGTCAACGGTCACCAGGTGGAACACCCCGACGAGTGGGCGCGCTTCGGCACGCCGTGGGAGGTCGTCCGCCCCGAATACACCCAGGAGGTGCGCCTCTACGGCCACGTCGAGACGCGTTGCGACGCGCTCGGCAACTCGCGCCCGGTGTGGGTCGCGGGCAAGACCCTCCTCGGCGTCCCCTACGACGTTCCGATCGCCGGCTACGGGACGAACACGGTGAACTTCCTCCGCCTCTGGTCGGCCCGCGCCTCCGAGGAGTTCGACTTCAACACCTTCAACGACGGCGGCTACGTCGACGCGGTGCGCGAGAAGATGATCAGCGAGAGCGTCTCGAAGGTCCTCTATCCGAACGACAAGTCCGAGAACGGGAAGGAGCTGCGCCTGGTCCAGCAGTACTTCTTCGTGACCTGTTCGCTGCGCGACATCATCCGGCGCTGGCGCAAGGGCAACGGCGACTGGTCGAACTTCCCCGCGCGCGTCGCCGTCCAGCTCAACGACACGCACCCGGCGGTCGCCGTCGCCGAGCTCATGCGCATCCTCCTCGACGAGGAGAACTTCGCCTGGGACACCGCCTGGTCGATCGTCGGCCGCACGATGTCCTACACCAACCACACGCTCCTGCCCGAGGCGCTCGAGCGCTGGGGCGTGCCGCTCTTCGGTCGCGTGCTCCCGCGCCACCTCCAGATCATCTTCGAGATCAACGCGCGGCTGATGCGGGAGGTCGAGGCCCGCTGGCCCGGCGACGACGCGAAGAAGCGCGCCGCCTCGCTGGTCGAGGAAGGCGGCTCGAAGATGCTCCGGATGGCGAACCTCGCCGTGGTCGGCAGCCACTCCGTCAACGGCGTCGCCGCGCTCCACTCCGAGCTCATCAAGAAGCTGCTCTTCCCCGAGTTCGCCGCGCTCTACCCAGGTCGCTTCAACAACAAGACCAACGGCATCACGCCCCGCCGCTGGCTGCTCGCCGCCAACCCGAAGCTCGCCGCCCTCATCACCTCGAAGATCGGCGACGGCTGGGCTCGCGACCTCGACCGGCTCCGCGCGCTCGAGAAGTTCGCCGACGACAATTCGTTCCAGGACGCCTTCATGGCGATCAAGCTGGAGAACAAACGCCGGCTCGCCGCGGTGATCGAGGCCCAGTGCGGGATCAAGGTCGACCCCGCCGCGCTCTTCGACGTGCAGATCAAGCGCCTCCACGAATACAAGCGGCAGCACCTCGCCCTGCTCCACATCCTCACGCTCTACCGGCGCCTCCTCCAGGATCCCGGCCTCGACATCGCGCCGCGCGTCTTCGTCTTCGCCGCCAAGGCCGCCCCCGGCTACGAGCTCGCCAAGACGATCATCAAGGCGATCAACGCCGTCGGCGCCGTCATCAACGACGACCCCCGCATCAACGGTAAACTCAAGGTCGTCTTCCTGCCCAACTACCGCGTCTCCCTCGCCGCCAAGATCATCCCCGCCGCCGACCTCTCCGAGCAGATCTCCACCGCCGGCAAGGAGGCCTCCGGCACCGGCAACATGAAGCTCGCCCTCAACGGCGCGCTCACGATCGGCACGCTCGACGGCGCCAACATCGAGATCGGCGAAGAGGTGGGGGCGGACAACATCTTCATCTTCGGCCTCACCGTCGACGAAGTCCACGACCTCCAGTCCCGCGGCTACCGCCCCTGGGAATACTACCATGGCGACCCGGAGCTTCGCGCCGTGATCGACTGGGTCGGTTCCGACTACTTCACTCCGCGCGAACCGGGCGTGCTCGGCCCGCTCAAGTACAGCCTGCTCGACGGCGGCGACCCGTTCCTCGTGCTCGCCGACTACGCCGCCTACTGCGAAGCGCAGGGCAGGGTCGACGCCGCCTTCCGCGACACCCGCCGCTGGGCCCGCATGGCGATCCTCAACACCGCCCGCGTCGGCAAGTTCTCCAGCGACCGGACGATCGCCGAATACAACGCCGACATCTGGAAGCTGAAACCCATCCGGGTGTCGTAGCCGGGCCTCGGCGACGTCGAGGCGGTCCCGGAGCGGCGGAACGCAGATCCGGACCGCGGGGCGCCACGCGGCCGGCGTCCACCTTGGAGGGGACGTGTGGGTGCGAAGGTGGTCGCGGGCCGTCGGACCGCGTCGTGCGCCCGTGTGTTTCCGTGAAAAGGCACGCCACCGGAGTGCGTGCTCGACCATTCGGTCGGGTGGCGCGCCCCTCGCCGAGGGGCGCGGGTTCGGCGCACGCGTGGAGGTTGCTCGTAGAATACGTCGTCAAGGCCGGCGGCCACCTTTGGCGAAGACGCGCCGGCGGCTGCGTTGGGTGCGACCGAAAGGGGTGGCAGGGTCCGGTTCCGCCGAAGGAGCCGGGGATGAACCCACGACGGCAGGTTTCTCTCGCTTCCGGTTGTTCCCCCGCGCTCCGCGGATTCCCTTTCGCGCTGGAACCCTCCGGCGCTTCGCTATGACCTAGCCCGGCTGCGACCACCATGATCGACATCCTGAAAGGCGCCGGAATCTTCGTCTACCCCCTCGGTCTCTGTTCGCTCCTTGGCGCGTTCATCATCTTCGAGCGGCTCTTCGCCCTCCGGCGCAGCGCCGTGCTGCCCGCCGATCTGGTCGACGCGATCGTCGCCGGTCGCCCGGTCTATGGCGGCAACATTTCCGTGCTCGCCCGGATCATCGCCTTCGCCGAGCGCCACCCCAACGACCTCGAGGCGGTGCGCGCTTACGGGCGGCTCCAGGTCAACCGGATGGAGCGCGGGCTCGTCTTCCTCGAGATCATCATCGGCGCGGCCCCGCTGCTCGGGCTGCTCGGCACGGTCGTCGGCCTCGTCCAGGTCTTCGGCAACATCTCCTCCGACACCGGCGTGCCCAACCCCGCGGCGTTCACCAAGGGCATCGCCCTCGCCCTCACGACCACGGTGCTCGGCCTCACGATCGCGATCCCCTGCCTCGTCGGCAACGGCTACCTCCAGCGCCTCGTCGAGACCTACGCGGTGCAGTTGGAGTCCCTCCTCGAGCGGCTCGACGCCACCGGCGCGGTGCGCGAGGGCACGCGGCCGGCCGGCGCCCCGGAACGCGCATGAGCCTGCTCCGCCGGCGCAGGAAGCGGCCCGAGATCAACATCGTGCCGCTCATGGATGTGCTCACCATCCTGATCTTCTTCTTCCTCGTGAGCATGCAGTTTCGCGAGCGCCTGACGCTCAACCTCACCCTCCCCAGGGTCGAGACCGCCGGGAAGAACGATTTCGAGAGCCCCATCGTGCTCGGGATCGATCGCGACGGCGCCTTCTTCTTCAACGGCCAGCAGGCATCGGAGGCGGATCTGGAACAACTCATCCGCGTCGTCGCGCAGCAGACGACGGACGTCACGGTGCTGATCAAGGCCCACGAGGAGACGCCGCTCCAGAAGGTGACCTTCGCGATGGACGCCTGCCGCAAGGTCGGGATGAACCGGATCCGACTCCAGTCGCGCTGAGGCGCGCGGGTGTGGTCGATGGCGGGGGCATCCTTCTGTCGTGGGCCGGGGTTCATCCCCGGCTTCTGCGGCATCTCTCGGTCGGAAGCCGGGGATGAACCCCGGCCCACGACCACGGCATGCCAGGCGGCTGCGGTCGATGCTTCCGACCCGGCCGCGGAGACGGTTGTCGATCTTCAGCAAAACCGAAGCATGCCGCCACTTTCGATGACACCCGTTTCGCGTGCGGCCGTCGCGCTTGCGCTTTGCCCCCGCGGCGGCCCGCGATCAGATTCCGCCGCATGAAATCCGTGAATCGCGTGATCGTGGTGACGGGAGCGACCCGCGGGCTCGGGCGTTCGCTGGTCGAGGGCTTCGTCGCCGACGGCCACACGGTGTGGGGTTGCGGTCGCGGCGAGGCTCCGCTCGCGGAGTTGCGCGCGAGGTTCGGCGCGCCGCACGACTGGAGCCGCGTCGACGTGGCCGACGCCGCCGGCGTCGAGGCCTGGGCGGCCCGGCTGCTCGGCTCGGGCGAGGTCCCCGACCTGCTCGTCAACAACGCCGCGTTGATGAATCCACTCGCCCCGTTGTGGGAGGTGCCGGCGGCCGATTTCGACGCGCTGGTCGACGTCAATCTCAAGGGCGTCGCCAACGTGATCCGGGCGTTCGTGCCCGCGATGGTCGCCCGGGCGCGCGGAGTGGTCGTCAATCTGAGCTCGGGCTGGGGCAGGGGCGTCGCGCCCGAGGTCGCGCCCTACTGCGCCACGAAATGGGCGATCGAGGGGCTTTCCAAGGCGATGGCCGACGAAGTCCCGCGGGGCATGGCGGTCGTCCCGCTCAATCCGGGAGTGATCGACACCGACATGCTCCGCTCGTGCTGGGGCGAGGGCGCCGGAAACTACGCCGGCCCCGACCGCTGGGCCGAGGCGGCGGTGCCGTTTCTCCTCGGCCTCAGACCGCGGGACAACGGACGGTCCCTCACCGTCCCGGGCGGCTTTTCGGACTGAATGACGTTCGCATACGGACATGACTCTTGCCATTGTTCGCATGCGGAGCATGCTTCCGCCTCATGACCGCCGTTGTTCAGCCGCAAACCGCCGGGGTGGAGGTCGCCTCCCCGGAGACCGGGCGGGTCGCGCTCCGGGGTTTCTTCGCGATCACGGATGCCTGGGGCCTTTCGGCCGGGCAGCAGCAGGTGCTGCTCGGCGGCATCGGGCGGACGACCTTCGCGAAGTACCGCAAGCTGCCCGAGGTCGCGCTGTCGCGCGATCTGTTGGAGCGGATCTCCTACGTGTTCGGGATCCACAAGGCGCTGCGCGTGCTGCTCGGCTCCGAGGAGCGGGCGGCGGCGTGGATCCAGAAACCGAATACGGCGCACCCCTTCAACGGCCGCAGCGCCCTCGAGCGCATGCTGGGCGGCAGCGTCGTGGACCTCGCGGCCGTCCGCGAGTACCTCGACGCGATGCGCGGTTGAACCGGTGCGGCGCGAAGCGGCGGGCTCGGGAATCGGTATTGGAACCGCGCACGGGGCGGGGCGCGGGCGATGGTGCGACGGCCGACGCGGTCCCTTCCCGGGTGGACGCCGGCCTCAGGACGGCGTTTCGCGCGCGGATGAAGACGAGCGGAACTCCCACCCGCACGCGGGTGCGATCAAAAGTGGTGGCAACCTGCTGTCGTGGGCC
>DAIPIQ010000192.1:0-7475 GCA_036770745.1 Opitutaceae bacterium | reverse complement strand
GCTGGCAATTTGCCATCATGGTAAAAACCCAGATCCAGCTTCCCGAGCACCTCTACCGCGAGGCCAAGCGCATCGCCGAAGAGTATGAGATGAGCTTCGCCGAGGTCGTCCGCCGCAGCCTCGAACGCACGGTGCCTGCCTATCCGAAGAAGGGTGCCGCCGCCTGGCAGCCACCCGAGCCCCGCGATCTCGGCCAGCGCTGCGCCGTCGGTGACGACGAGCTGCGCCTGCTCGCCAACGAACCCACTTACGTCCCGCGCCGCCTGCGCAAGAAATCCCGATGATCGCGCCCGACACCAACCTGCTCTTCGCGTGGCTCAATCGCGGGCACGCCAGCCACACCGCCGCCTCCGCGTGGTTCGCCGCGCAGGCCGAGAACGGAAACCTGGTTCTGTGCGAGTTGACATTGATCGAACTCTACGGGCTGCTGCGCAACGACGTGCTCCTCGCCCGCCCGCTCGGCGCCGCCGAGGCGGTCGAGACGATCCAGCGCCTGCGTCATCACCCGTATTGGGAACTCGTCGACTACCCGGGCGGGCTCATGGAACCCGTCTGGGAGGCCGCTGCCGCGCCCCGCTTCGCCCGCCGCCGCATCTACGACGCGCGTCTGGCACTCGCGTTGCGGCACCACGGCATCACGGAATTCGCCACCGGCAACGTGAAGGACTTCCAGGGCTTCGGCTTCACCCGCGTCTGGAATCCCCTGGCTTCGGCCTGAAAAGACCCGTCCCCGATGTCCGATCCGACACGGCTCTCCGACGCGGAATGCTTCGCCCTGCTCCGGCGGATTCCCCTGCACGCCTTCGTCGATCCCGAACGGGCCCTTTCCCGCCGGGCTTGACCTTCTTCCTCGGCCATGGCCAACCTGGCCACATGAAGACCGCCAACGTGGCTGCCGCCAAGAACGAACTCAGCCGGCTTCTCCGGCGGGTCCGGCGAGGCGAGACGGTCGTCATCACCGACCGCAATCGCCCGGTCGCGAAGCTGGTGCCCATCGATCCGGCCGAACCGCCCGCCGAAGCGGATGTTGCCGCCCTTCTGGCCTCCGGCGCGCTCATCCCGCCTGCGGGCGCGCCGCTGGACGTCTCCCGTTTCCTTGCCGCAGCCCGGCCGCGGGTTCCCGCCTCGGCGTCGCTCACTTCCGCGGTCCTGGCGGAACGCAGGGAGACGCGGTGAGATTCTGGGACTCGTCCGCTCTCGTGGCGCTTCTCGTTTCCGAGCCTGAATCGCCGCGGCGCGCCGGGCACCTGCGGGCGGACCCGATCATGGCCGTTTGGTGGGCGACCGCTGTCGAATGTGAATCGGCGGTCCAGCGTCGGGTGCGGGACGGCTCGCTCGATCCGGCCGGCGCCCGACAGGCTCGCGAACGTCTGGTCGACCTCGCGGCCGCGTGGCACGAAGTCCCGCCGGCGGCCTCCCTGCGTTCGCTCGCGGTGCGGCTGCTCCGCACCCATCCCCTGCGGGCCGCCGATGCGCTGCAACTCGCCGCCGCGCTCCACCTCTCCACCGCCCTGCGGCACCAGATCGGGTTTGCCTGCGCCGATGAACGATTGTCCGAGGCCGCGGAGATCGAAGGGCTCGTCGTGCTCCGTTGAGAGTCGTCCGCCGTGCCCGCTCACCTCTCGTCTCTCGGGACTTTTCCGTTGGTGGCGCCGGAGGCTTTCCTCTTCCGGGAGCGGCGATTTCGTCGTTTGCGGCCTCGCGGTGATCGATCCGTCGGCCGTCGATTGAATTCCGCTTCGCCATGATCCTCCTCTCCCTCGCCTCCCGTCAGATCTGGCCCCAAGTGCTCGCCGTGGCGCACCTGAAGCCGGAGCGCGTGGTGCTCCTCCACAGTGACGACGCCGCGGAGTCGCGCGGCCCCGCGGAACGTCTCGCCCGGTGCTTCGAGGAGACCGGACTCGTTTCTCCAGGCGCCGTGGATCGCGCCGCGATCTCCGACGCCGATTTTTCGGCTGTCGAGAAACGTTTCGACGACTTGCAGGCAGCGGCGCAGCTCCCCCTCTCCGAGTGCGTCGTCAACTTCACCGGCGGGAACAAGCTCATGGCGACCGCCGCCTTTCGCTGGGCCGCCAGACGCGGCGTGCGCGCCTGCTATCTCGAGCGGCGCAACCAGCTCACGTGGTTCGAGCCCCGCGACGGCGACGTAGCCACCCGCACGGAGCGGGTCGATCCGGCCACGACGAACACCCTCGATCCCCTCCACCTGCTCGCCTGCCAGTTCGGGGAGGGTGCGATCGCGTTCGGCGGCGAACGCATCGCGCTCGCGGCCAGGGGCGCCGGCATTGCTTGGGCCGAGATCAACGCCCGCCTGCGAGCCGACACGCAGCTCGCCCGCGGCGGCTTCGATTTCCGAAAGTGGCTTCACATCGCGAATGCCCGTCCGCCCACCCTCGGCGAGCCCGAGCCGGCGGGCCAGAACCTCGAATACGCCGTCGCCGTCGCGCTCCTTCGACACGGCGTGCCGTGCGTGCGCCGCAGCGTGGAACTCCAGCCGGGAGCGCACTCTCCGCTCAGCGAGGGCGAGCTCGACCTCGTCTTCAACTGGCGCGGGCGGCTCTGGGTCGTGGACTGCAAGGACAAGGCCGGCGCAGCCACCAAGCTCGACAACCTTCAGACCGCCCTCGTTCGGGAAGGTGTGAACGCAGCCGCGATCAAGCGACATCTCGATCCCATCCGGCGCGACCTCGAGGAGAAGGACATCAAGATTCTCCGCGAGGACATCGCCCAGGTCGCAGAGGTCGGCGGCCTGCTCGGCAGCGCGATCGCCGTGCGCGCGGCGAAACTCCCCCGCCAGGCCGAGGAGTTCGCCCGCAGCCGCCGGCCCAAGGTCGAAGTCGTCCTGAAAGCCGATCTCGATTCGCGCCTGCGCGCGCTCCTCGCGCGGTAGGCCGTCCGGTGGTTTGACGCCGGTCGCCCGTTCAACCATATTTACGGCCACCCATGAAAACCACCCTCGACCTGCCCGACCAGCTCTTCCGCCGCGCGAAGATCGTCGCCGCCCAGCGCGGCACCACCATGAAGGAGCTCGTCATCGCCGGCTTGCGTCACGCCCTCGGTGAAACCACGGTCCCGGTCTCCCCGGGCGCTCCGGTTCTCACGCCCGAGGAAGCCGCCGTCGCCACGATCGGGCCGCACGGCCTTCCCGTGCTCAAGCGCCCGGTCCGCGGCCGCAAGCCGAAGGTCACGACCGCGCTGGTGGACCGCATCCGCAACGAACTCGGGGTCTAGTCGATGCACCTGCTCGATGTGAGCGTGCTGGTGGCCCTGTGCGACACCGCCCACGAATTCCACGACGAGGCCGGCACGTGGTTCAACGGCGCGCGCGCCGACGGCTGGGCCACCTGCCCGCTCACCGAGAACGGCCTCGTGCGCATCCTCGGACATCCTTCGTATCCCGGCGGGCCGGGTGCACCGGCGCGAGCGCGGCCGCTCCTGCATGCGCTCACACGCATCGCGGGCCACGTCTTCTGGGCCGACGACCTCTCCCTTTGCGACACGAACGTGTTTCCATCGCTCGCGGGAACCTCGGCCTCCAGCCTCACCGACCTCTACCTGCTCGCCCTCGCCGTCCAGCATGGCGCGCGCTTCACCACCTTCGACCGCCGGATCGACCCCGGCGTGCTCCCCGGGGGCGCCGGGGCGTTGGTTCGGATACCCGCGGCCTAGCCGCCGGCGGCCGGCTCCGATCTCCGCGGACCTCCGCATCCTCGCGCCCAAGGCCCGCACCGTCCTGCCTGCCGAAATGCCTGAAGCCACCATCTCCTGCCCGAAATGCGGGGCCGTCATCCCGCTCAGTGAAGCCCTCGATCATCGCCTGCGCGAGCAGGCCGCGGCCGATTTCGAAAAACAGCGCTTCGATCTCAACGCCGCATTGGAAGCCCGGGAGAAGAAACTCGCCTCCGAGCGCGCCGCCCTCGAGCAACGCGCCTCGGCCGTCCAGGCCGAAATCGCCCGTCAGCTCGAGGCCGAGCGCAAGAAGCTCTCCGCCGATGCCGCCCGCGCCGCCGAGGAGAAGCTCGGCACGGAGTTGAAGGACCTTCAGGCCCGAGACGCCGACAATCGCGCGAAGCTGAAAACCGCCCAGGAAACCGAACTTGCGCTCCGCCGCCGCGAACGCGAACTTTCCGAGAAACAGGCCGCCCTCGCGCTCGAGGTCGAGCGCACTCTCGCGGCCGAGCGCGCGAAGATCACCGAGGCCGCCTCCGCCCGGGCCGCCGAGGAGCAGCGCCTGCGCTTCGCCGAGAAGGAGAAGATCATCGCGGACATGCAGGCACAGATCGCCGCCCTCAAGCAGAAGTCCGAACAGGGTTCGATGCAGCTCCAGGGCGACGTGCTCGAGCTCGATCTGGAGCAACGGCTCGCGACGGCGTTTCCCGCCGACCTCGTCGAGGCGGTCTCCACCGGCGTGCGGGGGGCCGACCTTCGCCATGAGGTGCGCGACGGCTCCGCCCAGCCCTGGGGCCGGATCATCTGGGAAGCCAAGCGCACGAAGAACTGGAGTCGGGACTGGCCGGTGAAGCTCAAGGGCGATCAACGGGCCGCCAAGGCGGACCTCGCCGTCCTCGTCTCGCAGGCCCTGCCGGAGGGCGTGCGCGGCTTCGGCCTGGTCGAGGGCGTGTGGGTCTGCGACTACGCGAGCGCCCTCCCGCTCGCACAGGTGCTGCGGCAGTGGCTCGCGGGTCTCGCCCTCGCGCGCGGGGCCGAGACGGGCCGCCTCGAGAAGACCGCCCGGCTCTACGGTTACCTCACGGGGCCTGAGTTCCGCCAACAGATCGAGGGCGTCGTGACCGCCTTCAAGACCATGCGCGAGGACCTCGAGGCGGAGAAGCGGGCGTTGCAGAAACACTGGGCGCGCCGCGAGCGGGAGCTCGATCGAGCGATCGGCTGCGCCGCCGCGCTTTACGGCAGCGTCCAGGGCATCGCCGGCGCCTCGGCGTTGCCCGACATCGGACCTCTCGCCTTGGACGACGGCGCGGGCTCCTGACAGACCGGACGCGGCCTTCACGTTCTCGAAACCGTTCCCGCCATGCCCGTCCTTCTCTGCTCCCTCGGCACCTCGTGGGCGGTCGTCCCCGAGGCGTTCCATGCCCTGCCTCCCGGGGAGGGCGGATTCTCGGCGGTGCATGTGCTCACCACGGCTTCGCCGAAGATCGACGCCGGCATCGCGGAGATCCGGAACTGGTTCGCGTCGCGCCATCCGCAGGTGCGGCTGACCGTTTCCCGGGTGGCGCAGTTCGAAGACCTGCGCTCGGAGGCCGATCACTTCGCGTTCGAAGAGGTGCTCTACCGCTGGATGCTGGAAGTGGCGGCAAGCGTCCCGCTTGCCGGGCCTCTGAAGGCACGCGGGACGCCTGCCTCCACCACGGGCGACGGAGGTCTGCTACCCCACGTGTGCCTCGCCGGAGGCTTCAAGACGATCAGCGCGGCGATGCAGAAGGCCGCCGCCGTGCTCGGCGCGGCGGAGGTGTTCCACGTGCTGGCCGACCAATCGATCTCCACCGCCAAGGCGATCGACGCCGCGATCGCCGCCGGGACCGTGAGTTACATCCGCCTCGGGGCCGAGAGCGGCTGGCCGCAACTCCGCGCCTCCACGGCCGTCGATTACCCACTGGAAACCGTCACCTCGGAGGACGGGGTCCGGCGCGTCCGGGCGCCCGACATGCGCTTCCGCCTCCGGTTGCGCGAAATCGTCGAGCGCTCGCACCGGATCGCGGAGAACTGGTCCGGGCTTGCGGACCTTCCGTTCGCCGAGCTCGCCACGTGGCCGGCGGCCGATCTCGCATGGCTCGGCGGGTCGCTCGATCCGGGCTCGGCCGACGACCGCGCCTGGATCGCCGCGCTGCCCAAGGTGGAACTGCACTGCCACCTCGGCGGCTTCGCAACCCACGGCGCGGACCTCGCGGCGATCCGCGCCGCCGCCTCCGATCCCGCCGCCCTCCCTCCGCTCCTCGACCGCACGCCCCCCGAGGGCTGGCCCGTCCCGCGCACGCCCTGCGGTCTCGAGCCGTATCGGAAACTCGGAGACAACAACGGCTCGGCGCTCCTGCGCGACCGGGACTGCCTGCGCGCGCAGTGCGAGGCGCTCTACGCCCACTTCGTCGCCGAGCGCGTGCTCTATGCCGAGGTCCGTTGCTCACCGGCCAACTACGCGACGCCCGGCCGTTCGCCGCTGCAGGTGCTGATGGAGATCCGCGAGGCCTTTCAGAACTGTATGGCCGCAGTGGCGGCAAGCGTCCCGCTTGCCGATTCCCCGAGAGCACGCGGGACGCCTGCTCCCACCTCCGATCCGCGGATCTTCCACCCCTTCGATCCCGAAGCGGGTCACCGGCAGACCTGGCGCGACCTGCCCCACCGCGACCAGCCGGGGGCCACCGCCTTCGTGACGTTCCGCCTCGCCGACTCGCTGCCCGCGGACCGCATGCGCGCCTGGTACGCGGAGCGCGAAGCGTTCCTCCGCACCCACCCCGAACCGTGGTCGGTCGCCACCAGCGAGGCCTTTCGGCGACAGTTCCCCGAAAGGCTCGAGGCCTGGCTCGACGAAGCCTGCGGCGCCTGCGTCCTGCGGGAACCGGAGACCGCCCGGCTGGCCGAGTCCGCTCTCCGCCACTTCGACGGCGAACGCTACATCCTCGATGCGTTCGTCATCATGCCGAATCACGTCCACGTGCTCCTGAAGCCGCTGCCCGGCTTCACGCTGGAGGGCATCCTGCATTCCTGGAAATCCTACACGGCGAAGACGATCAACGAGCACCTCGGCCGTTCGGGCCGGCTGTGGGAACACGAGTCTTTCGACCACCTCGTGCGCAGTGAGGCGCACCTCGCGCGCTTCCGTCGCTACATCGAGGAAAATCCCGCCCGTGCCGGTTTGCGCGACGGCTTCGTCGTGGGTCGCGGGGCGGGCCTGCGGACGGTGGCCGCAAACCTCCCGCTCGCGGTTCCCCAAAGAGCACGCGGGACGCCTGCTCCCACCCCGCACGTCAACCTCCTCGTCATCGCCACCCGGCAGGAGCGCGGCGACTTCCGCTCAGCGATCAGCCGCCACCTCACGCTCGCCGTCACCGCCGCCGAGCACTGGACCGATCCAGCCACCTGCCGCGTGGTCGGGGTGGACCTCGCGGGCTTCGAGGATCCGTCGACCCGCGCCCACCTCTATCGCGAGGATTTCAAGCCGGCCCACCGCTGCAACCTCGCCCTCACGGTCCACGCCGGCGAGAACGACGACGCCGAAGGCGTCTGGAGCGCCGTGCTCGACCTCAACGCCCGCCGGCTCGGGCACGCGCTCAGTCTGGGCGAGTCGCCGGACCTCCTCCGCACCGTCGTCGATCGCGGGATCGCGGTCGAGATGTGCCCGTATGCGAACCTCCAGATCAAGGGCTACGCCGTGGCCGCAAGCGTCCCGCTTGCGGGGTCGGAAGCGCCCGTGGCCGCAAGCGTCCCGCTTGCGGGGTCGGAAAAGGCAGGCGGGACGCCCG
>DAIPIQ010000191.1:6553-7522 GCA_036770745.1 Opitutaceae bacterium | reverse complement strand
CGCGGCTCTTCGCCTCGCGACTGCTCGTGGTGCTGGAGGCCAAGGAGCGTCGAGGGGGATGAACGACGACCCTCTGTCTCCCGCGGTCGAAGCGCATCTCGCCCGGATCCGCGACTTCTTCGACGGGATCGGGACGCGTCAGACGCGCGCCGCCCGGTCCTACCGCAGTGAACTTGCCAGGTATTTCTCGCTGCTACTCCCGGCGGATGGCTCGGTCCTCGAGATCGGTTGTGGTGACGGCGAACTGCTCGCCCGCCTGCCCGCGCGCACGCGCACCGGGGTCGACCTGTCCGGCGTGCAGATCGAGGCGGCGCGGACCCGGTTGCCCGACGGCGTCTTTCACCGGCAGGCTGTGGAGGATCTCGATTTGGAGGGCGCCTTCGATTCGATCGTCGTCTCGGACACCTTGAACTACGTCGGCGACGTCGAGCGGATGTTCGACCGACTCCTCCGCGTCGCGCGGCCGGGGACGCGGCTCGTGATGAACTTCCCGAACAACCTGTGGCGGCCTCTCTTCGGGTTCGCTACGCTGCTTGGATTGCGGCGGCAACAACCTCCGAGCTCGTGGCTCTCCCGCCGCGACGTCGACCAGCTTCTGCGGCTTGCGGGCTGGGAGACGGTCAAGGTGCAGCCGCGGCTCCTCTGGCCGGTCCGGACGCCGCTGGTCTCGTCGTTCCTCAACCGCTGGATCGCGCCGCTCGTGGGTTGGGCGGCCTGCACCGTGTTCGTGGTCGCCCGACCGCGGCCCGCCACGGAGCCGCCGCAACGGAGCGTCTCGGTCATCATTCCGGCGCGCAACGAGGCGGGCAACATCGCCGACGCGGTCCGCCGCGTCCCGCGGATGGGCGCGTGGACCGAGATCATCTTCGTCGAGGGCGGGAGCTCCGATGCGACCTGGAACGCGATCGAGGCCGCCGTCGCGGCCACCGGGGATCGGCGCGTCAAGCAGCGGGCCCTCGCCGTCGGGGG
>DAIPIQ010000191.1:0-6543 GCA_036770745.1 Opitutaceae bacterium | reverse complement strand
TCAAGGCACTGCGCCAGACGGGTCGAGGCAAAGGCAACGCGGTGCGCGAGGGTTTCGCCGCGGCCGAAGGGGATCTGCTGATGATCCTCGACGCCGACCTCACCATGCCGCCCGAGGAGCTGCGGAAGTTTTTCCGCGCTCTCGTCTCCGGCGGCGTGGAGTTCGCCAACGGATCCCGGCTCGTCTATCCGATGGAAAAGCGGGCGATGCAGTTCCTCAACATGGTCGCGAACCACTGTTTCGGGCTGACCTTCTCGTGGCTGCTGCAACAATCGGTGAAGGACACGCTCTGCGGCACCAAGGCCCTGTCGCGTGAAAACTACCTCCGCCTCGCGGCCAACCGCGCCTACTTCGGCGAGTTCGATCCGTTCGGCGACTTCGACCTGCTCTTCGGGGCCGACAAGCTCGGGCTGAAGATCGGCGACGTCCCGATCCGGTATCGGGAACGCACCTACGGATCGACAAACATCCAGCGCTGGCGACACGGCCTGCTGTTGTTGCGGATGGTCGTCTTTGCCGCGCGCAAGCTGAAGTTCGTCTGACCCGCAACTCCGTCGCCTGAGGACCTCTCCTTACTCGATCCTGAACTCTTCGGCGATCGCGCGGCCCCGCTCCGTCGGCATCCATGGCATTCCCGGCACCGTGCCATCCGGCGGCGGCGAGGGGTCCTCCAGCAGGATCCGGCGCTGCTCCGGTCCGCGCCACGATGCCCATACCGTGAGCTCGACCGGCCAGCGACGCGCCGCCCACCATGCGGACGCGGCGACGAGGAAGATCGCGGTCGCCTGATGCAGCCATTTCGGACGCAGGCACCCAAGCGCGCGGTCGAGCGGCGGCGCAAGGAACGGAAGCGTGCAGAGCAACGCCATGTATTGGTACCGCGAGCTTGCCGCCGAGGTGAGGCCGGTGTGGTGGCGGCCGAGTCCCAACAGGCCGGCGGAGGCGAATTCGAAGAACAGCAGCACCAGCAGCAGGCGACGCTGCGGGCCGTTTGCGAAGCGCAGCCCGAGGACGATCAACCCGAGTTTGAGCGCCGCGAGGAGGATCGTGGTCCGGATGCCGAAGCCGTCGACGACGAGCAGTCGGTGGAAGGGGCTGTTGCCCCAATAGTAGAGGGCGAATTCCGCGATCGCCGCGAACGGCGTCCCCGCTTCGTCCGGACCGTCGAGTTGGGAGGCCACCCGCAGGGCGGTGTCGGCGATGAAGACCGCCGACACCGCGAGGAACGCGATCGCGGCCCGCAGGACTCGGAACCGGTCCAAGGACTCGCCTCGCTCCGGGAGCGCCGCCGTCAGCAGCATCGCCCCGCCGAACGCGGCCGCCACGGCGATGCCGCGCACGGAGGTGAGGGCGCTCGCCGCCATGAAGAGGGCGGCGATCCCGATCTCCCTCCAGCCGAGCGCCGTCGGTTCTGGCCGCGATTCGATCCAAAGCCCGGCCGCGAGGAGGAAGGTGGTCGCGAGCACCATGATCAGCACGATCGACCAGCCCAAGGACTCGAAGTGGATCGAGGAGAGCCCGAAAACCGCCAGGCACATCCCGGTGGTCGGAGCCGAGAATCCCGCTCGCCGCATCCAGGCGCCGAGCAGGCCCACGTTGAGGGCGTGCACGACCCAGACCGCCACGATCATGAAGGCGTACTCGCCCCCGGAAAGCAGGACAAGCGAGCCCCACGCCAGCTTGGTCACGGGCGCGAGGTTCTCGCCAAAGGGCTCGACGACCCACGCGAAAAATCCGTGCCGGGAAATGAGATCGAGTTGATCCCATTCGTCGGCGTACCAAAACAGACTCGAGAAGGTCGGCCAGAGTGCGAGGAGCGGTCCGAAAGAGACTGCGGCAAAAAACCACGGGTGGTGGCGCGCGAGCGCAGCGACGATCGCGGGCGACCTCATGGTGACGATGAGAAACGAAGCTCCGACCACGTCGTCCAATCCCAGTCGGTGTTGCCGACGGGGCCTGGAAGAGTGCGCAGGCGGACGGTCACGACGCCTTCAGGGAGTTCGACCGAGAAGTCCTGGAATCCTCGATCCCGGGGTTCGTTCAGCGGGGCGAGCCTCCTCCGCCAGAGCTCGAGCGTGGATCCGTCGCCGAGGACGGCCTCGACGAGGAAATCGGCGCCGTCGGTGACGCCCTCGCCGGTGTAGGCGCCTTCGGTGATACGGAAAACTCCAGAAAGGCGTTTCGCGCCGACGGCGCTGAAGACCATTTCGCCCGGCGCGTGTACGAGGTATTCCGCCCGTATTTCGTCCCGGAGGACCATCTTCGTGACGTCCGAATGCACCCGTTCCGGCGCTCGATTCGCGATACCACCCTCGTAGGCCATGGCTTCCGGATCGAGGTGGGCGCTCGGGAACTCCGGCATGGAGGAAATGCTGACTCCCGCGCCGACCCAGAACTCCGCTTCGTCGGGCCTCGCCGCCTCGAGGCGGATCGCCTGCACCGCCTTCCACTGGAGCTCGCGCGCGAGTAGGGCGTAATCGGTGACGTTCTCGATCAGCGGATTCACGATGAACCCCTGTGCCGCTGTGGGAAGGACGAGGCGGTGGATCGTTTCCCGACCAGAGGTTTCGATCAGGATCAGAAAGAGGACGGGCGGGCGGACAAACGCGCTGCGCAGCTTGCCGAGCGTGGTCGGGTAGCCGACGATCCGGATCCATTGGGCGAACCCGTCGGCAGGCGGCAGGTGGACCGTCTGGCCGAGGACGACGTTGGTCACGAGCTGATCGACGAGCTCGAAATCGCGCGGGCCGGGCCGGGGCTCCCTCCGGTGCATGAGGAGGTGCTCCTGTGTCTCGTCGACGACATCGTAGCGACGAAGCAGCTCTGCGAGCACGAGCGCGTCGTCGCTCATCGGGTGGCGTCCGTCGATCGTCTCAAGGCGGGCGACGACGAAGGTCGGGGCGCGTTCGGACCGGAAGAACTCGAGGTTCTTCGCGGCGAGTCGTGGCGTGTAGGCGCTGTAGCCTTGGAAAACCGGGCGTGGGGAGTGGTTGAATCCGCCGAGCAGCAGGCGGCCCTGCTCGTGGCCGATCAGATCGACCGTCGCGTCGCCGATCCGCGCGGCGAGCGCCGATTGATCGAGCGCCGCGGTCGCCGCCGAGTGCGCCTCGTCGAAACGCGTCCGCAGGGTGGAGGCCGAGGCGACGTCGGCCCACCCGCGGCGAACGCGGTGTTCCGCAAGTGTGAGGACGTTGCTTCCCAGCCACGGATCCGATAAGCGGATACCGAGGAAACAAAGGGCGATCATCGCGGCGGCGAGCGGCCAGTCCCGGCGCGCTCCGAGAAGCGGCGGGACCGCGAGGGTGAGGAGCGCGACCACCGTGAAGAATCCGACCACGTGGCCGTCGGCGCGGGTGAATCCGTGTTTCCACGCCAGAGCGACCGCGGCTCCAAGGAAGAGCGTCGCCGGTGCGATCCATCCTCGATCTTCGCGCAGGCGCAGGCGGGAAAGCAGGAACACGCCGCAACCCGCCAGAACCGCCAGGCCGGTGAGCAGGACGGCGAGGCTGGAGTCGAGGCCCATCGCCGGGGCGTAGCCGCGCGCGACCTCGAGGCTTCCCGCCCAGTAGACCGGGAGGTCCGACACGCGCTGGCCGGCCGCGATCCACGCCAACGGGTAGGCGACCGCGAATCCCGCGGCCACGGCGGCGCCGTGCCGCCACCGCCGCGTCGCCACCGCGCTCGTGACCGCGAGAAGGACGCCGGCCAGGATCAGCAGCGAGTAGGTGAACTTGATCTGGGCGAGCACTGCGAGCCCGGCGAGGACGACGGCGAACGCCCACGGCGGGGTGCGCCCCGGGAAAACCCAGCCGAGCACCGCGACCACGATCACGAGCAGCGGCACGGTGTCGGCGAAAAGCCCGCCGAAACAAAGCACCGCCGCGTAGAAGAACCACCGGCGCGGGGCGGAGAGCCGCAGTCCAAAGAGGACGAGTGTTGCCGCGATCGCGCCCTTTCCGAGGAACTCCCAGAGCATCTTGCCGTCCCACGCCTCCGGCGTGAGGTGGAACGAGGCGAGCCAGCCGAGCGGACCGAAGGTGAAGACCACCTCCTCGCCGAAACGACGACCCTCCACGGCCGCGTCGGCCAACACGGCCATCCATGACGAATCAAGGTCGATGCCCGGAGGAGCCGGCGGCGCGAACCAGTTCAGCCACAGGAGAGCGCCGACGAGGGCTGGCGCGGCGACGCGGGCAAGACGTCGCCCGGCGGATTCCGTCGGCGCGGACTCAGGTGCGGGCGGCATGGTGCGGGCGCCTCGCCGTCGTGATCGAGAAGTCCTCGTGCTCGAGGGTGAGGTTCGGGTTGTAGGCGGGGTCGGCGGCGAGGAGCGGGGCCCAGCGCTCGAGCATCGTCTCGATCTCGGAGCGGAAGCGCGCGTGCTTCTCGGGGGTGTCCTCCTGCCCGCGGCTCGCGCTCTCGTGGTGGTAGAGCTCGGCGAAGGGCGTCCAGAGGTTGCGCAGGCCGAGCGCGCGCACCTTCAGGCAGAAGTCGATGTCGTTGAACGCGACCGCGAGCCGGTGTTCGCCGAGGCCGCCGACGCGCTCGTAGACGTCCTTGCGCACGACGAGGCAGGCGGCGGTGACGGCGCTGTAGTTCTGCACGAGCCGGGCGCGGTTGAAGGCGCCTTCCGAGCCGCGCGGGAAACGCTTGAAGGCGTGCCCGGCCACGCCGCCGATCCCGAGGACGACGCCCGCGTGCTGGATCGTGTCGTCGGGATAATGGAGCATCGCGCCGACGCAGCCGACACCGGGGCGCGCGGCCTGGGCCACCATCTCGTCGAGCCAGCCGGGGGTGATGACCTCGAGGTCGTTGTTGAGCAGGCCGACGAAGGCGCCGCGGGCCTGCGCGACCGCGCGGTTGTTGAGCGCGGAGTAGTTGAAGGGCGACGGATCGCGCAGCACGCGGACCGCGGGGCCGCGCGAGGGGTCGTCGTTGGCGATGCTTCCCAACCACTCCAGGGTCGCGGGGTCGTCCGAGGCGTTGTCGACGATGAGGATCTCGTAGGCCGGATAGGTCGTGCGCCGGAGGATGCTCTCGACGCAGCGCTCGACGAGGTGGAGGCCGTTGCGGGTGGGGATGACGAGCGAGACCAGCGGGGCGGGCTCGGGCACGGGATGGCGCACGCGCCAGTGGCCGCCCTCGACCGGGAGGAGTTCCACGGACTCGCCGCGGCGTTGGAAGTGCTCCGCGAGCGCACGCCGCGCGGCCTGGAGGGGATACGCCTTTTCGCCGAGGTCGAGCGCCGTCGAGCCCGGGATCGCGCGCCAATGGTAGAGCACGCGCGGGATGTGGCGGACGCGCGACGGGTCGGATTTCTCGAGGAAGCGCAACGCGAGGTCCCAGTCCTGGCTGCCCTCGAGGCCGATGCGGAAGCCCCCGATCCCGCGGACGATCGAGGTGCGGTAGACGGCGAGGTGCGAGATGAAGTTCTGCGCGGTGAAGAGGTCGGGCAGGAAATCCGGCTTGAAGTAGGGGGTGCTCCGGCGGCCCGCGGTGTCGATCTTGTCCTCGTCGGAGTAGACCAGGTCGGTTTCCGGAAACGCGCGCAGTTCGGCGACGACGCGGTGGAGCGCGTCGGGCGCGAGTTCGTCGTCGTGGTCGAGCAGGGCGATCCAGTCGCCGGTGGCGAGCCCGAGGGCGGAGTTGGAGGCCGCGGAGATGTGGCCGTTGGTCTCGCGGAAGCAGACCTTGAGACGCGGGTCGGCCGCGGCGAGTCGCTCGAGCAGCGGTCGCACGTGCGGCGCGGTCGAGGCGTCGTCGGCGAGGCAGAGTTCCCAGCGGTCGTAGGTCTGCGCGCGGACGGAGGCGACGGCGCGGAGCAACCACGGCTCGGGAGAATCGTAGACGGGCACGAGGATCGAGACGAGGGGGCGGTCTTCCCACTTCGTGGATTCCTCCGCGAGCCGGCGAAGCGCGGCGGGAGCGTGGTCCTCGTGGCTCCGCATCCAGGCGACGTAGGCGTCGGCGGGATCCTCGGTGGCGTCCGGCGCGAGCGAGGGCGGGAAGGTGCGAACGGCGGTCCAACCGCCCCGCGGTTCGTCGGCCTCGAGCACGAGCTCGCGTTCGTCGCCCTCGAGGCGCACCTCGATCGCAAAACCCGCCTCTGCGGCCCGTGGATGGTCGGGGTGCGAGGCGCGCACATCGACGCGCTTCAGGCCGACCTTGCCCTCGAAGATCGCGGCTCCGCAGCGCGCCCGCAGGCCGGGCAGGGGGCCTCCGTCGGCGCGCAGCGCCCATCCGCGGATCGTGAAACGCCGTCGGGGAAGACGGCTCCAATCAGCGGGTTCGTCGATGACGAGGGCGGTGAAGTGTTCGGCCGCGCGCGGCGTGGCGCGCGCGGTCTCCACCGGGAGGTTTCCCGCGGGCGGAGCCGGCGGGCTGACGAGAGCGCGGCGAAGCGCCCTCAACGGGGCGGTGCTGCGCCAGGAGAACGAGTCCTGCATCGCACGCACCTTGCGGTTGCGTTGCTCGAGGACGTTGCGCACGGCCGCGAGCTCGTCGGAGAGCTCGCGGCGGGCGGCCTCGGCGGCGGCCTCGGCG
>DAIPIQ010000190.1:0-7598 GCA_036770745.1 Opitutaceae bacterium | reverse complement strand
TAGGAGCTCCCCTGGGCGGGCGGCCGCGACCCGATCGTCAACGACCGAGCAGCGGCCGGATGTCGGGAAGTTCGCGCACCCGGCGACCCGAGGGCAGGCGCTCCAGCCACGGGTCGGGTTTGCCGACGAGATCGCCCGGATCGGGGGCGTCGCCCTCGTCGTCGTCCGGATCAGGCCAGTCCTCCGGGGCGTCGAAATGAACGGAGATCCGCCGGGCCTGGGGCTCGAGGAGGAGGGCGGGGTTGTCGAAGCCCGACCTGCGCACCAGCTCGACGAGACAAGGGAGCCGCTCCTTCCTCAGGCGGGCGAGGCGCGCGCCCACCCAGGCGTTGCCGGCCCCCTCGCGGTGGTTGAAGAAGACCACGTCCGAAAAGTGGATACACGCGTCGTGCCACCGGTCGAGGACGGGATGGGCCGCCGCCAGCGCGCAGTGGACGACGGTCAGGACGCGGGCGAGGGTCCCGCCGCCGCCACCCAGCCAGCCGTGGAAGGCCTCGATCTGACCGGCCGGATCGGCCGCGCCGTCGGCCACGACGAAGACGTGCGTGACGTCGTCCGCGAGCGGGGCGTGCAGCCGACCGGCGGGATCGAGCGACCACGTCCCGAGCGCGAGGCCGGGGACGGCGGCGAGGGCGGCCGCGACGGCGGGGTCGGGCGCCGGTTCGTCGAGGGCGGTGAGCAGGGCGACGCGGGCGCCGTCTCCGAGGCCGTCGGGGAGGAGGCCGGAGAGGACGGCCCGGCGGCCGGCGCCGGAGACGCCGAGCACGAGGTAGGCGGCCGGCGCGTTCACGCGGGGAAGGTGAAGCAGCGGTTCTGCGCGTGCTGGCGCATCCAGTGGTCGACGAGCACGAGCGCGGTCATCGCCTCGACGATCGGGACCGCTCGCGGGACGACGCACGGATCGTGCCGGCCGCGGCCGATCAACTCCGTCTCCCGGCCCTCGCGATCGACCGTCGACTGAGGCCGGAGGATCGTGGCGGTGGGCTTGAAGCCGACGCGGAAGCGGAGCTCCTCGCCGTTGGAGATGCCGCCCTGCACGCCGCCGGAGCGGTTGGTGCGGGTGCGCACGCGGCCCCCGCGGTTCTCGAAGATGTCGTTGTGCTCGGAGCCGAGCAGGCGGGTGCCGTCGAAGCCGCTGCCGACCTCGAAGGCCTTGGTCGCCGGCAGCGAGAGCATCGCTTTGGCGAGGTCGGCCTCGAGCCGGTCGAAGACCGGTTCACCCAGACCGGCGGGGAGGCCGCGCACCCGGCATTCGACGAGGCCGCCGACGGAGTCGCCGGCGGACCGCACCTCCTTGATGCGCTCGATCATCCGGGCCGCGGCGGCGGGGTCCGGGCAGCGCACCGGCCCGGCCTCGACCGCCTCGAGCGAGGGGAACTCCTCCGCGGGCGTCATCTCCACATCGTGGATACGCGTGACGAAGGCCCGGATCTCGACCCCCGCGCCGAGCGCGAGGATCCTGCGGGCGATCGCGCCGGCGGCGACGCGGCCGATCGTCTCGCGGGCGGAGGAGCGGCCGCCGCCCTCGGGGTTGCGGATGCCGAACTTGGCCTGGTAGGTGAAGTCGGCGTGCGAGGGCCGGAACTTCTCCGCCATCTCGGCGTAGGCCCCCGGGCGCGCGTCGGTGTTCGCCACGAGCATCGAGATCGGCGTGCCGGTCGTCCGCCCCTGGTACAGGCCGGAGAGGATGGAGACGCGATCGGGCTCCTTGCGCGGGGTCACGATCTCGCTCTGCCCGGGCCGGCGGCGGTCGAGCTCGACCTGGATGTCGGCCTCGGAGAGCGGGAGGAGCGGCGGGCAGCCGTCCACCACCACGCCGACGCCGCCGCCGTGGCTTTCGCCCCACGTGGTGATCGCGAAAAGATGGCCGATAGAATTGCCCATGGCGCGGCGGATTAGGCGGCTCCCCCGCGACCTGCGCAACGCGGAACCTGCCCGCCCCTCGCGGCGGTCACCCGGCGGCGACCGGGGCGGGCTGCGCCGGTCCCGGGTCCGCCGACCGGAGCATGAGGACGAGGGCGCGCACGAGCAGTCCGAGTCCGACGAGCTCGAGTCCCTCCTCACAGACCACGCTCAACTGGAAGGCGGCGGAATCGCTCCCCGATTTGCCGAAGATCGCGCCGCCGACCAGCTCCATCCCGACGGCCCCTCCGACGTAGACGACCCCGGCGGCGATCAGGCGGTTGCGGTCGCACGCCGGAAGTTTCCACAGCATCGGCCAGAAGTAGACGGCCAGGGCGAGGACCAGCGGGATCGCCACCACGACCCAGGCGAAATGGAAGATCGTGCCGTCGAGCGGCAGGAACCGCTTGACCGGGCCGCCCCACATCTCGTGCAGGCCCGCCGTCTCGTCGACGGACATGTAGGCGAGACCCGCGGCGAGCACGACCCAGTGCCACCGCCAGCGCGACCCCGCCGCTCCGGCTTCGATCGCGACCACCGCCGCGAGGACGGCCCCGGTGACGAGCAACAGGCTCGAGGCGAAGGCCGGGATCGTCCATTCGCCGTCGAGGTGAAACTCCCGCTCCAAGCGCGGATGGGAACCGTCCGCGACGAGGCCCGCCCAGAAGCCCGCGGCGACGAGCGCGGCGATCACGCCCCACATCACCGCGAGGCCGCGGCCTCCGCCCTCCGACAGGTTGTCGCGCATCCGACCCGCGAGGACGGACCAGGCGAAGAGCGCCCAGGCGACGCCGGCGGTCGCGCGCAACCCCTCCTCGATCCACAGGCGCCAGCGGGTCCCGTCGGCCGAGGCGAGATCGACGACCATGACGAGGATCCCCGCGGCGATCGCGGCGCCCGCGGCGATCCGGCGGAAGGGGTGCGCGGCCCATTGTTCGCGGTAGGCGACGAGCGGGAGCACGAGCGCGAAGTGGAGGATCGCGTAGAGCACGTCGCCCAGCGGGGCCGCCGTGTGGGCGGTGACGCGCAGGCGGGCGTCGAGTGCGAACAGCACCAGGGAGAAGATCATCGAGGCGCTGAACACGCGGAAGCGGGCTTCGCCCCCCGCCTCCCGCAGGTAGAGACGGGCCAGGCCCATCATGATCGCCGCGGCGAAGACGACGCCCGAGGAGATGAAGACGTGGAGGCTGACCATGCGCGAGGGACCGCCCGACTCGGCCTGGTAGAGCCGCAGGTAGTGTTCGAAGCTGTCGACCTTGAGGAACGAGACCGCGGCGAGGTAGGCGCCGAAGCAGCCGAGCAGCGCCCATTGGACGGGGGTGAGCCCGAAGCGCGGGTTCGGCGGTGCGGGTGGCGGCCTGTTTTCGAGCGGAGCCCGGGCGGTGGAGTTCGTCATGGGAAGGGGGGTCGCGAAGCGGGAGCAGAGGACAGCGGCGGCGGAAAACGGTTCGGCCGATTCCGCGCCGTGACGCCGGACCGCGGCGCCTCAGAGCCGGGTCCGCACCCCGCCTTCGGGGGTGTGGTAGATCTCGCGGACGAGCGGGCCGTAGCGCTCGTCGATCACGTGGCGCTTGAGCTTGTAGGTGCTGGTGAGCTCGTCGCCCACCTCGAAGGGCTTGGGCAGCACCCGGAAGGCATGGATCATCTCGAAGTGGCGGAAACCCGCCGCGCCGTTGACCAACGCCTTGATCTCGCGCGCGACGATCCGCTCGACGACGGGGTGCCGCGCGAGGTCGGCGGGATCGGTCACCGTCACCCCGTCGCCCGCGAAATGTTCGGGGCGGGTGGTGACGAGGGCGGCGAGGTGCTTCTGGTCCTGGCCGACGACGATGCACTGGTCGATGTAACGCGACTGGCAGAGCCGGTTCTCGAGGGGGGTCGGCTCGACGTTCTCGCCGCTGAGCAGGACGATCGTCTCCTTGCAGCGGCCGACGATCTTGAGGCAGTCGTTGAAGGTGATCAGGCCGATGTCGCCGGTGGCGAGCCAGCCGTCGCGCAGGACCTTCGCGGTGAGCTCGGGCTCCTTGTGGTAGCCGCGCATCACCTGCGGTCCGCGGGCGTGGATCTCGCCGCGGAGGCCGCGGCCGCCGTCCCGTCGCGAGGGGTCGGGGAAGAGGACGGCCCCGGTGACGAGGTCGACGATGCGGACCTCCGTCTCCGGCCAGACCGGGCCGACGGTGCCGATCACGCGCTTGCGCCAGGTCCGGACGGCGAGCACGGGGCTCGACTCGGTGAGGCCGTAGCCCTCGAGCACGGGCACGCCGATGTAGTTGAAAAACTCGTCCACGTGCGTCTGCAGCGCGCCGCCGCCGGAGATCGTGCCGCGGAAACGACCGCCGAGGATCGCCCGCAGCTTGCGGGTCACGAGCCCGTCCATCACGAGGTAGGGCGCGAGCAGGAGCAGGTAGACGACGACGTGGAGCGCGCCCTCGGCGAGCGACCGCAGGGGGGTGCGACCGGTGAGGTCGAGCCGCCGGCCCTCGACGAAGAACGCGGAGTGGCGGAGCCGCCGGGAAAAGAAATACGCGAGGCGGAAGAGGGCGCGCTTCGCCGGGCCGGCCTGGGCGACGTTGTTGAGGATCCTCTGGTAAAGACTCTCCCAGAGGCGCGGCGCGGAGGCCATGAGGGTGGGCCGCACCCGCTTCAGGTCGTCGCCGAGGGTGCGGATGCTCGTGTAGTAGGTCGCGGCCCCGCTCGCGACGGCGATCATCAACGCGACCCGCTCGTAGCTGTGCCAGATCGGGAGGATGGAGAGGAAGCGATCGTCCGGCCGCACCTCGATCGGGAGGTTGCGGATCTGGGAGGCCATGTTGGCGTGGGTGAGCTGGACGCCCTTGGGCCGGCCCGTCGTGCCCGAAGTGTAGATGAGCGTGAACAGGTCCTCCGGGCCCACCGCGGCCATCCGGTCCTCGGCCCGCCGGTCGCCCGCCGCGCGGAGCGCCGCCCCGCTCGCGACGAGGTCCCAGAGGCGCAGCGTCCCCGGCAGGGGCGGAGCGGCGCGATCCATCACGACCACGTTCACCAGCCTCGGGAGGGCCGCGCGGGACTTCGCCAGCTTTTCGAACATCGCGGCGTGCTCGACGAAGACCGTTCGCACGTCGGCGTGGTCGAGGATGTATTCGATTTCCCCCGACGTGACGTCGGTGCCGCGAGGCACGTCGGCCGCGCCGGCGAAGAGCACGGCGCAGTCGGCCAGGGCCCACTCGAGGCGGTTGTCCGCGAGGAGGGCGACATGCTCGCGGGGGGCGACCCCGAGCTCGACGAGCGCGGTGGCGAGCGCGAGCGCATCGTCGTGGAACCGGGCGAACGTAACCGCCCCGTAGGAGCCGTCGGCGGAGCGCGGGTGGAAGGCGGGGCGCGAGCCGTGGATCGAGGCGGCGAGGCGGTGGATGTCGACGACGGTGCGGGCGGCGCGGATGGAGGGGGCGATGGCCATTCTGGGGGAGACGCGGGGTCGAACGTGGGAGCGGCCCGGGCGGAGGGCAAGGCCCGGACGTTGCAACGCCGCGGCTTCCTGCCAGCTTCGCGCCGATGTCGATCGACCGTGCAGGCACGCTCGCGGCGTTGCGGCGCGATCCCTCCGTCCCGGTGCTGATCCTGGGCGGCGGGATCAACGGCGCGGGCGTGCTCCGCGAACTCGCGCTCGAGGGGGTCGACGCGCTCCTGCTCGAGCGGGGCGACTTCGCCTCCGGAGCGACCGCGGCCTCCTCGCGGATGATCCACGGCGGGCTGCGCTACCTCGAGCACGGCGAATTCCGGCTCGTGCGGGAGGCGCTCGCAGAACGGGAGCGGCTGTTGCGCAACGCGCCGCATTGCGTCCACCCGCTGCGCACGGTCATCCCGCTGCGCAGTCGGCTCGGAGGGGCGGGCAACGCCGTCCGCTCGTTCCTCGGCCTCGCGGGCCGGCCCGCGGCACGCGGCGCGTGGATCGTCCGCACCGGACTTTCACTCTACGACCGCTTCGCCGGCCGGGCGAGCGCGCTTCCCCGGCACCGGATGCTCTCGCGCCGCGAAGCGCTGGCCGCGCATCCGCGGCTCGATCCGGCGATCGTCGGAGCGGCCGAGTACTTCGACGCGTGGAATCCCGCGCCCGAACGACTCTGCCTCGAGGTGGTCCTCGACGCGCTGGCCGCGCATCCCGGGGCGCGCGCGCTGAACCACTGCGCGCCCACCGGACGCTTCGTCCACGCCTCCACGATAGAGGTGCGCGACGAGTGCACCGGCGAACACCTCCACGTGCGACCCGGGATCGTGGTCAACGCCACCGGCGCGTGGGTCGACCGGACGAACCGCCGGCTCGGGATCACGTCGCAGTTGATCGGCGGCACGAAGGGTTCGCACCTCGTCCTCGATCATCCCCTGCTGCTCCGCCAGACCGCGGGCGGGGAGATCTTCCACGAGAACGACGACGGCCGCATGTGCCTGATCCTGCCGATGCGCGAGCGGGTGCTCGTGGGCTCGACGGATCTGCGGATCGACGATCCCTCCGCCGCGAGCTGCGACGAGTCGGAGGTCGACTACCTCCTCGGGGCCGTCCGCGCGGTCTTTCCCTCGATCGTGGTCTCGCGACGGCACATCGTCTCGCGCTTCTGCGGGGTACGTCCCCTGCCCCGCTCCGACGCCCGACAACCGGGCGCGATCAGCCGCGACCACGCCTGCGTGACGTTCCGGCGCGAGGCGGGGCGGGCGTTCACGGTCCATGCGCTCGTGGGCGGGAAATGGACGACCTTCCGGGCGTTCGCCGAGCAGGTCTGCGATCGCCTGCTCGACGAACTCCACCGCACCCGAAGCGCATCGAGCCGCGACCTTCCGATCGGCGGAGGTCGTGATTTCCCGCCCCCCGGCGAGGCGACCGACCGCTGGTGCGCCGAAGTCGCCGCGAGGACGGCGCTGCCCGGGCCGGTGGTGCGCGAACTGTTCGGTCGTCACGGCACGAGCGCCGTCGCGATCTGCGAGCGGCTCTCCGCGGCCGGCCCGACCGCGACGGAACGCGTCGGCGGTCTGTTCACCGGCGAGATCGAACACATCCTCCGGCACGAGGGTGTGCGGCGCCTCGACGATCTGATCCTGAGGCGGACCGGGCTCGCCTTGTACCACCGGCTCGACGAGGCCACCCTCGCGACGCTCGCGCGGCTGGCCGCCGACGTGCTGGGTTGGAGCGAAACGGTGCGCGAGGCCGAGGTCGCGGCGACCCGCGCGCTCCTGCGGGAGCGCCACGGCGTCACGGTTGTTTCACACGGTTGACCGGAAAAGGGGTTGGCGCGGGTCGGTGGAAGCCACCAATCTTCGCGCCCCTCCACCCACCCCCATGCAAAAATACCTCGTCGAGTTCATCGCCACGTTCTTCCTCGTCCTCACCATCGGCCTCACCGTGATCGAGCCCGGGGCCGGCGCCCTCGCTCCGCTCGCCATCGGAGCCGTGCTCGCCGCGATGATCTTCGCCGGCGGCCACGTCTCCGGCGCCCACTACAACCCCGCCGTGACGATCGGCCTGTTCCTGCGCGGCAGGTGCGCGAAGGCCGACGTCGTGCCCTACGTAGCGGCCCAGCTCGTCGCGGCGGCGCTGGCCGCCTTCGCGGTGCGCTACCTCAAGGGCGACGTGGCGATGGCCGCGGTCGTCGCGATGCAGCCGGCGGTCGGTCCGGCGCTGCTCGCGGAGTTCGTCTTCACCTTCGCGCTCGTGTTCGTGATCCTCA
>DAIPIQ010000189.1:6824-7656 GCA_036770745.1 Opitutaceae bacterium | reverse complement strand
CGCGCTTGATCTCGTCCATCACGGCCTTGATCCGCTCCTCGAACTGGCCGCGGTACTTGGTGCCGGCGACCATGAGGGCGAGGTCGAGGGTGATCACGCGCTTGTCGGCGAGGATCTCGGGCACGATCCCGCCGGCGATCTCCTGGGCGAGGCCCTCGACGATGGCGGTCTTGCCGACGCCGGCCTCGCCGATGAGCACGGGGTTGTTCTTCGTGCGGCGGCAGAGGATCTGGATGACGCGGCGGATCTCGGCCTTGCGGCCGATGACGGGATCGAGCTCGCCCTTGCGGGCGAGTTCGGTGAGGTCGCGGCCGAAGGCCTTGAGGGCGGGGGTCTTGGCCTCCTTCTTCTCCTCGCCGCCTCCCTGGGCGCGCGGCGCGGCGGCGCCCTGGGCTCCCTCCTCGGTCTCGCCGGCGAACTGCGGGTCGAGCTCGCGGAGGATCTCGTTGCGGGTGCGTTCGATGTCGACGTCGAGCGTCTTGAGCACGCGGGCGGCGACGCCCTCGCCCTCGCGGAGGAGGCCGAGGAGGATGTGTTCCGTGCCGACGTAGCTGTGGTTGAGGGCCTTCGCCTCCTTGCCGGCGAGGGCGAGCACCTTCTTGACGCGCGGCGTGTAGGGGATGCTGCCCGCGGTCTTGCCCTCGGGGCCGGTGCCGACCTGTTTTTCGACGGCGGAGCGGACGGTCTCGAGGTCGAGGCCCATCTTCTGGAGGACGCTCACGGCGACGCCCTGGCCGAGCTTGATCAGGCCGAGGAGGAGGTGCTCGGTGCCGACGTAGTTGTGGTGGAAACGGTCGGCCTCCTTGCGGGCGAGGGCGAGGACCTGCTGCGC
>DAIPIQ010000189.1:0-6814 GCA_036770745.1 Opitutaceae bacterium | reverse complement strand
AGTTGTTCATCGGTTCCATCGTGGGGGAGTCGGGTCAGGAGGGGGAGGTGGTTCCGGGTTCGTCGGGAGGATTGAATGCCGGTCGCGAGACTTTCTCAAATTCCGAACGCAGGTAGGACGCGCGAAACGCGTCGCGCTCCGTGGATTCTATCGGCCTGGCGGCGAGGTACTGGACGTGCCCGGGCTGGCATTCGATGAAAAGCCGGTCGACCGTCGGGCGGACTTCCGCCGGCAGGAGGCCGAGGTCGACGCCGAGCCGGACGAGCGAGAGCATGTTCATCGCCTCGCTGGAGGTGAGCAGGTAGGCGTTGCGCAGGAGTCCGTAGGCCCGGCCGACCTTGTCGAAGATCTTGCCCGGTTCGTTTTCGAGGAGGCGGGCGCGGAGGTTGGTCTCCTGCTCGATCACGGTGTTGAGCACCGCGCCGAGGCGCTTGAGGATCTCCTCCTCGCTTTCGCCGAGGGTGGTCTGGTTGGAGATCTGGAAGATGCTCCCGGTCGCGTCCGAGCCCTCGCCGAAAAGCCCGCGGACGGCGATCCCGAGCTGGTTGACCGCGCGGACGACCTTGTCCATCTGACCCGCGATCACGAGGGCGGGCAGGTGCATCATCGCGGAGGCCCGCATCGCGGTGCCGACGTTGGTGGGGCAGGCGGTGAGGAAGCCGAGGGTGGGGGAGAACGCGAAGTCGAGCGACTCCTCCAGGGCGGTGTCGAGGGCGTTGATCGCGTTCCAGACCTTGCGGAAGTGGAAGCCGCCCTTGATCACCTGGATGCGCAGGTGGTCCTCCTCGTTGATCATGACGGCGCGGGACTGGTCGCGGCTGATGACGAAGCCCGAGCCGGCCCGCATGCCCATGAGCTCCCGCGAGATGAGGTGGCGCTCGAAGAGGATCTGTCGCTCGAGGTCGTTGAGGTCGGACATCTCGGCGCTGATCGCCCGGTTCATCTCCTTGATCCCGGCGACGGCGGAGAGGCAGGTGGCGAAGACTTCGCGGCGTGCGGCCTCGTCGGCCCAGCCGGGGAAGTGTTGGCGGGCGAGGTTGCGGGCGAAGCGCACCCGCGTCATGAGCACGACCGAGCTTTTGGGCCCGGTCGCATCGCCGAAGTCGCTCCGGCCTTCCATGAGGGGCGCGATGATCATGGGGAGGAGGACGGCGTGGGGTGCGCGCGCATCGCGGTGAGTTCGTCGCGGAGGCGGGCGGCGTCCTCATAACGCTCGGCCCTGATGGCGATGGCGAGGTCGTGCTCGAGGCGGGCGACGCGCTCCTGAAGGCCGCGCCGCTCGAGGGAGCGCGCGGGGATCTTTCCGAGGTGGGTCACGCCCTTGTGCATGTTGGCCAGGACCGGATCGAGGACCGGCCGGAAACGCTCGTAACAGGCCGGGCAGCCGAGGCGGCCGAGTTTCTTGAACTCGGCCTGGGTGAACCCGCAGTGCTCGCAGACCAGTTGGGCGGCGCCGGCCTCGGGGGCGTCGGCCCCCGGCTTGACGAGCAGGTCGGCGAGGGAGAAACCGCTGGGGTCGGTCACGCCCTTGGCGGCGGCACAGGCTTCACAGAGGTCGAGCTTGTGGATCTGGTTGTTGACGATCTGGGTCAGGTGGACCGTCGCCGGTTTGCTGCAAAGGTCGCACTTCAAGGAATCGCCCATGATGTTGAGGATAGCGTGGTTTCGCGCTTCGGCAAGGGACGGCAGTCTGGAGACGCGCGCGCGGCGCTGCCGAGCACATTTGGCGTCGGTTTCGGCGGTTCGCGGTCGGTGGGTCCGGTCCCCGGCCGGAGGGGCGGGGGCCTCAGAGGAACGTCCCTTCGCGGGTGACGCGCGCCTTGAAGGCTTCGAGGAACCGGCGGGTCAGCGGCCCGGGTTCGCCGCTTCCGATCGTGCGTCCGTCGACCGCGATCACGGGAATGACCTCGGCCGCGGTGCCGGTGAGGAAACATTCGTCGGCGCACCACACGTCGTAGCGGGAGAGGTTCTTTTCCACGAGCGGCACGCCCAGCTCGCGGGCGAGGTCGAGGATCGTCTGGCGCGTGATGCCCTTCAGCGCGCCGCTGACCACGTCGGGCGTGTAGACCACGCCCTTGTGGACGAGGAAGATGTTGTCGCCGGTGCATTCGGCGACGTGGCCCTGATCGTTGAGCATGATCGCCTCGAGCGCGCCCTGCTGGGCCGCCTCGATCTTCGCGAGCACGTTGTTGAGGTAGTTGAGCGACTTCACCGCGGGGTTGAGCGCGGCGGGATTGATCCGGCGCGTGGGCACGGTGACGATGCTCAGGCCCTTCACATAGACCTCGGGCGGGTAGAGTTGGATCGTGTCGGCGATCACGATCACGGTGGGCCGCTTGCAGGAGTTCGGCGAGATGCCCAGCGAGCCCTCGCCCCGAGTGACGATCAGGCGGATGTAGCCGTCGACCAGACCGTTGCGCCGGCAGGCCTCGCAGACGACCGCCGAGAGCTCGGCGCGCGACATCGGGAGCTTGAGGAGGATCGCCTTGGCCGAGTATTCGAGCCGCTCCAGGTGCTCCTCCAGACGGAAGATGCACTTCTGGTAGAGGCGGATGCCCTCGAAGATCCCGTCGCCGTAGAGGAGACCGTGGTCGAAGACCGAGATCTTCGCCTCCGCCTTCGGGATGAATGCGCCGTCGATGTAGACGTCCATGACCGCTCAGCAATGAGCGGAGGCGGTCCGCGTTGTCGAGTCACGAGCTGACGGCCTCGCGTCGAGGGGGTGTGATCGAAAGTAGTGGCAGCATCCTGCTGCCATGGGCCGCTGGTCCTCGGCGGAACCGAACCCTGTCACCACTTCCGATTGCACCCCGCGTCGTGCGAACGTTCTCCGGCGGTTTAAGGCCATCGCCGCACCGGCCCCCGGGCGGTCGGGGAAAACCTTAACTCCGAAAAAGGCGTTCTCGAGGGCCTTGGTCGAACCTGACGCTTGCGTCATCAGGCGGTTACGCGCTTGTTTCCTCGTCGAAACAGCGCTCCCACCCGTTCGTCCTTCCCAGCGACTCCCCAATCGACATGCACTCCTCCTCACGTCTCCGCAACCGGCGAGGCTTCACCTTGATCGAGCTGCTTACCGTCATCGCGATCATCGGCATCCTCGCGGCGATCCTCATCCCGACCGTCGGTCGCGTGCGTGAGACCGCGCGCCGGACGGTCGACGCGAGCAACATCCGCCAGATCGTTCAAGCGGCGCTCATCTACTCCAACGACTTCGACGGCCGCCTGCCGGGCACGGCCCAGACGAAGCTCGGCACCAATGGTGAAATCGACGCGGCCGGGACCGCCGGAGGCGCCGTCACGCTGACCCGTTACGCCGCCGCGCTGGCCCGCACGGGCGGTCTCAACGACGCCAACCTCTGGATCTCCCAGAGCGACCAGGCGGCCGTCTCCAATCCCACGCTTACCGTCGTCTTGGACAACGCGAACCCGCGGGTGCTCGATACCAATTTCGCCGCCGGCACCACGATCCACAGCTACCTGACGATTTCAGGCCTCACGATGTCCCTCCCATCATCGACGCCGGTCGCCTTCACCCGGGGCCTGGGTGAAGGGGGGGCATGGGCCGCCAGCACCGGCACGGCCGCCGGTGGCGTCTATGGCGTCGACGGTGGTTATGTGGGCTTCCTCGGCGGAAACGTGCAGTTCTTCCCGAACCTCGGGGCCACTGCACCCACGGGGAAACTTACGGCCACCAACAGCACGCCGACGAACAACATCCGTCAGGCGATTCCCCTCACCGCCGGCATCGCCACTTACACGCTGGCTCCACTCAGCAGTCTTTCCGGCCTCGCCCCGTAAGGCCGGATGGTCCACCTCCCGGCTCCGGCTCGTCTTCGCGCCGGAGCTTTTCTTTTTGGCGCGCCGCCGCTTTCGATGATTCGCTGGAATTTCGCGGAACCCCGCCGGTTCCCGTTCTGACTCCTCTCGTTTCCACCATGCCCGCTCCGGTCTACGTCATCGGTCACCGCAACCCCGACGCCGACGCGATCTGTTCGGCGATCGCCTACGCCGACTTCAAGGCGGCCTCGGGCGAGCAGGGTTTCGTCGCCGCCCGTTGCGGCAACAGCAACGCCCGGATCGACGCGATCCTCAGCCGCTTCCAGCAGCAGCTCCCGCTCTTCCTCGCCGACGTCACCCCGCGCGTCCGCGACATCATGGTCGCCGACGTCGTCAAGGCCGGCCTCGACTCCACCTGCGCCGAGTGCCTCGAGCTGATCGACCGGCACGACGTGCGCAGCCTGCCGGTGGTCGATCCCGACGACCGCGTCTCGGGCTTCATCTCGGTCTTCCACCTCGGCGGCTACTTCATCCCGAAGATCAAGGACCCGCGGGAGATGCGGCACGTCATCTCCAGCATGAACTGCGTCGTGCGCGCCCTCCAGGCGCGCGTGCTCCACCTGCGCGACGGCGACTCGTTCGAAGACCTCTACGTCAAGATCGGCGCGATGGACATCCGCTCCTTCGGCCGGCACTCCGACGCCGAGGGCATCCCGGCCGACCAGCTCATCATCGTCGTCGGCGACCGGTGGGACATCCAGCAGCGCTCCATCCAGATCGGGGTGCGGCTGCTCGTCATCACCGGCGGCCTGGAGGTCGATCCCGAAGTGCTCGAGCAGGCGCGGGAGCGCGGGGTCAGCGTGGTGGTCAGCGCCTACGATTCCGCCACGACCGCGTGGATCATCCGCACCGCCTCGCGGGTCGACCACCTCATCGACCGCAGCTTCCTCGCCTTCGGGCCCGACGAACGGCTCGGCGACGTCCGCCGCAAGGTCGCGATCAACAGCGCGGTCGCCTTCGCCGTGGTCGACGACGAGAAGCGCCTCGTCGGCGTCTTCAGCAAGACCGACCTGCTCAAGCCGGTGGAGACGCGGCTCGTGCTCGTCGACCACAACGAGATGGGCCAGGCCGTGCCCGGCGCGAACGAGGTCAACATCCTCGAGATCATCGACCACCACCGTCTCGGCTCCCTGAATACGCAGCAGCCGATCCTCTTCCTCAACGAGCCCGTCGGCTCCACCTGCACGATCGTCGCCGACCTCTACCGGCGGCACGGCCTCACCCCTTCCGCCCGGATCGCGGGCGTGCTGATGGGCGGGATCATCTCCGACACGCTCAACCTCAACAGCCCGACCTCGACCGCGAAGGACGCGCAGATCCTTCCGTGGTTGGAGAAGCTCGCGGGCGTCGGCGCGGGCGAGCTCGCCGAGATGATCTTCTCCAGCGGCTCGATCATCGTCTCCTCCCCGCCCGACGAGGTGGTGCGGGCCGACTTCAAGCTCTACGAGGAGGAGGGCGTGCGCTTTTCCGTCTCCCAGGTCGAGGAGCTCGGTTTCACCAACTTCCGCAACGAACAGGAGCGGATCTGCGCGGCGCTGGAGCGCGTGCGCGAGGCGGAGGACCTCTACTTCGCGAGCCTGCTCGTCACCGACATCAACACGCAGAACTCCCTCCTCGTCCTGAAGGCGGACCGGGAGTTCCTGGAGCGCGTCACCTACCAGCCGGTCGAGCACGACGGCATCTTCGACCTGCCCGGGATCGTGAGCCGGAAGAAGCAGCTCCTGCCCTACCTGACCTCGATCCTGCGTTCGCTCAGCGTCGATGGCGCGCTCGCCGCGGGGCGGTAGCGCTCAGACGTTGAAGCGGAAAAGCACGACGTCGCCGTCGCGCATCACGTACTCCCTGCCCTCGAGCCGGTACTTCCCGGCCTCGCGGGCGGCGGCGGTCGAGCCGAGCGCGAGCAGGTCGTCGTAGGCCACCACCTCCGCCTTGATGAAGCCCTTCTCGAAATCCGTGTGGATCACGCCGGCGGCCTGCGGCGCCTTCCAGCCCCGGCGGATCGTCCAGGCCCGCGCCTCCTTCTCCCCGGCGGTGAAGTAGGTCATCAGGCCGAGCAGCGCGTAGGCCGAGCGGATCAGCGCCGAGACGCCGGAATCCGTCACCCCGTACTGCGCGAGGTACTCGCGCGCCTCGGCGGGCTCGAGGTCGACGAGGTCGGACTCGAGCTTCGCGCAGATCGTCGTGGCGCCGGCGTCGTGGTGTTCGCGGGCGTAGGCGGCGACCCTGGCGACGAAGGGGTTCTTCGAGGGATCGGCGATGTCGTCCTCCGCGACGTTGGCGGCGTAGAGCACCGGCTTGGCGGAGAGCAGGAAAAAGGAGCGGAGCAGCGCGCGCTCGGCGTCGTCGAGCGGGAGGAGGTTCGCCGGTCTGCCCTCGTCGAGGTGCGGAAGCAGCTTCTCGATCAAGGCGACCTCGGCGATCCCCTCCTTGTCGAGGCTGCGCGCCTTCTTCTGCGCCTTGTCGAGGCGCTTGGTGAGCGCGTCGATGTCGGCGAGGATCAGCTCGGTGTTGATGACCTCGATGTCGCGGATGGGGTCGACCCCGCCCATGTTGTGGACCACGTCGTCGTCGACGAAGCAGCGCACCACGTGGACGACCGCGTCGACCTCGCGGATGTTGGCGAGAAACTGGTTGCCGAGGCCCTCGCCCTTGCTCGCGCCCGCGACGAGCCCGGCGATGTCGACGAACTCGATCGCCGCGGGCACGAGGGTGGAGGTCCGGGCGATCTTCGCCAGCGGGCCGAGGCGGTCCTCGGGGACGACCACGACCCCGACGTTGGGGTCGATCGTGCAGAACGGGTAGTTCGCGGCCTCGGCTTTGCGGGAGCGGGTGAGCGCGTTGAAGAGCGTCGACTTGCCGACGTTGGGTAGACCGACGATTCCTGCGCGAAGCATACGGGAGCTCCTAAATTCTCCGACGGGGTCTGCGCGGCAGGGAAATGCGCCGCGCCCAACGCTGGCCCAGCCGCACTTCCCTG
>DAIPIQ010000188.1:0-7670 GCA_036770745.1 Opitutaceae bacterium | reverse complement strand
GTGCTCGTCCTCGTCGGCGTCGTAGCGGATGCGCCGCTCCCGGGCGAAGAGCGCGAGGTCGTCCTCGCGGATCGGGGCGCCCTCGGGAAGGCCGAGCGCGAGCACCTCGAGGGAGTTGAGGGCCCGCCGGAGGTCGCCGTCGCAGAGGTTGGCGAGATCGAGGAGCACGGCGTCGGTCGCGGCGTGAGCCCGCGCGCCGAGCCCGCGCGCCGTATCCAGGAGGGCACGACGAAGCACGCCCGCGACCGCCGCGGGGGCGAGGACCTCGAGCCGGAAGAGGTGGCTGCGGCTGAGCAGCGGCGGGTTGACGTAGAAGCCGGGGTTGTGGGTGGTCGCGCCGACGAGACGGATCGCGCCCTCCTCGACGTCGGGGAGGAGCAGGTCCTGCTGCGCCTTGTTGAAGCGGTGGATCTCGTCGATGAAGACGATCGTGCGCGCCTCGGGCCGGCGTCGCGCGGTCGCGAGCACGTCGCGCAGCTCGGCCACGTTGGACATGACGGCGTTGATCCGCACGAAACGGCTGCCGGTCTCCGCCGCGATCGCCTCGGCGATGCTGGTCTTGCCGCACCCGGGCGGTCCGTAGAAGAGCAGGCTGCCGAAACGGTTCGCCGCGACGAGCCGCGGCAACAGGCCGTCGGGCTGCAGGACGTGCTCCTGACCGACGACCTCGGCGAGCGAGCGCGGGCGCATCCGGGCCGCGAGCGGTTGATGCGCGGCCGCGGGACGGGCCTCCGCCGGCCCCGCTTCCGCGGCCGGAGGGTCCGCGGCGAACAGGTCCCCTTGCGCGTCCGTGCTCATCCGAGGGGCGATCCTAGCGATCCCCGCCGCCGGACGGAGCGCAAAATGCCCGCCGCGGCGGGGGCGCCATCGGAAGTGGTTGCAGGGTGCGGTTCCGTCGTGGGCCGGATTTCGGCTGACGCCCCGGGGCGCGCCGCCCAGCTTCGCGCGGTGCCCCCGAAGTCAGGACCTCGACCGACCCCGAAGCTTCCGGCCGCGCTCACGATCGCCGGGTCCGACAGCGGGGCCGGCGCGGGCGTGCAGGCGGACCTGCTGACCTTCGCCGGGCTGGACGTCTTCGGCACGACGGCGATCACCTGCCTGACGGCCCAGAATCCCGACGGCGTCTCCTCCGTCCACGAGGTCCCCGCCGCGCACGTGGCCGACCAGTTGCAGCGGGTCGCGTCCTTCTTCCCGCTCCGGGCGGTGAAGACGGGGATGCTCTTCAGCGCGCCGATCATCGCCGAGGTCGTCTCCTTTCTGCGGATCCACCGGCGGCCGCCGGTGGTCGTCGACCCGGTGATGGTCGCGACGAGCGGCGCGCGGCTCCTGCGGGAGGACGCGATCGCGGCCCTGCGCGACGGGCTGTTTCCGCGGGCCGCGCTCGTGACGCCCAACCTCGACGAGGCCGCCGTGCTCCTCGGACGCCGGCCGGCGGGGCGCGGAGACGTGATCGACGCGGCCGCCGAGCTCGCCGCGCGCTTCCGCGTGCCGTTCCTCGTCAAGGGCGGCCACCTCGAGGGAGCGACGCTGGTCGACGTCCTCGCCCGCCCGCGCGCCCTCCCGACCGTCTTCACCGGCACGCGGGTGACCGGCGTCGACACGCACGGGAGCGGCTGCACGCTCTCGGCGGCGATCGCGGCGCACCTCGCCCGCGGCCTGTCCCTGGAGGAGGCGGTCGCGGCGGGGCGGCGTTTCCTCCGGCGCGGTCTCGCGCGACCGCTCGCGGTCGGCGGGCGGAGGTTCATCACCCATCGTTGACCGGGCCCGGGCGCGATGCTGGGCGACAACGAGCATTTCCGCGCCCCGATCCTCTGGCTGGTCGCGCCGTTCCTGCTCGGGATGGTCGCGGCATGCGCCGGCCTCGCGGGCGGGGTGGAGTGGTTGTTGGTCGCGGCGGGGGGCTCGGGTCTCGCCGGACTCGTGTCGCGCTCGCCCCGGATCTGGGCGGTGCTGATCGTCACGGCGGCGTTCCTCGGCGGCTGGGCGTGGATGGGCCGCGCGCTCACGGAACGCCCGCGCTGGCGCGACCTCCCGGTGCGCGAAGCCGTGTTGGAGGTCGAACTCACCCGGGTGTTTCCCGCGGTCGCGGACGCGACGACCCGCGCGTGCCTCGGACGCATCACGCACGCCCCGGTCCCGATCGACGACCTGATCGGGCAACGCGTGTATTTCTCCGCGCCGCCGCCGGAGGGCGGGCTGGTGCGCTCGATGCGCGTGCGCGTGGCGGGGCTCCTCGTGGCGATCACCGACGAGGCCGCCCGGGAGGGGAGTTTCGAGTCCTACCTGCTCGCCAACGCCGTCCGCTTCCGTCTCGCGCGGGTGGGCGCGCCCGCGGTCACCGCCCCGCCGCGGGCGGCGGCCGCGCTCTGGGAATCGGTCGGCGGACGCTTCGAGCGGATCCTCCGGCTTGGTCTGCCGCCGGGCGATCCGGCGACCGGCGGCTACGTGGCGATGTTCATGGGCCGCCGCTCGGAGCTCACGGAGCCGCAGAAGGCGGCGTTCCTCCACAGCGGCACGATGCATCTCTTCGCGATCAGCGGGCTGCACATCTGCGTGATCGCGCTCTGCCTGCACACGCTGCTCGCGCTCGCCCGACTGCCGCCGCTCGCCGTACTCGCGGCGGGGCTCTCGCTCCTGCTCGTCTTCGTCGAGGCCACCGGCGGCACGCCCTCGGCGCGCCGCGCCTTCGCGATGGTCGCGCTCGTCTGGCTCGGGCGGAGCCTGCGCCGGCCGGCGAATCCCCTCGCGGCGCTCGCCTGCGCCGCGACCGGCGTGCTCGTGGTCGATCCGCTCGCGCTGCTGAGCCTGAGTTTCCAGTTCTCCTACGCGGTGGTCGCCACCCTCCTTCTCTACGGCGTGCCGCTCCAGAATCGACTGCTCGCCCTCTGGCCGCCGCGCCGGTTCGTGCCGGCGGCGGAGACCGGCCCCTGGCGCCGCGCGGTCGACGCGACGGTGCGCGAGGTGCTCCGGCTGGCCTCGATCTCGCTCGCGGCGACGCTCGTCTCGCTGCCGCTGGGCTTCGGCCTCTTCGGCCTCGGCACGCCGGGCGCGGTGGTGAGCAACATCGTCGTGGTGCCCGCCGCCGGGCTCGCGGTGGCCGCGGGGTTCGCCTCCCTCGTGAGCGGACTCGTCGGGCTGACGCCGCTATCGATCCTCTTCAACCACGCCGCCGCGGTGGTGATCGCGGCCATCGCCGCGGCCGCCGAGATCGCGGCGGGGTTGCCCGGGATGTTCTTCCCCGGCCGCTTCACCGCCGGATGGATCGCGCCCGCGCTCGTGCTCGGGCTCATCGGCCTCTGCGTCGCCGGCTACGCCTCGCGCTGGCGCCGGCCGCCGGGCGCACTCTGGATCCCGCCCGCCCTGGTGACGCTGGCGATGGTTTTGCTCGTGACGCCGACGGACGAAGACCGACAATCCTCCGCCATGAAATCCGCCTACGAACTCGCGATGGAGCGCCTCAAGCAGGCCGAGCCCGACGCCGCACCGAGCCTGAATGACGAGCAGCGGGCCCGCCTCGCGGAGATCGATCGCGTCTACACCGGCCGGATCGCCGAGCGGGAGATCTTCCTCCAGCAGCGCCTCGCCGAGGCCCGCGCCGCCGGCGACCGCGAGGAGCACGAGAAGATCCAGAAACAACTCGCCCTCGAGCGCGCCCGACTCGAGGAGGAACGCGAGGACGAGAAGAACCGCGTGCGCGCCGCCGCCCGCGCCTGATCAGGGCGTGGGAAACGGGACCGGCGTCGCGGTCGGCGGCGAAGCCTCCTCGCTTCCCGGCCGGGCGACGGGGATGCCCTGCCGCTCCAACGCATTCCGCGGGCCCGCATGGCGGTTGATGTCCTCCATGTCCACCCGCGTGGCGCCGAGGGCGATGTCGGAACGGACGAGTTCGGCGGCGGGTGTCGCACCGCGGGCGTAGGCCGCGATCCGCCTGCGGTACTGGTCCCGATCGAGCCGCGGGATCGCCGCAGGCAACGAGTCCGCCGCGCGGACCCGGTCCCCGGAGCGCACCCGCCGCTCGCCCGCCTCGGGTCGCAGGATGACCGGCTGCGCCTTCGCCGTCGGATCGATCCTGCGGCCGTCGCCCTCGAGCACGACGCGCCGCACGGTGACGGTCTCCGCAGCGACCCGGCCCTGCGGGATGACGCCGTCTCCACGGAAGGGAGACGCCGAGGGCCGCACCGCGTCGGAGGTGGAGACGCTGGCGCGCCGGGTCGGATCGATCGGGGTGTTCACATCCGGAAGCGCGTTCGCCGCGGCCGCGCCGAGCGCGAGCGCGGCGACCAGCGCCGCGACGGGCCGGGCGCGCGCCTCACCCGCGCGGGACATGGCGCTCGATGGTGAAGGCCTCCGCTTCGCGCACGACGTCGGCGAGGCGGAAGCGGTGTTCGAACTCCGGGAAGAAGACATCGCCGACGAAGGTGCCCTTGATCCGCGTGAGCAGCAACTCGTCCCACCACGGCATCGTCAGCGCGTAGACCTCGGCCCCGCCGCAGATCCAGAGCTCGCGCGCCCCGCCGGCGAGGGCGAGCGCGGCGGCGGCGGCGGGATCGGCCACGGTCTCGACGCCGGGCGTTCCCTCGGAGCGGCGCGTGAGCACGAGCGTGCGGCGATGGGGGAGCGGCCGCCCGATCGAGCGGTGGGTGCGCCCGCCCATGAGCAGGGTCTTGCCGCGGGTCGAATCGCGGAACCACCGGAGGTCCTCCGGCACGCTCCAAGGGAGCGCGTCGCCGGCGCCGATGACGCGGTTCTCCGCCATCGCGGCGATCGCGATCACGCGAAGCCCGGGCGGCTTTGGAGACGGGGCGGGCGCGCTCACACCGCGATCGGCGCCTTGATCGCCGGGTGCGGGTCGTAGCCCTCGATCGCGATGTCCTCGAAACGAAAAGCGAAGAGGTCGCGCACCTCGGGGTTGAGCCGGAGCCGCGGGGCCGGCCGGGGCTCGCGGGAAAGCTGGAGCCGGGCCTGCTCGAGGTGGTTGGCGTAGAGATGGAGGTCGCCGAAGGTGTGGACGAACTCGCCCGGCCGCAGCCCCGCCACCTGCGCGATCATCGCGGTGAGGAGCGCGTAGGAGGCGATGTTGAACGGGACGCCGAGGAAGAGGTCGGCGCTGCGCTGGTAGAGCTGGCAGCTCAACTCGCCCCCGCTCACGAAGAACTGGAAGAGCGCGTGGCATGGCGGCAGCGCCATCGCGTCGATCTCGCCCGGATTCCACGCGCTGACGATCAGCCGGCGGCTGTCGGGATTGCTCCGGAGGTCGTGCAGGAGGCGCGCGATCTGATCGACCGAACGCCCGTCGGGCGCCCGCCAGTCCCGCCATTGCGCTCCGTAGACGCGGCCGAGCCCGCCCTCGGCGTCGGCCCACTCGTCCCAGATCGTGACGCCGTTCTCGCGGAGGTAACCGACGTTGGTCTCGCCGCGGAGGAACCAGAGCAGCTCGTGGATGATCGAGCGGAGATGGAGCTTCTTCGTCGTGACGAGCGGGAAGGAATCCCGGAGGTCGAAGCGCGCCTGGGCTCCAAAAACCGAATACGTTCCCGTGCCGGTGCGGTCGGTCTTGAAGCGGCCCCGCTCGAGCACGAGGCGAAGGAGTTGGTGGTAGGATTCCATCCGCGACGGCCGGCGAGGTTGCGACCGGCCCGCGCGAAAACCAACCCGAAAACCCCGTCCGCCTCAGCGCCGGGCGCGATGAGAAGTGGTGGCAACCTCCGATCGTGGGCCGGGGTTCATCCCCGGCTTCTGCGGCGGTCTTCAGCCTGACCGAGGCATGCCACCACCTCGGATTGAACCCCTCAGCGCCCGCCCGCGCGGCGCCGCGCGAGGACTCCGTGAATCCCGAGCACGAGCGCGGCGGCGAGGAGCGGCAGCACGTAGTAGATGGCGCGGAAGAGCAGGAGCGTGGCGACGAGCCCGGCCCCGCCCTCCCCTGTCGGCAGGCCGAGCAGCACCGCCGACTCGAAGACCCCGAGCCCGCCCGGCACGTGGCTGATCATCCCCGCGACGAGCGCGAAGAGGTAGACGCCGAGGAAGACGAGGAACGAAACGTCCGCCGCGCCGTGCAACGCGTAGAGCACGGATCCCGCGACCGCGAGGTCGAGCGCGGCGACCGGCGATTGCACCAGCGCCATCCGCACGCCCGGCAACCGCAGCTCCGATCCCCGCACCCGCAACGGCCGCCGCCAGAGCGCGCAGAGCGCCACGTAGCCGACCACCGCCGCGAGCGCCGCGCCGCCGAGCGGACGCAACCACCCCACGGGAAACCGCCGCGAGAACTCCGCCGGCGCCTCGCCGAAGAGCAGCACGATCCCGCCCATGAGCACGACCCCGAGGAGGAACGTGCCCGCGGTGAAGGCCACGATCTGCGCGATGTCGAGCGCACGCACGCCCCAGGCCGGATAGAGGCGCAGCCGCACCGCCGCGCCACCGAGGACGGAGACGCCGATGTTGAGGTTGAAGGCGTAGGCCGCGAACGCCGCCAGCGCCGCCCGCCGGTACGGCACCGGCAGCCCGAGGTGCCGGATCGCCAGCCATTCGTAGAGGGTGAAGACGAAGTAGCTCCCCGCCGTGAGGACGAGCGCGGCCGCCACCCGCACCGGCGAGACGGCGGCGAGCGAAGCCTTCACCTCGTCCCAGCCCAGCCCGCGGAACTCGCGCCAGAGAATGAACGCCGCCGCCGCGAAGAGCCCGGCGCCCAGCGCCACCGCGAACCAACGCCCGAACACCGCGCGCCGTGTTCCGCTCATGCCGCGACGGCGCGCGCCCGGCTCCGAGATCCCGTTCCGACCCGTGCGTTCCCGTGCATCCCGGGCAGGCTACGCGCGAGGCCGCGGCGCGGGCGAGCCCCGTCCTGCGGCCGGGCCGGTCACCTTGACCCCGGGAGCTTCAAGGATAGGCTGCGGACGTCGGAGGCGAGCGGCCGCCGACACCCATCGAGGCATGTACCGCCACTCGCACGGCTCGCCGCGAAAGAGACTGCCCACGCTCCTGGCGGCGGGGACCCTGGTGGCGTTGATTTTCGGGATCATGCCGCTGGTCAACCACACCACGTTCCGCCGCCCGCCCCTCGCCTCGGGCGACCTCGCGATCGCGACCACGGCCCCCCTCTCCGGGCTCCGGCTGCCCGGCGACGAACCTGCCAGATCAGCATCGCCGACCCTCGCCTCCGAGGCCCCGGCCCCGCCCGAACCGGAGACCCGCCCGGCTCCCGCCCGCGCTCCCCTCGTTTTGCCCAGGCTCGAACCGGCCGACCCCGGCCCCGTCGTCCGCAAGGCGCTCGTCTACGAGGCGAGCGATCTCGACGCGGTGCCGGTCGCGATCCACCGGGTGCGGCCCGAGTATCCGCCGGCGTTGCGCTACCAGGGCATCGAGGGCGCGGTCACGGTGGAGTTCCGGGTCGACGAGGACGGCCGGGTGAAGGACGCGCTGATCACCGCGGCGTCGGATCCCGCCTTCGCCTCCAGCGTGCTCGCCGCCGTCGCCCGCTGGCGTTTCCTCCCCGGCACGATCGCCGGAGAGAAGGTGCGCTTCCGGATGCGGCTGCCCGTGACGTTCCGCATCACCGGCCGCGAGCCCGCACCCGCTCCGGTCCAGGTCGCCGAGGTCGACTGACCTCAGCCCAGCCGCGCGAGAAATCCCGGATCGCTCGCGTGCCGCGCGGCCTCCTCCCGCGTGAT
>DAIPIQ010000187.1:0-7679 GCA_036770745.1 Opitutaceae bacterium | reverse complement strand
CGCGAGCGGCTGATCTTCATCAACACCGGCTTCCTCGACCGCACCGGCGACGAGATCCACACGTGTTTGGAGGCCGGGCCGGTGGTGCGGAAGCACGCGATGAAATCCCAGCCGTGGATCGGCGCCTACGAGGATTGGAACGTCGACACCGGCCTGGCCTGCGGCCTGCGCGGGCGCGCCCAGATCGGCAAGGGCATGTGGGCGATGCCCGACCAGATGGCCGGGATGCTCGCCGCCAAGGGCGCCCACCCGCGCGCGGGCGCAAGCACCGCGTGGGTGCCCTCTCCCACCGCCGCCACGCTCCACGCCCTCCACTACCACGAGGTGGATGTCGCGGCGCGGCAGGACCAACTCGCCCGGCGCGCGCCCGCCTCGCTCGATGCCATCCTCACCCTCCCGCTCCTCGTCGGCGAGCCCCCCTCCGCCGAGGAGATCCGCCAGGAGCTCGACAACAACGCCCAGGGCATCCTCGGCTACGTGGTGCGTTGGATCGATCAGGGCGTCGGCTGTTCGAAGGTGCCGGACATCCACGACGTCGGGCTCATGGAGGATCGCGCGACGCTGCGCATCTCCAGCCAGCACATGGCGAACTGGCTCCGCCACGGCCTCTGCACTCCCGCCCAGGTGCGCTCGACCCTCGAGCGGATGGCGGCCGTGGTCGACCGCCAGAATGCCGGCGATCCCCACTACCGCCCGATGGCCCCGGACTTCGCCTCGAGCCTCGCCTTCCAGGCGGCGTGCGAGCTGGTCTTCTCCGGCGCCGCCCAGCCCAACGGATACACCGAACCCGTCCTCCACCGCCGTCGGCGCGAGGCGAAGCGACGCGCCGGCTGAGTCCGCGTTGCGCTTCGCGGCGCCATGGATCCGTTTCCTTCTCCCGCCGTCACCATCCAACCCCGCCCCATCATGCCTGCTTCCCTGCCTCGTCGGAAATTCCTCCACTCGATCGCCGCCGCCGGCCTCGGTGCCTCGTCCGCAAGCCTGCTCCGCGGCGGCGCCCACGCCCCGAAGACCGTCACCAAGGCCGAACTCGACCGCATCCTCGACGCACCCGTGCTCGACGTCTCGTTCGTCGACCGGCCGGTGGTCGTGGAGTCGCTCGAACTCCTGAAGAACGGCAACACGTTCCTCCTCCGCGCCCGCTCGACGGACGGGCTCGAGGTGATCACCGTGCCCAACCCCCGGGCGCTGCGCTACGGCTGGCCGATCCTGCTCGGTTGGGTTTTCCCCGTGTTCGTCGGCAAGGACGCCCGCGCGCTCGAGGGCCTGATCGCCGAAGCCTACCGGCACGAGAGCAACTACAAGCTCCAGGGCCTCGCCTACTGGTCGGCGATCGCCGCGGTCGAGACCGCCCTGCTCGAGCTGATGGGCCGCGCCACCGGCCAGCCGATGGCCCGTTTCTTCGGCGGCGCCGTCCGCCGCGACATCGACGTCTACTACGCCAGCGGCAACCGCGGCAACACGCCCGAGGAGGAGGTCGCCTACCTCCGCAAACTCGTCGCCGGCTCCGGCGTGCGCGCGATCAAGTTCCGACTCGGCGGCCGGATGAGCCGCAACCTCGAGACGCCCGCCGGCCGCAGCGAGCGGCTCATCCCGCTGGTGCGCGAGGCATTCGGGCCCGACATGACGCTCTATGCGGATGCGAACAGCTCCTACGACGTCGCCGAAGGCATCCGGATCGGCCGCATCATGGAGGAGAGCGACTACGACTTCTTCGAGGAGCCCTGCCCCTTCGACGAGATCTGGGAGACCAAGGCCGTGGCCGACGCGCTCACCATCCCGGTCGCGGGCGGCGAACAGGAGTTCAGCCTCCGGCGCTTCCAATGGGCGATCGAGCACCGCGGCCTGGACATCGTCCAACCCGACCTCCACTACGGCGGCGGGATGATCCGCGGCACGAAGGTCGCGCGCATGGCCGCGGCCGCAGGATTGAGCGTCGTCCCGCACATGAGCGGCGGCGGGCTCGGCTACGTCGACGTGGTCCACTTCGCCTCGTTCACGCCGAACATCGGCCCGTTCATGGAGTTCAAGGGAAACGCCAACTTCCCCGTCACCTGCCCGACCTCGTCCCTGAAATGCGAGAACGGGAGCGTGCGCTGCCCGACCGGCCCCGGTTGGGGCGTGACGGTCGATCCCGACTTCGTCCGCGAGGCGACCCTCCTCTCCCGGAGCTGATCGTCGGGGCCGTCCGGATCCGCGCTCCCCACCTCCCCCAAAACGCCCTTCTGCCCGATCCCGTCCGCCTCGGACCCCTCGTGGGTCGCGATCGCTCCGGACCTCCCGAAAAACGCCGCCCTCCGTCTTCGCGAACGAGTCAGTTGGATGGCGAAGCGCGCAGCCGCACGCGGGCCGCTTCGACCGCCGCCCAGAACCGCGGCCCATCGGCGAAATCCGGCACGACCGCGACCGCGCCCTCCGCCCGCAGGCGCAGGGCCCGGACGGGGTCGGCGGCGATGCCGACGAAGCCCGCGCCGACGGCGTGTGCGTCGCGGGCATCCCAGACGCCGTCGCCGATCACGATCACGCCACTGAATCCCGGCACGCCCCGCACCGCTGCGGCGAGGGAGCTCGCGGTCCGGAGGATTACGGCGCGCTGTTCCGCGTCGTCGGCCGAGGCGACGATGCGTTCGTCGACGGCGAACCCGGCGGCCGCGAGCTTGAGGAGCGCGGTCGGCCCCCACCCGCCCGTCGCGATCGCGACGCAGAGGTCGCGCCGGGCAAGCGCCTCCTCGAAGACTTCGCGCGCGCCCGGCACCGGGACCACCGGGGCCTCCCCGTTCGCGACCGCGGTCTTCCACCGGGCGATGAAGGTGCGCCGCACCTCCATGATCCCGGCTTCGCCCATCGCGCGGATCCCGTCGCGGGCAAGGAGCGCCCGGGCGAGCGCCGAGTCGGTGACCTCGGAAAACACCTCCCAGGAGTCGACCACGGGGGGCGTCCCGGTCACGGCGGCGACGGCCTCGAGGAAGAACCGGTCGTCGAGCCCGGTCGTGTCGGTCAGGGTCCCGTCGATGTCGAAGATCAGGTTGATCATGTCGGCGGGGCGCGGGGGCGCGCGCAGGAGCGCCTCAGACGTCGGCCGCGGTGCGCAACGGGCGGTCGAGCTCGTCCTTTAGGCGGTCGAGGATGCCGTTGATGAAGCGCTTCGCGTCGCTGTTGGAGAAGGTCTTGCTGAGATCGATGGCCTCGTTGATCGAGACGATCGGCGGGATGTCCTTGCGAAAGAGCAGCTCGAAGACGGCGAGGCGGAGGATCGCGAGGTCGATCTTGGCGATGCGCTCGAAGTCCCAGTTCTGGGCCAGCGTGCGGATCCGGGCGTCGATCTCGGGCAGGTGCTCGATCGCGCCGTGGATGAGCTGCTCTCCGAAGGCGTAGTGGTCGCGGCCCGCATCCTTGCCGGCGAAGAACTCCGCGAGGTCGCGCTCGAGATCGTCGGAACGGTTGATCGACCAGGTGTAGAGGAACTGCATCGCGACGGTGCGGCCGTCGCGGCGCTGGGCGGCCTTGGGCCGGGGTTTACCGCTGGTGGTCACGAAAGGATCGACGTTTGAGGGCGGCCATCTCGAGCGCGGCGCGGGCGAACTCCGCCCCCCGGTCCACCGCCCCGAGGCAGCGCTCCCGGGCCTGCGCCTCGTTCTCGGCGACGACGATGCCGTTGATCACGGGCGTGCCGGCGTCGAGGGCGACGCGCTGGAGGGCGTCCGCCGAAGACGTGGCGATGACTTCGTAATGGATCGTGCCGCCGCGCACGATCACGCCGAGCGCGATCACCGCGTCGAAGGCCGCGGCGCGGAGGAGGCCCTGCACGGCGACGGGGATCTCGTTCGAGCCCGGGACGCGGACCACGGCGAGCGATCCGGCCGGCACCCCGGCGGCGCCGAGTCGCGCGCCCACCTGGGCGACGAGGGCGTCGACCAGCTCCAGATTGTAGCGGGCGGCGACGATCCCGATCCGCAGCGCGGATCCGTCGATCGTTTCAAGCGAAGGCGGAGAGAAGCTCATGCGATGCGGATGTCGAAGGGATCGGAAACGCTGAGGGTCGCCCGGAGGCGGCACAACCTCATTCCCCCCGGGGCTCCCGAGGCGGGTGCGATGGGAAGTGCCGGCCGGGTTCGCTTCCGCCAAAGACCGAAGCCGGAGATGAACTCCGGCCCACGCCAAGCCGGTTGCCACCACCGTCGATCCGACCCGTCGATCACCTCTCCAACTCCCATCTCCCGCTCTGATTCCGCGCATTCCGCGGTTCCTTTCCGGAGTGAACCGCGGAATGCGCTGAATGCACGGAGTGGAGAGGACTGCGCCCGACCTCGACTCGGAACGCCATCGGTTGGTCGACCAGGGGTGCGTTCGAAAGTGGAGGAAGGGTTCGGTTTCGCCAAGGACCAGCGGCCATGGCAGCAGGATGCTGCCGCTACTTTTGATTCCACCCGTCGATCACCTCTCCAACTCCCATCTCCCGCTCTGATTCCGCGCACTCCGCGCATTCCGCGGTTTTTTCCGGAGTGAACCGCGGAATGCGCTGAATGCACGGAGTGGAGAGGACCGCGCCCGGTCTCGACCCTGAACGCCATCGGTTGGTCGACCAGGGGTGCGATCAAAAGTGGTGGCGACTTGCCACCGCCCTTGTTCAGGGAGGTCCTGATACCTCCGAGGCGCTACAACGCGACCTGTTCGACGATCTCCAGCCCGTAGCCGTCGAGCCCCACCACGCGGCGCGTCGTGCCGGAGAGCAGCCGGATCTTCCTCAGGCCGAGGGCGACGAGGATCTGCGCGCCGATCCCGTAGTCGCGAAAGCTCATCGCGGCGGCTCCGGCGGCCTTGTCGTCCCTCCACTGCGCCTCGCGCACGGCCGGCGACGGCTCCATGTAGAGCACCACGCCGCGCCCCTCCCGCGCGATCGCGCCGAGCGCGGCGGTGAGCGAATGGTGGCTTTCGACGCCGGCGGCCTGAAAGACGTCGCTCAGGACGTGCCCGCTGTGGACGCGCACGAGCGCGGGCCGTGGATCGAGCTCCCCGAGGGTGAGGGCCAAGTGGTGGCGGCCGTCGAGCGTGCTCTTGAAGACGTGCAGGCGGAACTCCCCGAACGCGCTCGCGAAGGGCCGCTCGTGGACCCGCTCGACCAGCTGCTCGCGGTGGTGCCGGTACTCGATGAGCTGGGCGATCGTGATCATCCTGAGGCCGAAACGCCGCTTGAACTCCACCAACTGCGGGAGCCGCGCGACGCTGCCGTCGTCGTTGAGCAACTCGCAGAGCACGCCGCTCGGGTGGAGCCCGGCGAGCAGCGCGAGATCGACCGCCGCCTCGGTGTGGCCCGCGCGCTCCAGCACGCCGCCCGGCCGCGCCCGCAACGGGAAGACGTGCCCCGGCTGCACGAGCTGCTCGGCATGGCCCTCGGGATCGGCGAGCAGGCGGATCGTCCGCGCGCGATCATGCGCGCTGATCCCCGTGGTGACGCCCTCGGCGGCGTCGACGCTGACCGTGAAATCGGTGCGGTGCGACTCGCGGTTGCGCATCACCATCGGCCCGAGGCCGAAACGGCGGAGTTGCGCCTCGGTCGTGGGCACGCAGACGATCCCGCTGCAGTAGCGGATCATCATGTTGATCGTCTCCGGCGTGGCCTTCGAGGCCGCCATGATGAGGTCGCCCTCGTTCTCCCGGTCCTCGTCGTCGGTCACGATCACGATGCGGCCCGCCGCGATCTCGGCGATCGCCTCCTCCACGGTGTCGAAGTCCTCGGACGCGGGTGCGCTCATGCGCGGCCGACCGTGCGCGGATTCCGCCCCGCCGCGAACCGAAAGCGCGCGCTCAGCGCCGCCCGCCGCGGATCGCCAGCATCGTGACGAAGAGCGCGAGCATCCCGTCGAGCAGGGCGACGAGGAAGATCGGCTTCATCCGCAGCCGGATCGCGAGGAAGAGCAGCCCGAAGGCCGAAATCCACAGGACGACCGCAAGGATCATCGTGACGCGCGTCTTGTCTTCGGAGGCCTCCACGCCGCCACCGTGCGGGGCCGCCCGACCGAGGCGAGCCCGTTCTCGCGCGGCAAGGGAACTGCTCCTTGTCGGCCGCGCACGGCGCGCGCTTTGGTCCTTTCCCCGTCGCGGCAACGGCCCGATGCTGGAGCCTCGTCGCGCCCGCTCGATCCTCCCATGAAGCTCCACGTCTCCCACACCGTCACCTACCGCTACACGAGCTCGGTGACGCTCGCCCCGCAGCACATCCTGATGCACCCGCGGGAGAACCACCACCTGTCGGTCCTGCGCTACCGCCTGCAAACACGCCCGGAGATGAAGCTCTACTGGGCGCGCAACCACCACGAGAACAGCCTCGCGATCGGCCACCACTACGATCCGGTCGAGACCTTCGAGGTCCACGCCGACTTCGAGGTCGAGACGCTGGAACGCAATCCCTTTGATTTCCTCCTTCGGCTCGACGGGGCACGCTACCCGTTCACCTACACGCCGTCCGAGCTCGCGCTGCTCGCGCCCTACCTCGAGCGGCCCGACGGGCCGACCCGCGCCCTGCTCGCGTGGACCCGTTCCACCTTGGAAAACGTGCCGGACGACACGCTCGAGCTCCTCACCCGGCTCAACACCGTCATCCGCGAACGCTTCACCTACGCCGAGCGGACGGAGTCGGGCGTGCAGACGCCCGAGGAGACGATCCAAAAACGCTCGGGCACGTGCCGCGATTTCGCGGTGCTGCTCGTCCATGCCTGCCAGGCCCTCGGCATCGCGGCGCGGTTCGTCAGCGGCTACCTCTACGATCCGAGCGCCGGGCCGGGGAAGCCGCGGGGTTCGCTCCACGCGTGGACGGAGATCCACCTCCCCGGCGCCGGTTGGAAGGGCTTCGATCCGACCCACGCGATCCTTGCCGACGAGCACTTCATCCCCGTGGCCGTCGGCCGCACGCCGCAGAACCTCAACCCCGTGACCGGCGCCTACTGGGGCGGCAGGGAGGCCACCGCGACGATGGAGGCGCGGGTCGAGATCCGCGAAACGTGAGAGGCGGGCCGCGGTCGGGGGTGTGAGGAAAAGTGGTGGCGACCTGCAGTCGCGGGCCGGGGTTCACCCCCGGCGTCTGAGGTGTCTTTCGGTCGGAAGCCGGGGATGAACCCCGGCCCACGAAGCCTTCCACCACCCGCGATCGCACCCGCGGTCGGGCGCCGCTACTGTCGGCGGCCCGGGCGGCGCGGCTTCGCGGGGTGGCTCGCCGTGACCACAGAGGTGAAACCGCCGCGCGCCTTCCAGTCGGCGACGATCGTCAGGCTGCGGGGCCGGAGCGCGGCGACGAGGTCGTCGAGGATGCGGTTGGTCGCCGCCTCGAAGAAGATCCCCTCGTTGCGGTAGGCGTGGAAGTAGAGCTTGAGCGACTTGAGCTCGACGCAGCGCCGGTCCGCCACGTAGCGCACGGTGATCGTGGCGAAATCGGGATGACCCGTCATCGGACACAGCGAGGTGAACTCGTGGTGGGTGTGTTCGATCACGTAGTCCCGCTTCGGGGCGGGGTTGGGGAACGTCTCGAGGAGCGTCGCGTCGGCCATGCGGGGAAGAAGACGCAATCGGCGCCGCGGGGAAAGTCGGAAGAGGTCCCGCGCCGGGCCTCCCTCAGGGGAGGTCCTGAATTCTCCGACGGGGTCTGCGTTGAGGACCGTGCCGGCACGCCGCAAGGCGGGGAGGCG
>DAIPIQ010000186.1:0-7727 GCA_036770745.1 Opitutaceae bacterium | reverse complement strand
CCGCCTTGGCCGAGCCGCATTTCCCTGCCGCGCAGACCCCGTCGGAGAATTCAGGGCCTCCCTCAGGTCGCGGTCTCGGTGAACCGGCGCTCGCGGATCACGGTGACCTTGATCGTGCTCGGGTACTGGAGCTCGTCCTCGATCCGGCGGCGGAGCTCGCGGGCGAGGCCGCCGGCGCGCTCGTCGTCGATCACCTCGGGCGAGACGATCACCCGGATCTCACGGCCCGCCTGGATCGCGAAGGCCGACTGCACGCCCTCCATCTGGAGCGCGAGTTTCTCCAGCCGTTCCAGCCGCTCGATGTAGGAGGTGAGCGACTCGGCCCGCGCGCCCGGGCGCACCGCGGAGATCGTGTCGGCGAGGATCACGATCCCGGCGTAGACGCTCTCGGGCTTCACCTCCTCGTGGTGCGCGGCGACGGCGTTGACGACCAGCGGCTCCTCGCCGCGCCGCCGGAGGAACTCCGCGCCGATCCGGGCGTGGCTGCCCTCGTAGTCGCCCTCGACGCTCTTGCCGACGTCGTGGAAGAGACCGGCGCGCTTGGCCAGCACGGGATCGAGCCCGAGCTCGGAGGCGATCATCGAGCAGAGCAGCGCGACCTCGATCGAATGGTCGAGCACGTTCTGGGTGTAGGAGAACCGGAACTTGAGGCGGCCGACGAGGGTGACGACCTCCGGATGCACGGCGGAAAGCTTCAGGCGCGAGATCGCCGCGTCGCCGGCGTCCTGGACGATGCGGTCGACGTCGTTGCGCGCCTGGTCGACGAACTCCTCGATCGCCGCGGGGTGGATGCGCCCGTCGGTGATCAGGCGCTCGAGGGCGCTGCGCGCGATCTCGCGGCGCACCGGATCGAACGAAGAGATGAGCACCATCTGCGGCGACTCGTCGATCAGGAGGGTCGTGCCGGTGGCGGCCTCGAAGCATTTGATGTTGCGCCCCTCGCGCCCGATGATGCGGCCCTTCATGTCGTCGTTGGGCAGCTGGACGATCGTGGCGGTGAGGTCGTTGGCGGGCTTGCTCGCGAGCCGCTGGATGGCGGCGACGAGGATGCGCCGGGCCTGGTCGTGGATCTCGCTCTCGGAACGCTCCAGCACCTCGCGCCGGAGGGTGCGGAGCTCGTCCTGACATTCCTGATGCACCTGCTCGCGGAGGTTTTGGCGCACGTCCTCGACGTCCATCTGCGCGAGGTTCTCCATCGCCCGGCGCAGGTTTCGGGACATCGTCTTGACCGATTCGCGGGCGACCTTCACGGCCGACTGCTCGCGCGCGAGCTTCTCCTCGCGCCGCGTCATCTCCTGGTCGAGATCGCCGAGCGAGACCTCGTGCGAGCGGATCTCGCGGAGTTTGGCGTCGATCTCCAGCTCGCGCCGGGTGATCTCGCGGTCGAGGTCGGCGCGACGCCGGTCGATCTCCGCTTGGGCGAGGCGCACCTGCTCCTGTCGATGCACGTCGGCCTCGCGCCTTCCGAGCTCGACGCTCGCCCGCGCCTCCTCGCGAGCGACCTGGCGGATGCTGCGGGCCAGGACCCACGAGAGCGCGAAGGCCGCGAACACTCCCCCTGCCATCGACAGAAGGAAAGGCAGGGCCCCCCACTCCGTTGCGGCCAGGGGCGCGCGCAGCAGCGGTTCAAGTTCGTAAGTCAACGGCGCGACAATGGCCCTCGTGCCGCGGTTGGCAATCTCATCGCGGCGCGGCGCACTCGCCGATTGCGCCCGCGCTGCGGCTCACGCAGCTTGCACGGCCGTGGCGGGGAACGAGCGCGAGTATCAGCTTCCGATCTTCAACTGGGTCCGGCGCAGGACCCATGGCCGCGTCGACCCCGTCGGGCCGTTCTGCCTGCTCCTCTTGAGCATCATCGGGATCTTTTTCATCTACAGCGCGCAAGTCTACACCGGCCGCTCGCAGTACGTGATGCAGATCGCGTGGCTCGCGGTCGGGGCGATCGCCTACACCGCGGTCGCGCTGATCGACTACAAGATCTTTCTCAAGTATTCCCATTGGGTGTGGATGGGCGCGGTCCTGCTCCTGGTCGCGCTCTTCGTCCCGGGGATCGGCGTCTCCCGCGGCGGATCGACGCGCTGGATCGACTTCGGCATCGCCTCCGTCCAGCCCTCCGAGCCCGCGAAGCTCGGCGTGCTCATCATGTGCGCGAGCATCCTCGCCCGCAGCCGCGTCGGCACGATCCGCGACTCGCTCTCGACGCTCGTCAAGTTGGCACTTGCCGCAGGGATTCCCATGTTGTTGATCTTGGCGCAGCCCGACCTCGGCTCCGCCCTCGTCGTCCCCCCCATGGTCTTCTCGCTGCTGTATGCCTCGAATCTCTCGAAGCGCTTCTTCGCCGCCGCGATCGTCGCCTTCGTCGCGGTCGTCGGCGTCGTGGCCTTCGACGTCGCCCGCTACAGCGATCACATGACGAGCCGGAACCTGTCGTTCGACAGGGACAAGGGGGCCTACGAGCCGCATTCCTGGGTGCCCCTGCGCGACTACCAGCGCAACCGCATCCTCTCCTTCGTCGAGCCCGACAAGATCGACCCCACCGGCATCAGTTGGAACCTGCGCCAGTCGCTCATCACCGTCGGTTCGGGCGGGCTCACCGGCAAGGGCTGGGCCGAGGGCACGCAGGCCCGGCTCGGCTACCTCCCGCGCGGGGTCGCGCACAACGATTTCATCTTCTCCGTCCTGGCGGAGGAGACCGGATTCCTCGGAAGTGTTCTCACGCTGGGCCTGTTCGGCCTCGTGCTCGTGAACGGCGTCAGGATCGCCAGCGTCGCAAGGGACCGCTTCGGCACCCTGCTCGCGCTCGGCGTCACCCTCGTCTTCACGGTGCACATCTTCGTGAACATCGGGATGACCATCGGTCTGGTCCCGATCACGGGCCTGCCACTTCCGTTTCTAAGCTACGGGGGCTCTTTCCTGCTCAGTTGCTGCATTCTCCAGGGGTTGGTCCAAAGCGTCTACCGGTTCCGGAGGGAGTTCTGAAATGACCCCCTCCGCCCACCGCCTCCCACCACCCCTTGGAATGCCAGCCGCTCGCGGCCGGGGAGCGCCCCCACCATACGGGACACCACCGCACCATGAGCGACCACAAGCCGACCAACACGGCTGATGCACTGAAACGCTACGACGAAGAGCTGAAATCGCCGCCCCCCGAAGGCATGGCCGAACCGGTCAATCCGGCGCGGATCAAGGCCGAGGCCCGGGATCGCGCGAAGAAAAAGCCCCTCATCGCCAAGATCATCGACACGTTCCGGAAGGAGAAGAAATCCTACCGCGAACTGATCATCAACTCCGAGCCGCTCGAGAAGCGCGTCGCCCTCCTGGTCGACGGCATCCTCGAGAAGTTCGACATCGAGCGCGGGGCCGGCGAAGACCGCGTGGTCGGCGGCATCTTCAAGGGCCGGATCAAGAACCTCGACCCCGGCCTCAAGGCCGCGTTCGTCGACATCGGCCTCCCCAAGAACGCGTTCCTCCACTACTGGGACATCCTCCCCGCCGCCGCCGACTCCTCGATCGAAGTGGTCCGCGTCAACAAGTCCTCCAAACAGAAGAAGGAGGCCCAGATCACGGTGAAGGACATCCCCGGCCTCTACCCGGTCGGCACCGAGATCGTCATCCAGGTGAGCAAGGGCCCGATCGGCACCAAGGGCCCGCGCACCACCACCAACATCTCCCTGCCCGGTCGCTTCATCGTGCTCATGCCCTACTCCGATCAATGCGGCATCTCCCGCAAGATCGAGGACCCCAAGGAACGCGCCCGCCTCAAGAAGATCATCCAGGACCTCACGATCCCCGAGGGCATGGGCATCATCGTCCGCACCGCCGGCGAGGGGAAGAAGGCCCGCTACTTCGTCCGCGACCTCCACATCCTCCTCAAGAAGTGGGAGGAGATCACCCGCAAAATGGAGACCGAGCGCAGCCCCGCCTGCCTCTACCAGGAGCCCGACCTCGTCGAACGCACCGTCCGCGACTTCCTCACCGAGGAGGTCGACCGCGTGCTCATCGACAACGCCGACGACCAGCGCCGCGTCGTCGGGCTCGTCTCGCAGATCTCCTCCCGCTCGGCCTCGAAGATCCAGCTCTACTCCGACTCCATCCCGATCTTCGAGCGCTACAACATCGAGCGCCAGATCGAGCAGACCTTCCAGCGCCAGGTGCCCCTGCCCTCCGGCGGCCAGATCGTCATCGACGAGACCGAGGCGCTCGTCGCCATCGACGTCAACACCGGCTCCCACCGCGCCCGCGACGGCGACGAGGGCAACACGATCTACCAGGTCAACTGCGAGGCCGCCGTCGAGGTCGCCCGCCAGATCCGCCTGCGCAACATCGGCGGCCTGATCATCATCGACTTCATCGACATGAAGCAGCGGCGCCACCGCAACGCCGTCTACGCGAAGATGAAGGACGCGATGGCCGACGACAAGGCCAAGAACCACATCCTGCCCATCTCCCCGCTCGGGATCATGCAGATGACCCGCCAGCGCCAGCAGGAGAGCACCTCCTCCGGCCTGTATGTGGATTGTCCCTACTGCCGCGGCCGCGGCATCGTGAAGTCGGCGACGACCGTCAGCGTCGAGATGCAGCGCAAGCTCGCCTCCGTCATCCGCCGCCTCCAGGCGCGCGGAGCCTCGAAGGACCTGCACATCCGCATCCTCGTCAACCCGGGCGTGCTCGAACGCCTCCGCAGCGAGGACGCCGACCTGCTCGTGAAGCTCGAGAAGTTCTACGGCATCGCCCTCACCTTCCGCGCCGACCCCAACTACCACGTCGAGAACTTCAAGATCCTCAACGCCGACACCGGCGACGAGCTGAGGTAGGCGGGGCGAAAGCACCGGCGGTTTTCCAACCGCCGGTGCTCCGGGTATTCAAACGGCCTCCATGGAGGCGACGACGAACCGTGGCCGGCGAAGCCGCAGGCAGGGGCCGGCGTTCCCACATCCGGGACCTTTCATCCAGTGGAACCGGCCTGCATTCCCCTTGCGCCGCCGCGGGGGGCTGGCCCAATTGCCGGCATGAACCACCCCTTCCGCCTGCTCGTCCTTGGTTTGTCCCTCGCCGCTCCGGCGATCGTCCCGCCCGCGGGGGCGGCGGCGCCCGGGCCGGCCGTGTTCGAGTTGCGGATCTACACGACCCACCCCGGAAAACTGGATGCCTTGCTCGCGCGCTTCCGCGACCACACCTGCGCCCTCTTCGAGAAGCACGGGGTGACCAACCTCGGCTACTGGACGCCCACCGATGCCGACAAGGGCGCGGGCGCCAAGCTCGTCTTCCTGCTCGGGCACGCCAGCCGCGAGTCCGCCGCCGCGTCGGCCGCGGCGTTTCGCGCGGATCCGGCGTGGATCGCCGCCCGCGCCGCCTCCGAGGCCGACGGGCCGATCAACGCCTCGACCGAGTCGATCTTCCTCGCGCCCACCGATTACTCGGGACCGCACACGACCGGTCCCGGCCCGGCCGGACGCGTCTTCGAGCTGCGCACCTACAAGACCCTGCCCGGGCGGCTCGCGAAGCTCGACGCGCATTTCCGCGACCACACCTGCGGGATCTTCGCGAAACACGGCATGACGAATCTCGGCTACTACCATCCGCTCGACGCGGACAAGGGTGCGGGCGACACGCTCATCTACCTGCTCGCCCACGATTCACGGGAGGCCGCGACCGCGTCGTGGGCGGCCTTCCGGGTCGATCCGCAATGGATCGCGGCGCGCGACGCCTCCGAGGCCGACGGCAAGATCAACGCCTCGGTGGGTTCGCTTTTCCTCCGACCGACGGATTTCTCGCCGCTGAAGTAGCGCGGCGGATCACTGCATCCGCTCGATGATGTCGACGATCGGGAGGAAGAGGGCGATCACGACCGTGCCGACCACGCCGGCGAGGCCGACGATCATCACGGGCTCGATGATCGAGGTGAGCGCGGCGACGGCGTTGTCGACCTCCTCCTCGTAGGTGTCGGCGATGCGGTTGAGCATCTCGAAGAGTTCGCCGGTCTCCTCGCCGACATCGATCATGCTGGTCACCATGCCGGGGAAGACGCGCGTCTGCTCGAGGGGGACGGCCACGCCCTCGCCCTCCTTCACGCGGTCGTGGACGAACGAGATCGCGTCGCCGAGGATCAGGTTGCCGCTGGTGTCGCGGGTGATGAGCAGGGCCTGAAGGATCGGCACGCCGGAGGAGAGGAGCGTGCCGAGCGTGCGGGTGAAGCGGGCGATCGCGGCCTTGAGGGCGAGGTCGCCCATCGGCGGGGCCTTGATCGCGAGCCAGTCGAGGGCGCGCGCGCCCTGGCGCGTGCCCTTGAGGAGGCGGAAACCGACGACGAGCGCGACCACGATGAGGACGGAGACGACGAACCGCTCCTTCACGAAACCCGAGACGTCGAGCACGAGCTGGGTGAGCCACGGGAGGTCGGCGCCCTTGAGCAGGTCGCGGTAGATCCCCTCGAACTTCGGCACGACGAACGCCATCAGCGCCGAGAGGATCACGACCGTGACGACCATGATGATCACCGGGTAGACCATGGCGGCGCGGATGCGGCCCTTGATCTTCTCCGACTTCTCCATGAAGCGGGCGAGGCGGTTGAGGACCACGTCGAGCACGCCGCCGGCCTCGCCGGCGCGGACCATGTTGACGTAGAGCCGGTCGAAGACCTTGGGGTGGCTCTGCAGCCCCTCGGAGAACGTGCCGCCGGAGCGGATGTTCTCGGCGAGCTGCTCGACCACCCATTTGAACCCCGGGTTGCGCTCCTGACGGCCGAGGACCTCGAGGGCGCGCAGAAGGGGGAGGCCGGCCTGGGAGAGGGTGGCGAGCTGGCGGGTGAAGACGGTGAGGCCCGCGCGGTTGATCACGGCGCCGAAGACCACGGGCTTGCGCGCCCGCACCTGGGCGCCGGCGAGGGAACGGCGCTTGCGCGACTTGGGCGCGGCCTGCGTCTCTTCGGCGATGCTCGTGGGGAACAGGCCCATGCCCTTGACCTGGGAGGAGGCGAGCTCGGGCGAGACGGCGTCGACGACGCCGGAGCGCTCCTTGCCGGCGGCGTCGATGGCGATGAAGGTGAAACGCGGCATGGGCGGCGGTCGCTCAGGTGTACTTGATCACTTCCTCGATGCTGGTCGCGCCGTTGAAGATCGCCCGCAGACCGTCGTCGCGGAGCGTACGCATCCCCTGGGCGAGGGCGCGTTGGCGGAGCAGGAGGGTGGGTGCGCGTTTGGTGATGAGCTCGCGCAGGCCGTCGGTCATGCGCATCATCTCGTAGATGCCCATCCGGCCGCGGTAGCCGGTGTCGTGACAGACCTCGCAGCCCTTGCCGTAGTAGAAGCGGCGGTCGCCGAGCGAGGCCGGGGCGAGGCCGAGTTGTTCGACGAGCCCGTCGCCCGGGCTGAAGGCGGTGCGGCAATCCGTGCAGATCCGCCGCACGAGGCGCTGGGCGAGCACGGCCTCGAGGGCGGAGGAGATGAGGAACGGCTCGACCCCGAGATCGACCAGCCGGGTGACGGCCCCGGCCGCGTCGTTGGTGTGCAGGGTGCTGAGCACGAGGTGCCCGGTGAGCGAGGCCTGGATGGCGATCTGCGCGGTCTCGAGGTCGCGGATCTCGCCGACCATGATCACGTCGGGGTCCTGCCGGAGGAAGGAGCGGAGGGCGGAGGCGAAGTTGAGCCCGACCTGCGGGTTCACCGAGACCTGCATGATGCCCTCGATGTCGTACTCGACGGGATCCTCGGCGGTGAGGAGTTTCTGGT
>DAIPIQ010000185.1:0-7732 GCA_036770745.1 Opitutaceae bacterium | reverse complement strand
CGCCGAGGTCGAGGCCGCGCGCTGGATCAAGGCCCACTGCCGCAAGCCCGTCGCCGGTTTCATCGCCGGCGCGACCGCCCCGGCCGGCCGCCGCATGGGCCACGCCGGCGCGATCGTCGGCGGAGCCGAGGACACCGCCGCCGCCAAGATCGCCGTCTTCAAGGAATGCGGGATCGAGTGCGCGGCCACCCCCAGCGACATGGCCGACGCGCTCCTGCGGATCGCCCGCGCCAGCGACGCGAAACTCGCGTGACCGGCGGTGGACCGACGAGCTCTCCGGCCGTCTGGACGGATCAGAAGCGCTTGTCGTAATCAGCGTGCGATCCGATCCACGTCCACACGAACTCCGATCCCACGAACCGTCCCAAAGCCCGGTGGCTTTCGCCCACTCGCGCGGACCATGTCGGTTTCCCGACGGGTTTGAAATGAAGCGAGGGGTGAAACGCATTGGCGGCCCGAAGCCGATGGTTCTTCCGCGCCACCGCACGCACCTCGGGAGGCAGCGCGTGGTAGAGATGCCAGAATTCGGGCGTTCCGCTGCTCGGGATCCTCACGGACGATCGACTTCACCGGATAACGGCTCGGTCCGACCCGTCCGATGGGCGACACGCGCGGCTTCATTCAAGGGAATGAATTTCCCCGCCCTCGCATCGGTCTTCATCCGACGATCCCAGTCGTCGTCCGACCAGCCGCAGAGCTCGGAAACCAAGTTTGCCTTCTGTTCGAGCGGCAGCTGATCGATCGCTGCTTTGATTTCCTGCACCGTGCTCACCCCTCGGAACGTGATCGGCGGCGTGTGTTCTGGCAAATCCCATCCCGCCCACCCCGACCTTGCTTCAGTGCTTTGGCGCTCGTGACCCAGGCCCGCCGCCGCCTCCCGAACCAACCTCCCTCGTGCCGCTCCAACCACGCTTCCTCGACTGCTTCGCCGGCTCCGGCCTCGTCAGCGAGGCGGTGCGGCCGTTCTTCGACGTGGTCTGGGCCAACGACGTCTCGCCCAAGAAGGCGGCCGTCTACACCGCCAACCACGGCCCCGCCCATTTTCACCTCGGCCCGATCGAGGAGGTGCGCGGGACAACCCTGCCGGAGGCCGAGGTCTCGTGGGCGAGTTTCCCCTGCCAGGACCTTTCGCTGGCGGGCCCGCAGGCGGGGCTGCGCGGCCGGCGCAGCGGGCTCGTCCGCGAGTGGTTGCGCCTCCACGACGAGATGCCGCGCAAACCGTCGCTCCTCGTCGCGGAAAACGTGGTCGGGCTCGTCGCCTCGGCCGGCGGCGCCAACTACCGCGCGCTTCATCTCGAGCTGGTCCGGCGCGGCTTCAAGGTCGGTGCGGTCGTGGTGGACGCGGCGGAATTCCTTCCGCAATCGCGGCCGCGCGTCTTCGTGATCGCCTGCCGCGCCGGCGCCGCGCTCGCCCGCTTCACCCGACCCGGCGCCGACTGGTGCCATCCGCAACCCGTCCTCGCCGCCGCCGCGGGCCTGCCCGGGTGGGTTTTCTGGAAACTGCCCGCGCCGCCCGCAACACGTCGCCCCGGCCTCGCGGCGCTCGTCGAGCGCGACGCGCCGGTCGACGACCCCGCCCGCACCCGCCGCAACCTCGCGATGCTCGCACCCCGGCATCGCGAACGCCTCGCCGCCCGGCCGCCCGGGCCCTTCTCCGTTTTCCCCGGCTACAAGCGCACCCGCGCGGGCGGGCCCGTGCTCGAACTCCGCTTCGACGACACCGCCGGCTGCCTGCGCACCCCCGGAGGCGGGAGCAGCCGGCAGCTCCTCGTCCTGCGCCGCGAGGGCGCGCTCGCCACCCGCCTCCTGACCGCCCGCGAGACCGCGCGGCTCATGGGCGCCCCCGAGGGCTACCGGCTGCCGGCCGGCTACAACGACGCCTACAAGGCGATGGGCGACGCCGTCGCCGTCCCCGTGGCGCGCTTCCTCGCAAAGGAACTCCTCGCCCCCCTCTGCCGTTCCCTCGGCCGCGCTTCCACCGGGAGGTCTTGAATCCTCCGTGGGCCGGGGTTGATCCCCGGCTTCTGCGGCGCTCCGCCGCCTGACGGCTTGCCCGCGCACCCGGCGGCGGCGAGGCTCGACGAGGTCCGCACAACCTCGTCGCGATCCCCTCTCATGCGCCTCCTCGCCCTCACCCTCCTCGCCGCCACCGTCCTCGCCCGCCCGTGCCTCGTCGCCCAGGGGCATCCGCCCGCGATCGATTTCGAGACGGCGCTCGACACGTTCTTCTCCAACGAGACCGGCGTGCTCCGCCTCGGGACGCACGTCCTCGCCTTCGCTCCCGAGCGCGGCTCCCGCGTCGAGGCGGCCGTGCTCGGCCCGGACCGCAAGACCCTCGCGCGCCATGCCTTCCACGACGATGGCCGGCTGCGCACCGCGGTCTTCGAGCGCGTCTCGGTGCAGGGCCCCGGCGAGATCCCGCTCACCACGACCGGCGACCACAACCTCCTCTTCCTCGTGAACGGCAAGCCCGTCTCCCGCCTCGCCTTCCGCCTCGAGGCGACGGCGCAGGGCGACGACCCCTTCAACCCCCGCACGATCCATCGGCTCCTCGGACCGTGGAGTCGTTTCGCCCACCTCACGCTGCACACCTTCAAAGACCAGCCCGTCCCACGGCTCAGCCTCTGGCTCGGTGGCGTCGACCTTCCCGCGGGCGCGCGCCAGGACCAGTTCCACGCGAGCCTCCTCCGCGGCGGCCGCGAAGTCGCGCACAGCAAGCGCGCGCTCGGGAGCTTCGCCGCCGGCCACTACAAGCGCACCGCGATCGACCTCTTCCATCCCCACGAGGAAAAGGCCGCGGCCAACGCCCGCCTCTTCCTCTGGAGCGACTGGCTCGTCGACGGCGCCCACGTCCTGCGCATCACCCGCAAGAGCGACGGCGCGGAGCTGCGCACCTTCGATTTCGAGGTCGCCGACGGCGCGATCCGCCCGCTCGCCCGCACGCAGTTCGGCCACGAACCCCTCGACTACATCCCCCCGCGGGTCCAACGGAAGAACACCAACACCTTCGAGATGATCGAGGCGTTCTGGCTGGAGGATCGCTGAAGGCGCGCCCGCGTGTGCCCCGTCGGTCCGCGCACCGGCAACCGCATGAACCGCGCCCCGCGCGACTACTTCCGCTACTTCAGCCCGCACGCCGAGGCGCCGGCGTGGGGCCTCCAGCTCACGGCGGCCGGCTGGTCGCGGATCCCCCGCGGGGCCGCGTATCCACCGGTCCGACACCCGGCCGACCACCACTTCACGTGGGAGCACGGGCGCGTCCTCGAGTGCCTCCAGATCGTGCTCGTGACCGACGGGCGCGGTGAACTGCACACGCGAGGCGGCCCGCCGCTCGAGATCGGGCCGGGCGCGGCGTTCGTCGTGCTCCCGCGGGTCTGGCACCGCTACCGGCCGGACCCCGCGACGGGTTGGACCGAGAGCTGGATCGAGGTGCAGGGCGCGGTGGTCTCGACGCTGCTGCGGGCGGGCGTGTTTTCCGTCGATTCGATGCTCCGGCCCCGCGCGCTCGCGGCCGGCCTCGCCGAGGCGCTCGAGGCGGTCCACCTCCGCGCCCGTCTCGCCGGGCCGGGCTTCGACGCCGAACTCTCGGCGCGGGCCTACGCCGTGCTCGCGGCCTGGGCCCGGATCGGAGACGGGGCCCCGCCCACGCCGCTGCAACGCGCGCTGCGCGCGGCGGAGGCACACCTCGCGGAGAACTACGCCGCGGCCCCGCGGATCGAGGATCTCGCGCGGGAGCTCGGGGTCGGTTACTCGCATTTCCGCCGCGAGTTCCGCCGGCACACCGGCTTCGCGCCGTGGGAGTACGTGATCCGGCTCCGGCTCGCCCACGCCCGCCGGCTCCTCGCCTCGAGCCACGCGACCCTCGCCGAGATCGCCGAAGCCGTGGGTTTCTCGTCGGCCTACCATTTCTCCGCCGCCTTCAAGAAGGCCCACGCCGTCGCCCCCGGGGCCTGGCGGAACCGGATGCGCGCGCCGCCCTCCCCGCCGCGCTGACGCGAGCAGATTCCGTATCCGGAGGATCAAAGCTGCGATTTCCCGGGCGCGGTCGATGCGCTAGGCTCGGCGGACACCCCGAACCCCGCGCATGAGCGTCTTCCTTGGTCTGTTGCTGCACGCGATCGGCGGGCTCTCCGCCGGAAGCTTCTACGTCCCGCTCAAACGCGTCGAACGCTGGGCGTGGGAGAGCTCGTGGTTCGTCATGGGCGTGGGCGCGTGGATCCTCGCGCCGATCACGGTGGCGGCGGTGACGGTCCCCAACCTCCGGGCCGCGATCTTCTCGGCCCCGGCCCACACGCTTTGGTGGACGTATGCGCTCGGCGCGCTCTGGGGCGTGGGCGGCCTGACCTTCGGGCTCGCCGTGCGCCACCTCGGGATGGGCCTCGGCTACGCGGTGACGCTCGGCTTCTGCGCCGTCTTCGGCACGGTGCTGCCGCCACTCCTCGGCGGGACCTTCCGCGAGGCCTTCTTCACCGCCTCCGGCGGGCTCGTCGCGCTCGGCCTCCTCGTCTGCCTCGGCGGGATCGCGCTGAGCGGCGCGGCGGGCATCCGCAAGGAGCGCGAGCTCGCCGCCACCGGGACCGCGGCCACCACCGAGTACGCCCCGGGCAAGGGCTACCTGATCGCGTTCGCCTCGGGCATCCTCAGCGCCTGCATGGCGCTCGCGTTGAAGACCGGCCAGCCGATCGCCGACAACGTCGTCGCCCTCGCCGGCCCCGACGCGGAGGCGGGCACGGTGGCTTTGTTCCGCAACAATGCGGTGCTCTGCGTGGTGCTGCTCGGGGGCTTCACCACCAACGCCCTCTGGTGCCTCCGGCTCAACCTCCGCCGCGGCACGGCCGGCGACTACCTGCGCGGCGGCCCGGGATGGCTGCGCAACCTCCTGCTCTCGCTCTCCAGCGGGGTGATCTGGTACGGGCAGTTCTTCTTCTACGGGGCCGGTTCCACCCGGCTCGGCGAGCGTTACGACTTCTCCAGCTGGACGCTCCACATGGCGTTCATCATCGTCTTCAGCACGCTCTGGTCGATCGCCCTCCGGGAGTGGCGCGGCGTCTCGCGGGCGACGAACCGCCTGCTCGCCGCCGGCGTGCTCGTCCTGATCCTTTCGACGATCATCGTCGGCGCGGGGAACCTCGTCGCCCACCTCCAGGACCGGGGCTGACGCACCGCCCCGGGGCGCGACTCCATTTCATGAATACGCACTCCCGCCACCCGTTCACGGTCGGCCTCTTCGGCATCGGCCTCGACGCCTACTGGCCGCAGTTCGAGGGCCTCGAACAACGGCTCCGGCTCCACGTCGCCACCGTCGCCGACCGCCTCGCCGCGTGCGGGGCGGCGGTCGTCGACCTCGGCCTCGTCGACACGCCCGCGAAGGCGCTCGACGCCGGCCACGAGTTCCGCCGGCGGGATGTCGACGTGATCTTTCTCCACGTCACGACCTACGCGCTTTCCTCGACCGTCCTGCCGGTCGTCCAGCGGGCCCGCGTGCCGGTGATCCTGCTCAACCTCGCGCCGACCGCGCGGATCGACTACGAGACGTTCAACCGGCTCGGCGACCGCACCCGCATGACCGGCGAGTGGCTCGCCCATTGCCCGGCCTGCCCGATGCCCGAGATCGCGAGCGTCTTCCGGCGCGCCGGGATCCCCTTCCAACAGGTGACCGGCGTCCTCGACGACGACCCCGCGTGCTGGCGCGAGATCGCCGGTTGGGTCGAGGCCGCGCGGGTCGCCCACGGGCTCTTCCACAACCGCCTCGGCCTCATGGGCGGCTACTACGGCGGCATGCTCGACATCTACACCGACGTCACCGCCCTCTGCGGCGCCTTCGGCGGCCACGTCGAGATCCTCGAGGTCGACGAACTCTCCGCCATGCGCCGCGAGGTGACGCCGGAGGCGATCGAGGTGCGGACGGCGGATTTCCGCCGCGAGTTCGACGTGCGGCCCGATTGCGCGGAGGCCGAGCTGGCCCGCGCCGCGCGCACCTCCGTCGCCCTCGACCGGCTCGTCGAGCGACACGACCTCGGCGCGCTCGCCTACTACCACAAGGGCGCCGGCAACGCGGACAACTTCGACACGATGAGTTCGATCATCCTCGGCGCCTCGCTCCTCACGGCCCGCGGCGTGCCGGCGGCCGGCGAGTACGAGGTGAAGAACGCCATCGCGATGAAGATCATGGACCTCTTCGGCGCGGGCGGCTCGTTCACCGAGTACTACGCGATGGACTTCGAGGCCGACGTGGTCCTCCTCGGCCACGACGGCCCCGGCCACTTCGCGATCGCCGAGGGCCGCACGAAGGTGCGACCGCTCGAGGTCTACCACGGCAAGGTCGGCGCGGGCCTCTCCGTCGAGATGTCGGTGCGGCACGGGCCGGTCACCCTCCTCTCCGTCGTTCATCACGGCCGCGGGCTGCCGGAGCTGCTCTTCGCCGAGGCCGAGTCGGTCCCCGGCCCGATCCTCGAGATCGGCAACACCAACAGCCGCTACCGTTTCCCGATCGGGGCCCGCGCCTTCGTCGAGGAGTGGAACCGCCACGGACCCGCCCACCACTGCGCGGTCGGCGTCGGACACGTCGCATCGAAGCTGGTGAAACTCGCCGCCCTCCTCGGCCTCGAGGCGCGCCGGGTCTGCTGAGCATCGGCGTTGCCGCGGGCGGGGTCGGGCGGGAGACTCCGCCCGCAATGCGTCCTCTCCGCCGCTCCCTCCCGCTTCTCGCCACCACCTTCGTCGCCGCGGTCGCGCCGCTGCCCGCGGCCCCGCCGAACCTCGTCGTCATCCTCGCCGACGACATGGGCTACGCCGACCTCGGCTGCTACGGCGGCCTCGTCGACACGCCGCACCTCGACGCCCTCGCCGCCGCCGGCCTGCGCTTCACCCGCTTCTACAACTCCGCCCGCTGCTCCCCGACCCGCGCCGCACTCCTCACCGGACTCCATCCCCACCAGGCCGGCATGGGGATCCTCGCCGAGGATCCCAACGCCTTCGCCGCGGAGGACGCCGCCCCGGGCTACCAGCGTTTCCTCAACGACCGCTGCCTGACCCTCCCCGAGGCCCTCCGCCCCGCGGGTTATCGCAGTTACCTCGCGGGCAAGTGGCACCTCGGCCTCCACGGCGAAGAGAAGTGGCCGCGCCAGCGCGGATTCGACCGCTTCTACGGCCTCCTTTCCGGGGCCTCCTCCTATTTCGCGCCGCGGGATCCGCGCGGCCTCACGCTCGACAACACCCAACTGCCTCCGCCCGCGGATCCCGAATACTACACGACCGACGCCTTCACCGACCACGCCCTCGCCTTCCTCGACGAGCACCCGGCGGACGCGCCCTTCTTCCTCTACCTCTCCTTCACCGCACCGCACTGGCCGCTCCATGCCCGCCCCGAGGACATCGATCGCTTCAGCGGCCGCTTCCGCTCCGGTTGGGACGAACTCCGCCCGCGGATCCTCGAGCGCCAGAAGGCCCTCGGGGTCGTCCCGCCGCATGCCGCGCTTTCGCCGCGCGACGACGGCGTCCGCCCCTGGGAGGCGCTCACGCCGGAGCAGCGCGACCGGCTCGACCACCGCATGGCCGTCTACGCCGCGATGGTCCACCGGATGGACTGGAACATCGGCCGGCTCGTCGAACGCCTCCGCGAGACCGGCCGCCTCGAGGACACCCTCATCCTCTTCCTCGCCGACAACGGGGCCTGCGCCGAACCCTACACCGATCTCGGCGGCGGCGAGTTCACCGCGATCAACGCCCCGGC
>DAIPIQ010000184.1:3599-7744 GCA_036770745.1 Opitutaceae bacterium | reverse complement strand
GACGGATTCCGTGCGCTACACGGAGTGGCGCGCCTTGCCGTCGCGCGAGGTCGTCGGCCGCGAACTCTATCCGGACGCCGAGCTGCCCCGGGCGCCGCACAACCGCGCGGACGACCCCGCCTTCGCCGCACCGCAGCGCGAGGCCGCGGCCTTGCTCCACGCCCGGTTTCCCCGCGAAGCTCTCCCCCTCGAAAAACAACACCCATGAAACCTCGCATCCTGTCCGCTCGATTCCCGCTCCACGTCGCCGCCGCCGTCCTTCTGGGGGCCGCCGCCCTGCCGATCGCCCACGCCGCCGTTGGTCTCGGCGTTCCGCCGCCGACGGATGCCGAGGTGCTCTTCGACGGCCGCGCCGAGACGCTCCACGACAAGTGGATCTATTGGGCCGGTCCTCGGGCCGCCGCCAAGGGCGCGATCCAGTGGCCGCTCGTCGAGGATCCCGTCGACGGCGGCCTCGTCCTCTCGTCGGACGATCCGGCGGTGCCCAAGGCGCCGCCCCGCTACGGCTACGCCGACATCGTCACGAAGAAACCCTACCGCGACTTCCGCCTCCACGTGGAGTTCATGGTCATGGGCGAGGGCGGCAACAGCGGCGTGTATTTGCAGAACCGCTACGAGATCCAGGTCCAGGACGGCGACGCCACCATGCACGGGATGGGCAGCGTCATCAACGAGACCCCCTCGCCCTACTTCGCCTACCGCGGCCTCGGGCAATGGAACGCCTACGACCTCGTCTTCCGCGCCGCGCGCTTCAAGGACGGGCAGCTCGTCGAGCGGGCGCGGGTGACGCTCTTCTTCAACGGCATCAAGGTCCACAACAACGTGCAGATAAACAAGGTCTGGGGCGGCGCGGCCTCGGGGATCGACGGCGGCAACGACGACGGCCGCGGCATCACCGACACGCCCGGCGGCCTCAAGCTCCAGGCCGAGGGGCACGACGTGCGCTACCGCAACATCTGGATCCGCGAGCTGAACCTCGACGACCGCACCTCGAACTTCCAACGCGAGCAGTGAGGCGGGTCGTCCGGATCAGTCTGCGCTCCGGGTGGAGTCCGATCTTCGAGCGGGCTCTTGCGTTGCCGATTGCACGTCCAGACGGCGGTTCAAAAACCGCCGTTCCTTCGAGCCGGCTTGCTTGATCGAACTGCGAAGAACGGAAGCAGCCGTGTCGGGGTCGAGAGACTGCAACCCCTCCCCCCTCCCTACTCCGCCATTCTTGGGTTCTTCGCAGTTCCCCTCCGCCGATTCACCGGACCGGCGGTCTCTCGCGACCGAGCCGTGCGCCGAGTTTGATCGCCGCGATCAGGCTGCGCGGGTCGCCGCGGCCGGTGCCGGCGTTGCGGAAATCGGTGCCGTGCTCGACGGAGGTGCGCACGATCGGGAGGCCGAGCGTGACGTTCACGCCCCGCCAGATGCCGAGCATCTTCGCGGCCACGTGGCCCTGGTCGTGGTACATCGCGACGGCGGCGTCGAACTCGCCCCGCATCGTGCGGAAGAAGACCGTGTCGCCGGCCCAAGGGCCGCTCACCTCGTGGCCGAGCTCCCGCGCCCGCGCCACCGCGGGCTCGATGTGAATCTTCTCCTCGTCGCCGAAGAGGCCGTTCTCGCCGGCATGCGGGTTGAGGCCGGCGACGGCGATGCGCGGCCGCGGGATCCCGAGACTCGCGAGCGCGGCGGCGGTCAGCTCGATCACCTTCACGATCCTCCCGGCCCGCACCCGCTCCACCGCCTGCCGGAGCGAGACGTGCGTGGAGACATGGCTGACGCGCAGTCTCCCCGCCACGAGCATCATCGTCGCACCCGGCGATCCGCAGACCTCGGCGAGGAGCCCGGTGTGGCCGTCGTGGTGGTGGCCGGCGAGGTTCATCGCCTCCTTGTTGAGCGCGGAGGTGACGATGCCCGCGACCTCGCCGCTAAGGGCGAGGCCGGCGGCCTTCAGCACGTAACGGAAGGCCGCGTCGCCCGCCATCGCCTGGACCTTTCCCGGCTCCAGGCGCGCGACGTCGACGAGGCCCATATCCAGAACATCGATACCATCGGGTGCGAACGAAGCCTCGGCGACGGAGGCCACCGGGCGGATCGCGCCGCCCGAGCCGGTGATCCGGGCCGCGCGCTCGAGCACGGCCGCGTCGCCCACGACGATCGGCCGGCAGAGCCGCCGGACCGCGGGCAGGGCCAGCGCGCGGGTGATCAGCTCCGGCCCGGTGCCGGCGGGATCGCCCAGCGTGACGGCGAGGATCGGGCGCCGTTCGGAGGCGTGCGCTTTTCGAACCTTCACGAGGCGAGCGCGGTGATGCGCAGGGCTGCGAGAGCCTGGCGGACGCGCTCCGCCGTCGCGGCGTCGAGCGGTCGCAACGGCGGCAGCACCGCGGGCGAGCAGAGGCCGCGATCCGCCATCGTCGATTTGAGCGCGGCGATCCCCTGCCCGATCGAACGCCCGTGGTTGAGGACGTCGCCCACGCGGTCGAGCGCGTGCTGGTGCATCCGGGCCTTCTCCCAGTCCCCGGCGCCGGCGGCGTCCCACAGTTCCTTCCACGGCTCCGGGACGAGGTTTCCCGAACTCGGGACCATGCCGTCGAAGCCGCGTTCGAGCGCCGCCACCGAGCTCGCCGCCACGCCGACAAGGAGCGCGAAATCGGGCCGGCCGGCCAGCGCCGCCGCCACCGCCTCGACGCGCCCGGGCGTCGATTCGGAGTCCTTGAAACCGACCACGTTGGTCCGCTCGGCGAGCCGCTCCATCACCTCGACCGGGATCGAGTGATGGGTGTTTTGCGGGATGTTGTAGATGAAGACCGGTCCGCCGACGCCGAGCACGACGGCGTCGAGGAACTCGTGCAACTCCGACGGGGAGAGTTGGAAATACGAGGGCGGCAACGCCACCACCGCATCCGCGCCGAGGCGGAGGTACTCCTTTCCGGCCGCCACGGCGTCGTCGAGGCAGTTGCCGGCGATGCCGGCGAGAACGGGGATGCGCCCCTCCGCCGCGGCCACGGCCCGCCGCACGACGCGACGGCGCGCCTCGACCGGAACGGAGGGCGCCTCGCCGGTCGTGCCGAGCACGAACGCGCCGTGCCCGGACTGCGCCATCAGATCGACGACGCGGGCGAGCGCCTCCTCGTCGAGCCGCCCGGTGGCCGTCACCGGGGTGACGACCGGCACCACAACACCTCTGAAACGTTTGCGTGAGATCATGGTCAAAAAGCGGCGCGGTAGATCGCCTCGGCGTCGCGCGCGGCGAGGTCGCGCGGGTTGTTCGCGAGCAGACGGGTGACTTTCATCGCCGCCGCGGCCATCCGCGGCACGGCGTCGGTGGGGACGCCGCAGGCGGCGAGACCGGGAGGCAGTCCGCATGCGGCGGCCAGCGCGGCGAGTCGATCGGCGCCCGCGGCGGCGAGGGTGGAGTCGTCCGCTCCGGGAAGTTCGACGCCGAGCGCACGCGCGATCGCCGCGTAGCGCCCGGGCGCGGCCGGAAGGTTGAAGCGCACCACGTGCGGGAGCAGGAGCGCGTTGGACAGCCCGTGGGACAGGCGGAACTCGCCGCCCAGCGGATAGGCCAGCGCATGCACCGCGGCGGTGTTGACCGGCCCGAGACAGAGCCCGCCGTAAAGACTTCCCAAGGCCACCGCGCTGCGCGCCTCCAGATCGTCGCCGCGGGCGACGGCACGGGGGAGGTGCTCCCCGATCAAGCGCACGCCCTCGAGGGCGAACCGGTCCGTGATCGGGTGCGCCTGACGGTTGGCGAAGGCCTCGAGACAGTGCGCGAGCGCGTCCATCCCGGTGGAGGCGGTGAGCGCCGGCGGTGCGGAGACGGTGAGCACGGGATCGACGAAGGCGGCGTCGGCCAGCAGCCACGGGCTGATCACGGCCTTCTTGAGCTGCTCGCGCTCGTCGAGGAGCACGGCGTTGGGCGACACCTCGCTGCCCGAGCCCGCGGTGGTGGGGAGGCAGACGAGCCGCGGGCCGCGGCCTTGGAGCAGCCCGGAGCCGAAGAACGACCCGACCGGCCGGCCGGTGCGGTGGAGCGCGGCGACGAGCTTCGCGACATCGAGCACGCTGCCTCCGCCGATTCCGACGACGGCGTCGATCGCGTGCCGCTCCGCCTCGGCGCGCAGCCGTGCGAAATCCCCCAGCGTCGGCTCGGCGGG
>DAIPIQ010000184.1:0-3589 GCA_036770745.1 Opitutaceae bacterium | reverse complement strand
TCCTGAAGCACACCGTCGGCGATCCGGAGATCCTGTGATTCCAGCCCCAGGGTTGCATCCAGCAGCAGGATCACGACTTCGGCGAAGGCGGAGGAGAGAAGACCGAGGAACTCTCCCGCGGCCCGCTCCGCACTCGGACTCGTGACCACGAGCACCCGCGAGGCGCCGAGGCGGCGGAGCTCGTCCACCCCCCCGGCCGCGCACCCGGCGCCGAAGACGAGCCGGGGCGGCTGCTGCAGCGTCAGGATGCGTTGTGTGGAAAGATCGGATACGCTCATCGGCGGCGGAAGGTGAGCTGGTCCACGTTGTCGGGTCGGTGGCCGCCGAGGAGCAGGCTGGCCGCGTAGCCCGTGCCGAAGAGCACCAGGTGGCCGAGCAGGCCGATGAGGATCGGATTCATTTCGAAGTTCCACCCGAGATCGAGCAGGCGGGTGCGCGGCTCGGTGAGCATGCCCCACGCCGTGAAGAGCGCACAGGCGGCGATGCCGACGTAACAACCCCGCCGCGTCGCCCGCCGGGTCAGGAAGCCGAGCGCGAAGAGGCCGAGCATGCCCCCGGAGAGGATCGCCGAGATCGTGACCACCCGCTCGATGACGGAGCGCAGGCCCTCGTCGGGCGCGAGCAGGAGCGCCACGCCCACCACCGCCAGCCCCCCCAGCCCGACCGCCACGCGACCGCACGCCACGCGCGCGGAGTCGGAAAGCTCCGGGAAGAAATGGCCGACGTGGTCGGTTGTCACGACCGTCGCGATGCTGTTCAGATCCGGGCTGATCGACGACATCGAGGCGGCCACGATGGCGGCGAGCAACAACCCGACCACGCCCGCCGGCAGGTGGTTCATGATGAAATGCGGGACGATGTGATCGGCCACCGCAGGGGCGCCCGCACCGGAGACCTGATAGAAGCCGTAGAGGCAGGCGCCGAGGAACATGAAGGCCGCCCACACCGGCACGCAGGCGAGGCCGTTCCAGATGACGGCGCGACTCGCCTCCGCATCGGACCGGGCGATCAGGTAGCGCTGCACCATGTGCTGATCCGCCATGTAGCGGCGCGCCCAGTTCGTCAGGTAAGCGAAGAGGAAAAGCCATTGGACCGTGTTCTCGTGGTCGAAGAGCGACGCCCACGAGAGCTCGAAGGAACCGAGGTCGAACTTCCCCGCCTCCGCCGCGATGCGCACGACCGTGCCGGGCGGTCCGGCCTCGGGAGCGAAGAGCAGCCGCGCGCCGAGCACGAACGCCGCGAGCACGAAGATTCCGCCCTGCACGACGCTCGTCCACACGACCGTGCGCATCCCGCCCACCATGGTGTAGATCACGGTGAAGGCGGTGAAGACCACGATCACCACGCGCAAATCCCAGCCGGTCATCACGACCACCGGGATCGCCGTGGTGAGCACGGTCGCGCCGATGTCGAAGAGCCGGTCGATCACGAAGCAGACCGAGGCGTAGAGGCGCCCGCCGAAGCCGAAGCGCGCGCCGAGGTACTCGTAGGCGCTCATCCCGACGACGTTGCGGTAGAACGGCACGACGTAGCGCGCGACCAGCCACAGCACGGGCGGCAAGGTAAGGCTGCCGAGGAGCAGGATCATCCCGTCCCGGTAGACCGTGGCCGGATGACCGACGAGGGTGTTGCTGCTGATCAGCGCGGCCATCATCGCGATCGCCACCGCCCAGGTCGGAACGGAGCGCCCGGCGAGGAAGTAATCGGCCGCCGATGCGCGCCGCCGGGAGAGGAAGAAACCAAATCCCGCGATGACCGCCGTGTAGACGAGGAGGACGAGCAGATCGGGAAACGTCAGGCGCATGACGGATCAGTCGTCCTTCCCGGAAGCGGGCGCGAGCCGGATTTCCCTCGCCGGCCGCAGGACGACGGGGCCGAGCAATCCGGACGGCCGCGTGTAGTCGTCGCCACCGTCCGGCCTCGTCGTTCCACGGCTGTCGGATCCAAGCCGGCGCAGGAAACCGTCGCCCGCGGGCAGGCTGTTCCTTCTGCGCCGTAGTCGCGGAGATCCGGCGTTGCACCTCGCGATTCGCGAGCACGGAGGAGACCGCCGCTCGCTCGGCGATTTCGCAGTTCGTCACCGGTCCTCCGCCGACTTTCCAGACGAATACGCAGCCGGCGGCACCGGCGAAGCTTCAGTTCAGCCCGGGCTCATCCGGAGCCTCGGCCAGCAGGCGCAGCTCGGGGCTGACCCGACCGATCACGAACCGCCACAGGCCTTCGCCATCACACTCCTTGAGCAAACCGCCCTCGACCGGCGCAACAACCCACGCGTTTTGCTGAAGCTCGCCCTCCAACTGTCCTCCCTCCCACCCCGCGTAACCGAGGAAGGCCCGCACCTTCACCGCCCCGCCGGCGCGCCTGAGCTCCAGCGCCTTGTCCGGATCGATGCCGAAATAGAGCTTGAAGGTCCCCTCGTCCTCCGAGGCCTCCCAGGCGGAGAGGATCAACTGCGTCTCGCTCACCGGTCCGCCGGCGAAGACCGGCACGTCGGCGAGCCCGCCGAGCGCGAAATCCCCGCTGATGTCGGCGAGCGTCTTCCCGAGCGGACGGTTTAGGATCACGCCCATCGCCCCGTCGCCCGAGTGGGCCGAAAGCAGCACGACCGTGCGCCGGAAGTTCGGATCGCGCAGGCTCGGATGCGCGAGCAGCAGGGACCCCGCGAGCCTGGTTTCGCTGCCTTTGCGTCGCGTCATTGAGCGGAACCGAGCTTCACGATGCCGACCCCCGCCTCAACCAGAATGTCCCGCGTCAGCTCGTCGTTCCGGTAGTCGCGGTGGAACTTCACCGTACGGATGCCCGCCGCGGCGAGGATCTTCGCACAGTTGATGCACGGGTAGTGGGTCACGTAGGCGACGCAACCATCGACGCTGATCCCGCGGCGCGCGGCGTCGGCGATCGCGTTCTGCTCGGCGTGGACCGTCGCCTGTTCGTGGCCGTCGCGGACCCGCGACTGGTGCGGCGTGCCGGGAAGAAAACCGTTGTAGCCGGCCGCGATGACACGGTTTCGCTGCTCCCCGGTCGAGACGATCACACAGCCCACCCGCAACCGCTCGCAGACCGAACGCGTGGAGATGAGGAACGCCATCGCCATGAAATAGTCGTCCCACGACGGCCGCTCGACCTGGGCGGAGGCGAGGTCGACGATCGAGGCGAGGAAATCGGGCGTGGTGCTCATCGCGCGGTTACGAACGGAACGCCGCACGAGATGGCGCGCCCGCGCGACGGTGGCGAACAAAACCCGTGCGCGGCGCGACGCCGCGATCTCAGCGCCCGCCGGCCGCAGGCGGCCAGTCGTCGGTCCGGAACGGCGCGACCGGAAGCCCGTTCGCATCTTCGAGCGTCAACTCCGGTCGCCCGGCCCATCCGTAGCGCACCGCGATCGGTTCGCGCACCGCCGGGTGGGCGACGATGACGTGCTCGCCGTCGACCGTGGCCTGGGCCTCGAAGAAGACCCGGTTGGCCGCGGCGAGTGGCGCCGGGAAAGTGAAGGTCGCGATATAGCGCAGTCGGGTTTTTCCGCCGCCCAGCTCGGCAAAGACGATTTCCTCGCGCGCGGTGAAAAACCTCGACGTCACCGCCATCAACA
>DAIPIQ010000183.1:0-7851 GCA_036770745.1 Opitutaceae bacterium | reverse complement strand
ACACCCTAAAGAACGCCGATTCCGCCCCGGATCTTCCGGCGATCGGCGGGGAACCCGGCGCTTTTTTGGGGAAGCGCAGGCGCGAATCGCACGCGCTTCAACGCCATCCACCGGCCGGCGTCCACCTCGAGCACCACAACAGAAACCCGAACGCAGTCGTTCGCGGAAGAAAAACCGCCGGAGCGGCGACCGCCGCGCGTCGCAGCGATCATCCGGCGGCAAGGATGCCGCCGCTACCTTCGGGACCGGCCGGGGTGTTTCAACGGGGCGCGGTGTTCGGCGCTTTTTCGCGGTTCACGGCTCGCTCCCCGCAGACGCCGTCCGACCGGCGACCACCATGGCTCTTGTGTCACGGGGGGAACCGGGCATTCTCCGGGGCGTTCCCAAGACCTCCATGTCCCTCCACCCACTCCCCCTCGGCGCACGCTTGTGCGCCTTTTTCGTAGCCTCGGCCACGGCGTCGTTCGCCGCGGTCACGCCGCCCAAACCGCTCTCGACGGTCGCTCCGGAACACCCGCCCCAATTGCTCGAAAAGGGCGAGGACGGCCACGCCAAGGTCACGATGCGGATCGATGCGACCGGAAAGGTCACCGAGGTCGCCGTGGTCGAGGCCAGCAATCCGGCCTTCGGCGAAGCCGCGGTCGCCGCGGCCGGCCAGTGGACCTTCGAGCCCGCGAACCGCGACGGAGCGCCGATCGCGATCAAGGTCGCGCAGGAGTTCAAGTTCTCCGTGCCGGTGGAGAAGAAACTCGAGGTGCTCGCGGGCCGGCCGGTCTATGTCGCCGTGACGGGCGAGACGATCGCCGCCAACAAACTCGCGGCGCGGCCGACCGCGAAGATCCCGGCGCGGGCGGTGTATCCGAAATCCCTCGCCGGCTCCGGCAAGAAGGGGCTCGTGCGGGTGAAGTTCGTCATCACCACCGAGGGTGTCGCGGTGAATCCCGAGATCGTGGCCTCCGAGGGCGAACCGGTCTTCAGCAGCTACGCGCTGATCCAGGTGCTCCGGGCGCGTTGGGAGCCGGTCAAGCACGAGGGCAGACTCGTGAACGTCTCGATGACGCTCCCGATGCGCTTCGACGAGAATCCCCCGCAGAACCGCCCGGGCGGCGGCGGTGGCGGCGGCGGCACCCGCCCCGGCGGCGAGGGTGGTGGTGGCGGCGACGGCGGATGACCCGCCACACAAGGTAGCGAGCCCCTCGCCGAGGGGCTCGTCGCCCCCCGCTCAGCCGATCCGGAGCCATCGGGCCACAGAGGGCGCGGAGGAGACACGAGGCCACGGAGCGCGGCACGCTCTTCGTTCGCTTCTTCCCACTCCGTGAGCCTCTTCCGGAACCTCCGTGGCCTCCGTGTCCACTCCGAACGCCTTGCCCGGGTTCAGAGCTCGACCCGCACCCGCATCCCGGGGCGGACGAGCGGGAGGAGGTGGGCCGCGTTCCAGTTCGCGAGGCGGAAACAGCCGCTCGATTCCGTGCGGCCGATCTGCTCGGGCTCGGGCGAGCCGTGGATCCCGTAGCCGGGCAGGCTCAGCCCGATCCACGCCACGCCGACGGGGTTGTTGGGGCCGGGCTGGAGGATCAGCCGGCGCCCGATCGTCTGCGCCTCGGGCGATTCCGGAAACGTCTCGGGCTTGAAGGTGTAGTTGGGGTCCGGCGCCGTCACGACGACCTCGATGTCCCCGACCGGGCGCTTCTCCACCCGCCGCGCGATGCTGCACGGGAAGTGGGCGAGCAGCCGCGAATCGGCGTCGAAGAGCTGGAGCGTCTTCTCCGCGAGGTGGATCACGATGAACTCCGGCCGCGTGTCGGGCGGGCGTCGATACACCCGCGGGACGACGACCGTCGTGCCCGTGGTGATGCGCTCCCAGTCGATCCCGGGATTCAGGCGCCGCACCTGATTGGGGTGCGTCCAGTGCCTCTCGGCGACCAGCTCGAGGATCGAGGAGAAGTCGAGCGCGTCGAGGGCGGAGCGCTCCAGCCACCCCTTGGGCAGCGGGCGCAGGCGGAGGAAGTCCTCCGCCGTGATCGTGTAGGTCGTGAGCGGCGAATCGACGAGCAGGAGGTGGTCGCGGGTGGTGTTGTCGAGCTGGCCCGTCACGCGCAGCCCGTGCTTCTGCTGGTAGGCGACGATCGCGTTGCGCGTCTGCCCGCCCCACGCCCCGTCGATCGAGCCGGGACAGATGGAGTCGCGCATCAACGCGATCTGCGCCTCGAAGACATCGCGCGGCGGCCGCGGCCGGTGGTCCTCTTCGAGCGCCGCCGCGGGATCGGGGCGGGCCGCGGGCGCGGCCGGTGCGACGGCCTCGACGGACGACGACGACTCGAACCGCACCATCGGCGCACCCGCGGGCTCGTCGGCGAGCGCCACCACCGGCGCGCTCTCGACCGGCACGACGGGTTCCGCCCAAGGCGACCCGCGGCCGAGCCAGAACCAGCCCGCGGCGACCACGCCGACCGCCAGCGCGACGGGGAACGCGCGGCGCAGCGGATTCGTGCGACGACGCGGACGGCGGGACGACGAAAGGGTGGCGATCGGCTTGCGGGCGAAGCGGGACATGACCGGCGGAACCACCATGGAACCGCGGGGCGCCCTGGTTGGCAAACCCCGGTTCAGCGCGCTCCCGGATCGATCGCGACCGTCGAGCGCGCGAGCGAACCCGCCGGCGCCTCGAGCACGCGCGGATCCCCGCCCGCCGCGACATGGGCGGCGACCGCCGCCTCGTGGGCGTAGGCGGTGGCGAGCCACGCGGTGAGCGCGTTCACCGCGGCGCGGCCCGCCTCCCTTCGCGCGGCGGAGCCGCCGAGATCGACCGTCACCGGACCGTAGAATCGGGGCTCGATCGGCGTGCGCCGGATCGAAGCCGCGCGATGCCCGCCGCTCTCCCAGCGGCCGGCGTTGCAGGTCTCGTAGGCGGCGGCATCGATCCCCGCGTCTTCGCGGGCGATCGTCACGCTGAGCCGCAGGCGATCCGTCCCCGCCGCCTCGGCCGCCCGGGCGAGGATCGAAGAGCCCTGCTCGCGCAGCGCGTCGACGCTCGCGAGCCATCCTTCGTGCAGCCGCTCGACCGCGAGCGGGTCGGGCAACGAAGCGCCTGCGCGGGTCGACGCCACGCGCGGGTCGGCGTCGGCGCCCGGCTCCGGCGGTTTCACCCGGAAGAGCGAGGCGAGCTCCTCGCCGGCGGCGGTGAGCACGGCATCGGCCGCGGTCGCGCGCACCGGATCCTCCGCCTCGAGGCGCACGATCAACGCCGAGGCGAGGTGCGCGCGGATCAGGCGCACCTCCACCGGCTCGCGCCAGCGCCACTCGCCCTGCACACACGCCTCGGACCGGGCGTAGCCGGCGCGGGAGCGCACGGTCGGCGCCTCGGGGCGCGCGACCTCCACGGGAGCGGGAATCCAGACGTTGACCTCGGGCGCACCGCGCGGCGCGACCGACCCTGGATCGGTGCGGGCAAGGACCAGCGACGCCGACACGACGCCGGCAAGCGCGGCGAGTCCGAGGCGGTTTCTTTCGGTGCGGGGCTGCATCCCATCGACATCGACGGCGGCCCCGCGCGATGTAGCGGACCGCCCGCGGGACGATGAACTATTGGCGTGAGCCCGGCGCCGGCCGCGCGTTACGCTCGCTCGCCACAACCCTCACGCGCCCCTCCATGATCGCTTCGCTCGAGACCCGGTTCCCCGGTGCGCTTCCGCCCGCGCGGCGTCGCCCGCGCTTGTGGGTGATGGGGCTCGTCGCGCTCCTCGCCACGGGAGTCCCGGCCCAGGTCGGCGGCCCCGCCGGCGCCGACGAACTCCGCACCGCGCTCGAGGCGTTCAGCGGCGAGTGGCGCGGCGAAATCCGCATCCACGCCCTCGACGGCTACCTCCTGAAGACCTTTCCGGCGACGCGGACCTACGGCTGGCAGGGAGACGAACAGGTCGTGGAAACCCGCTTCCACGACGGTGATGCCGAATACCTCACCCGGGCACGCCAATCGATCCGGCTCGGTCGGCTGCACGCCGAGGTCGCGCGTCCGGGGATGCCGCCCGAGCGCTACAACGGCGCCCTCGCCGACGGCGCGATCGCGTGGACCAACACCGAACGCAACAGCCGCGACTACCGCGAGCGCGTCGCCGTGCGGGGCGGGGTGCGCACGCTCGAGGCGACCAGCGCCGAGATCATGCGCCTCAAGGGCGTCTCGGGCCTCGTCCGGGTCGTGCTCGCGCTCGAATCCCCCCGCCCGGCCACGCCCCCCGAGGGCGCGACCGCCCGAGCGGCCCCACCGTTGGAGATCGATGACCGCGCGTTGGAAGCCGCGCGCCTCGAGGCCGCCCGACTCCTCGCCGAACGCGAGGCCGCCGCCGGGGAGCTCGCCGCGACACGCGCCGAGCTGGAGCGAGTGTCCACCGCGTTCGCCCAGACGCAGCGCGACAACGAAACGCTCGTCCGGCGGGTCGAGACCCTCGAGGGCGATGCCGCAGCCGCCCGTACCCGCGCGGACGATCTCGCCCGCGCCGCGCAGGCCACCGCGGGAGTCGCCCGCGACGACCGGGCCGCGCTCGAAGCGGTCGCCGCCGACACCCGCGACCGCCTCGAGCGGGCCCTTCGCGACGGCGAAGCCGCGCTGCGCCTCGCCGAGGCCGCGCGCCTCGAGCGCGACGCCCTCGCCGGCCGGCTTGCCGCGACCGAGCGCGCGGCGTCCGAGCGAGCCTCCAGCACCGAGGTCGCGGACCTGCAGGCGCGCCTCGCCGGGCTCCAGCGCTCCGCCGACGAGGCGCGCCAGGCCGAGGCCGCCGCACGCGAGAGCCTCGAGCGCCGGCTCGCGACCGCCGAGGCGGGCCAGGCGACCTTCGCGCAGAAACTCGCCGCCGCCGAACGCACGGCCCGCGAGCGGGTGACCGAAGTCTCCAACTCGCTCGCCGAGACCCGTGCGGACCTGGCCCGCCGCGAGGAGTCGCTGGCCGGGGCGACGCGACGGCTCGAGCAGGCCGTGGCGGAGCGCGCGGCGTTGGAGGCGCGCGTCGAGGCGCTCCAGCGCTCGGCCGACGAGGGATCCCGAAACGGCGCGACCGCGCGCGACGAGGCGCGAAGCCTCGCCGCCGCGAACACGACGCTGCTGGCCCGCGTCGCCGAACTCGAGGCGCGCGACACGACCCTCACGGAACTGCAAAGCCGTTACGAACGCGCGGAGGGCGGCCGGCTCGAGGCGATCGCGCGGATCGGCGAACTCGAGGTGCGTCTGCGCGAGCGGGAGCGCTCGGATCTCTCCGACGGCGAGACGGCCGCCCTGCGCGAACGGATCGCGCGGCTGGAGGGAGAGCTCTCCACCGCGAAAGCGGAGACCGGGCGCGAGCGCGCCGGGCGGGAGACCCTGGCCGCGACCGTCGCCGAGCGGGAACGGCTCGCCGGCACGGCGCGGGAGGACCTCGCGCGCCTGCGCGCCGAGCTGGAGGTCGCGAAACGCAGGATCGACGAGGCCGACGGGCGCATCCGGCAGGCCGAGGGCGATCTCGTCGCGATGGCCGCGGTGCGGGCGGAGTTGCGCGACACCCTCGCCCTCGCCGAAGCCCGCCGTCTCGAGAACGAAAAACTCCTCGCCCGCACCCGTGAGCTCGAGGCGCGGCCGGCGCCCCGGCCGGCGTCCACGGGCGTTTTCTCCGCCGCGGAATGGTCGGCCCAGGTCGAGAAGCTCGAGCGCCGCGTGCTCGAGCTCGAGTCGGACCGCAACACGACGCGCGGACGCACCGATCTGCTCGAGGCCCAACTCGCCGAGGCGAAGCAATTGCGCGACGAGACGCTCGCCCGCTTTCAGGACGTCGTCGCCCAACTCAACGCGGCCCGCGAGGAACGCGACCGCCTCGCCCGGGGCGCCGGCGCGGCGCGTTCGATCGACGCCGTGATCGCCGGCTTCACGATCGCCGGCGCGAGCCGGGTCGGCGGCGAGGAGCGGGTCATCCTCGACGGCCGGCCCTATCGCGCGGGCGACGTCGTCGATCCCGCGCTCGGGCTCGTCTTCGCGCGCCTCGACGCGGAAGCGATCGTCTTCAGGGATGCGACCGGTCGCGAGTACCGGCGCCGTCCGTAGGTGGGCGAACGCGAAGACATCGAGGCCTACGCGGCCCTGGGGGCGCGCGAAGCCCGCGGATTCGAGCCCGTGCGCTGGCCCGACCTCGAGCTCACCGAGGAACGACTCGTGCGCCTGTTCGAAGGCGTGCTCGAGGCGCGGCTCGAGCCGGCGCGGCTCGCCTTCGGCGACGAGGGCGCGATCGCGGCCGCGGAGGGGCGGGTCGATGAGGCGTGGCGGACCGGGGGGATGCAGGCTCGTTTCGCCCCCGAGGGCGTCTACGTGCGCGCGTGGTGCGAGGTGCGGCTCCGTCTCGTCGGCGCGGACGATCCCGCGGAGGAGCCGGTCGCGACGTTGCGCCTCGACGGAGAGCTCTGCCTTTCGTTCGTCGCACAGCGCCACGCCTCTCCCTTCGTCGACTTCATGGGCGGAACGCTGGAGCTCGCCGGCGCGGACGACGTAGCGGCGACGGTGCGGCGGATCGATCCGTTCGCCCTGCGTCTCGAGCCGGCCCACCTGCTCGAGTGGTTCGGCGAGTGAGGGAGGTCCCGAAAGCGAAACGCCGGCCCGCGACGGGCCGGCGTTTCCGGTGGATCCGAGGGAGCGCCGCCCGGCGGTCCGGGAGGCGCGGCAGCATCAAGGGTCCGCTTACTGGAGCAGACGGAGCGCGATCTGGCTGGACGAGTTGGCCTGGGCCAGCATCGCCGTGCCGGACTGCACGAGGATCGAGTAGCGCGCGAGCTGCGTCGACTCCTGGGCCACGTCCACGTCGATGATCCGGCTGTTGGCGGCCTCGAGATTCTGCTTGTTCGTCGAGAGCATCTCCGCCGCGAAACCCAGGCGGCTGTACTCCGCGCCGTTCTGCGCGCGGCTCGTCGCCACGTTCTGGATCGCCGTCGTGATGTTCGCGACGGTGATGTTGCTCAGGTCCGCCGCGGCCGTGATCGTCGTGACGTTGCCGGAGGTGCCGTTGAGGTTGGCCTTGGTGATGTTCACCGTCTGGCTGCCGCCCTGGTCGATCGCGACCGAGAGGGTGTTGCCGGAGCTCGCGGCGGCGAAGATCGAGACGCCGTTGAACTGCTCGGCCGCGATGCTCGTGAGCTGGGCCTTGAGCGCGTCGAACTCGGTCTCGTAGTTGCTCACGTCGCTCGTCGACTTCGTGACGTCGAGGCTCAGCGTCTTGAGCTCCGAGATCCGGTCGAGGATCTTGCCCGCGGTCTTCAGGCCGCCGTCCTGCACGGTGAGGAACGACTGCGCGTTGGAGACGTTGGTCGAGGTCGCGTCCGTCCGACGGATCGCGGCCGACAACTTCATCGAAACGGCCAGACCGCCGGCGTCGTCCGAAGGCTGCACGATCTTGTAGCCCGAGGAGAGCCGGTTGAGGCTCCGCTGGAGCATCTGGTTCGACGCGGCGAGGTTGCCGTAAGCGGCCGTGGCCGCGGAGTTGGTGTTGATGACGACTGACATGTTCTTCCTTGATCCTGCATGCGGCGTCCGTGCCGCGGCGGGCCATTTTGAGGGCGGTGGCTGACCTCACCGTCGGGAGCTGGTCCCCGTGTGCGATCCTCCATCGGATCGTACGGATGCGGGTTGAGCGCTTCTCCGAACGACGGGTGGGATTTCTACTCAGCGACCGGTCCGGGCCGGGAGCGAAAAGAAAAGCGCCGACCCACGAGAGGTCGGCGCTTGAAGCATCGGGTGTCGCCGGCGCGGCGCGGGCCGCGGCGCGGACGATGCCGAGCGAGTCTTATCCGAGCAGACGGAGCGCGATCTGGCTGGACGAGTTGGCCTGGGCCAGCATCGCCGTG
>DAIPIQ010000016.1:31384-32609 GCA_036770745.1 Opitutaceae bacterium | reverse complement strand
GGCAAGCGGGGCCGTGCGTCTCGGCGAGACGCACGCTACCTCGACCGGCTTTCGCATGTGCTGGCGAGGCGTCGCGGCACGCGCGGTGACGCGGCGCGCGGGTCGCTTCAGGGCGACGCGAGGAGCCAGCGGCGGAGGTGGCCGTCCTGGGTGAGGACGAGGAGGACGCGGCCGTCGGGGGAGAGGCGGAGGCGGCTCACCGAGCCGTCTTGGGGCGGGGCGCCGGCGGGCACGACCGGGAGGATCGCGAGCTGGCGGAGGTCGGGGACGGAGGAGACGACCACCGTGCCGTCGTAGCCGCCGGAGAAGAGCCGGGCGCCGTCGGCCGAGAAGACGGCGGCCGCGACGGATTGGGTGTGGGCGGGGGTGCGGCGCAGCTCGACGCCGTCGGCAAGACGGAGGAGGGCGACGCTCCCGTCGGAACGGCCCAGCGCGAGGGTGCTCGCGTCGGGTGCGAGGGCGAGGGCGGTGACGGCGAGGTCGCCCGCGGGAAGGAGCGGCCGCGCGGCGCCGTCGGCCCGCCGCCAGAGCCAGGTGTCGCCGTTGCGGCCGCCGGAGGCGACGAGCGAGCCGTCGGCGGCGACGGCGAGGGTGCGGACCTTGGCGGTGTGGAGTTTTTCGGAGAAGAGCGTGAGCCCGGCGACGGTGTCCCAGATCACGACCGTGCCCTCGGCCTGCCCGAGCGCGACCACGGCGCCGTCGGCGGACGGTTCGACCTTGGCGGTGCTGGGGCGCGGGTCGAGGCGGAGCGGGAGCGGGGACACGGCGCCGTCGCCAAGGTCGACCCGGGCGAGCTGGAGCGATTCGGTGAGCGCGAGCAGGGAGTCGTCGGTCACGGCGAGCGGGTGGAAGACCCCGAGCGCGGGACCGGAGGGCTCGAGGGAGACGGCGTCGACCGCGGAAACGCGGCCGTCGGCGAGGGTGGCGAACCAGCGGGGGCCGTCGGGCGCGGGCAGGGCGTCGCCGAGGGTGCGGGCCCAGAAGCCGCCGCGGATCGCGGGCGGGCGGCGGGCGGCGGGATCCCAGAGGCGGAGCGTGCCGTCGCGGCCGGCGGTGAGGAGGCGGTGGTCGTCGAGCCAGCGGACGGCGGTGACGTCGCCCTCGTGGTCGTGGAGGGTGCGGGCGGGACCGGGCGTCTCCAGATTCCAGATACGGAGGGTCTGGTCGCCTCCGGCGCGGTGAAGCTCGGCGTCTCGCCCGTAAGCGCCGCCACCGCGGGGCCTTC
>DAIPIQ010000016.1:14647-31374 GCA_036770745.1 Opitutaceae bacterium | reverse complement strand
GACGTCGCGGACCTCGGCGGGGGGATCGACGAGTTCACGGAGGGTGCGGCCGGTTGCGGCGTCGAGCAGGGCGAGGGGTTCGCCGATGCTGGCGGCGGCGAGGCGCCCGCCGTCGGGCGAGAAGGCGAGGGCCTGGTAGCCGCCGGGTTCCTCGCGGCGGAAGAGGGTCGAGCCGTCGCGGAGGTCGACCACGCGGAGCTCGAAGCGACGGGCGCCGCCCTCGGCGAGGTTGAGGTTGATCGCGAAGCGGTCGCCCGCCGGGCGCACGGTCTCGGCCGAGTAGTCGGTGGCTGGGAAACCGGCGTCGGGCGACCAGGTGGCGACGGGCGCGCCGGTGGCGACCTCCCAGGCCGTGATCACGAACGTCGCGCCGGTGCGCCGGCCGGTGAGGACGATGCGGCCGTTGTCGCGCTGGCCGACGAGCGCGCCCACGGCCCCGCCGAGCGGCGCGACGGCGCCGGTGGCGAGGTCGATCGTGCGCGGCACCCGCTCCGGCGTGCCGACGATCACGCGGGCGCCGTCGGGGGTGAACGAGCCGAGGCGGAACGTGTCGCGGGCGAGCTCGCGGCGGGCGCCGGTCTCGAGGTCCCAGAGGACGGTCGTGCGGACGGATTCGCCCTCCTGGGCGACCGCGTGGCGGCCGTCGGGCGAGACGAGGAGGGCGAGCACGGGCGGGCCGCCCGGCTCGCCGAACGTGCGGGAGGCGTCGCCGGCGGTGTCGTTCCAGAGGGCCCACCATTCGGGACCGCGGAGGGCGGGGGGCTGGCGGCGGAGGGCGGTGCGGGCGCGGCCGAAGTCGCCGGCGGAGAGGGCGAGTTGGGCGAGGTGGAGGTCGGCGGCGGTGCGGGCGGCCTGTTCCTCGCGTTCGCTGGCGAGGCGGGCCGCGGCCTCGGCGAGGCGGCGGAGGTTGAGGTGGTTGTGGACGCCGAGGATCGCGACGACGACGAGGGCGACCGCGCCCGCGACGGCGGCGGCGCGGCCGAGGACGCGGAGTTTGCGGCGGATCCAGCGGAGTTCCTTCACCGAGGAGCCGGCCTCGATGAGGAGCAGTTCCTCGAGCAGCACGGCGGCGGAGGGGTGGCGGCGCTCGGGCGAGGGGTCGCAGGCGCGCAGGACCACCTCGTTGAGCTCGAGCAGCGTGGCCTCGTCGGGACGTCGCGCGAGGTCGGGGGGGAGTTTGGGAAACTCGTGCGGTTCGCGCCCCGTCGCGAGTTCATAGATGATGCGGCCGAGGCTGAAGAGGTCGGCGGGGATCGTGCCCGCGCCCTCGGGCGGGGAGTAGCCGGGAGTGCCGAGGGAGGTGAGGGTGTGGTCGGAGGAGGAGACGAGCCCGATGTCGGCGATCTTGGGCGTGCCGCTCACGAAGATGATGTTGGAGGGCTTGATGTCGCGATGGATGAGGCCGGCGCGGTGGAGGCCGTCGAGGGCGCGGGCGAGATCGATGGCGAGGCGGAGGGCCTCGGCGGCGGGTAGGTCGCGACGGCGCAGGCGGAGCGCCTTGAGGGTGTGCGGCTCGTAGACCGCGGGATCGATGTCGGTGCCGCGCGCGATGTCGTCGGCCAGCTCCATCACGTAGTAGAAGAACCCCTCGGCGTCGTTCGTGCCGACGTGCATGAGGGCGAGCTGGCGGGGTTGGTCGCCGGCGGCGCGCTGGAAGCGCGAGATGCCGTCGAGCTCGCGAAGGAAAGGCCGCTCGTCCTTGAACGTCGAGCGGCGGACGATCTTCACCGCGCGGTGGACGCCGGTGAGCGTGCGGGCCAGCCAGACCTCGCCGTAGCTCCCCCGGCCGATGGGACGGAGGAGTTCGAGATCGGGGATGCGGGGAGGGGACTCCATCGCGGTTTCAGGCGCCCGCGGGGTCGAGCGGAAGGCGTTTCGCCTCCTCCCTCAGCCGCGCGGTGACGCGGTGGCGCACCGCGTAGATCCGGGTGCGGGAGAGGTTGAACATCCGCGCGACCCGGGCGGGGTCGAGACCCTCGAGCACGACGAGCTGGTAGACCTGGAGGTCGCGGGGCGGGACGTGCGGCTCGAGGCGCTTGAAGAGGACCGCGAGCAGGTGGGCGCGCGCCTCCTCCTCGAAGGCGGCTTCGGCGGCGCCGTCGGCCGGGAGATCGTCGGTGAGTTCGACGGCGGTCCCGGGTGCGACCGGGTGGCGGGAGTGCTCGCGCAGCTTGTCGCCCGCGCGCCAGCGCGTGAGCTGCGTGAGCCACCTGCGGAACGAACCGGTGACAGCGCCGTGGCGGTACTCGTGGATCGTGCCGGCGAGCCGGCGGAACACGTCGAGGACCACCTCCTCGGCGTCCTCGGGGCCGAGCCCGCGGCGGCGGGCCACGGCGAGGACGAGGGAGCGGTAGGTCTCGAAGAACTCCGACCAGCTCGCGGCGTCCTCGATGTTCTTCACCCGGGAGAGGAGCGTGAGGCGGGTGGCTTGGGGATCTGCGGAGCGACCTTCCATCGGGATGCGCGTGTGGCGGGCTGTTGTGAGCGCGCCGCGCCGCTCCTGCAACCCGTCACCGCGTCGTGGGGCGGGCGGGCGCGGGCGGCGGAGCGGGCGGAACGGGCGGTGCATGGAGCGGCGGAGCCGATTCGGGGACTCCCATCCAAGGAAACGCCGAAACGCGCGCCGTTCTTTCCGTGGGCGCGAAAATTTCCGCGGATGCGGCGTTTTTTTCACCTCGCGAGAAGATCGCGGGGTTTTTCGGCGTTCTTGTTGGTGACGGCGGTCCGCCATCGGGCATCCGCCGCCCGTTCCGGTCCGTTTCCTGGAGTCTTCCTCGTGAAAAACCCGTCCGCAGCTTTTCCCGGCAACCTTCTCCTCCGGCGTGGGTCCAACCGCCCGCCGGGCGGCGCATCGCACGACGGCAGTGACATGTGGCTTCTTCTCACCGAAAGCGACGACGCCAGCGGGCCCTGGCTCGCCGAAGGCCTGCGACGACACACGGCCCATCCGGTGCTCGTCGTCACGACCCTCGATCTCGAAACCGCGGCCCATCAGGAGCGGGGCGTCGATCCGGAGGGCGTGTGGTTCCGCGTCGTCCTCGACGACGGGCGGGTGATCGAGAGCAAGCGCCTCCTCGGCGCGGTCAACCGTGCCGGCCCGGCGACCCGCGGCGTGGCGCACTTCACCGGCGGGCGGCGGGGTGCGGTCGCGACCGGCTACGGTCCCCCGCTCCTGCGCTGGCTCCACCGGTGGGAGGGGACCGTGCTCAACCGGCCCAACGCCGCCGGGCGCAGCGGCGAACACCGCTCCGCCTTCTGGTGGGTCGACAACGCCGTTCACGCCGGGTTCGCGATGCCCCGCTCTCCCGCGGCCCCCGCCGGGGCCGAGGCGGACGGCCCGGGGATCCCGCTCATCGTCGTCCAGGAGGAGGTCTTTCCCGCCACGATCGGCGATCGGCCCGTGCCGCCGCAGCTGGCGCTGCGTTGCGTGCAACTGGCGCGGCGCACCGGGACCTCGATCCTCGGCGTGCGGGCCGCGGCGACGCCGATCGGCGGCTGGCGTTTCGTCTCGGCCACCCTCCGCCCCGACCTCACCACCGCGGGCGAGGAACTCCAGCGGGCGATCGCGCGGGCCCTCGGCATCGCGGTGGCGCGTCTCCCCTTCGCCGCGACGGAGCGGCCGGCGCCATGACGGACCCTGGGGTGGGCGAGGCGCGCGGGTCGGGCGGCGAGCCCTTCGTGCGGCCGATGCGCGCGGAGGATCTGCGCGCCGTATGCGGATTGTGGATGCAACCGGGAGCGGTCGCCCCCGAGGGGATCGACGACTTCCCCGCCCTGAGCGTCTTCCTCGAGCGCAACCCGAAGACCAACATGGTCGTCGAGGACGACGACCGGATCGTCGGCGCGGTGCTCTGCGGGGAGGACGGTCGCGCGGGCTTCGTCCACCGGGTGGTCTTGCGGCCGGAGCATCGCTCCGAGGCGGTGATCGCGCTCGCCCTGCGCCGCGCGATGCTGCGGCTGCGGTCGCTCGGCATCACCCGGTGCATCCTGCTCGAGGGGCGCTTCTGCCACACCGTCGAGATCGGGCGGGGTTCGCCGCTGGGCTTCGGCCACGCCGTGGCGGTGTTGACCGATTGCGTGGCCAAGGGCCTTGCGCGCGAGTCCCACAGAGCGGAGGCGCCCGAGGACGGAGCACGGCGGGGCGAGCCCCCCGGGTGAGGGCCGACGGCTCCGGCGTCGGACCGGCGTCCGCGAAGCGTCTCGACCGGCGGTCGATCAGCGGGCGCAACCGCAGCCGCCTTGACCGCAGCCGCCGCCGTGCGCGGGGGCCGGCGCCGCGCCTCCCTTGGCCGGGCCGACGAAGCCGTAGCCGCCCGAGATCACCCGGCGCACGGGCTCGCCGGTCTGCGGGTCGCGGGTGAGCGGCGCGTCCTTCATGCTCTGCCGCACTTCGAAGCGACGCGGAGTCTGCGACGAATCCGCCGGGATGGTCTCGTAGACGTAGGTGGCCATTGCTGTCGGGAACGTAGGCCCGGGCGCCGGGCGCGCAACGGGAAACCCGGTCGAGCCGACCCCGGCCGCGGAGACGCCCGTCGGTCTTCGGCGGAACCGAACCCCGCCACCTCTTCCGATCGCCCCCTCCCGCCCCTCGGCGGCCTATCCCTCTTGCCTTGGGAAAACGGATTTCTTCTCTCACCCAATGCATCAGATCGTCGGCATCCTCGACTTCGGCTCGCAGTACACGCAGGTGATCGCGCGCCGCGTCCGGGAGTGTTCCGTCTACTCGCGGATCTACCACTACTCGACCCCCGCGGCACAATTGAAGCGCGACGGCGTGGTCGGCCTCATCCTCTCGGGTGGTCCCGCGAGCGTCTATGCGCCGGATGCGCCGTTGCCGGACCGCGGCGTCTTCAAGCTCGGGATTCCGGTCCTCGGCATCTGCTACGGCCTCCAGCTCATGGGCCACCTGCTCGGCGGCAGGGTCGAGCGCAGCGCCCGTCGCGAATACGGCCACGGCGACCTCGAGATCGACAGCGCCCGCTCGCTCTTCCACGACCTGCCGCGCCGGCTCAAGGTCTGGAACTCCCACGGAGATCACCTCACGCGACTGCCGCGCGGCTTCGAGGCCATCGCCCATACGGAGAACGCCCCCTTCGCCGCGATGGAGGAACCGAAGCGCCGGCTCTTCGCGATCCAGTTCCACCCCGAGGTCAACCACACCGACCAGGGCGTGCGCATCCTCGACAACTTCCTCAAGCGCATCTGCGGCTGCACCGGCGACTGGTCGATGGCCGACTTCATCGACGAGGCGGTCCGGCGCATCCGCGAGACGGTGGGCGACAAGCGCGTGATCCTCGGCCTGAGCGGCGGCGTCGACTCGTCGGTCGCGGCCGCCCTCATCCACCGCGCGATCGGCCGTCAGCTCACCTGCGTTTTCGTGGACAACGGACTCCTCCGGCTCGGCGAGCGCGAGCACGTCGCCGAACTCTACCGGCGCAACTTCCAGCTCAACGTGAAGGTCGTGAACGCCGGCCCGCTCTTCCTCCGCAGGCTCCGGGGCGTCACCGATCCCGAGCGCAAGCGCAAGATCATCGGGCGGACCTTCATCAAGGTCTTCGAGCAGTCGTTGCGCTCGATCGGCGAGGCCGAGTTCCTCGCCCAGGGCACGCTCTATCCCGACGTGATCGAGAGCGTCGCGATCGCCGGCAATCCCGCCGCCGTGATCAAGAGCCACCACAACGTCGGCGGCCTTCCCGCGCGGATGCGTCTCAAGCTCCTCGAGCCGCTCCGCGACCTCTTCAAGGACGAGGTCCGCGCCGTCGGGGCCGCGCTCGGGCTGCCGAAGGAGGTGGTCTGGCGCCAGCCCTTCCCGGGCCCCGGCCTCGGGGTCCGCGTGGTCGGCGCCGTGACGCCGTCGCGCCTGCGCACGCTCCGCGAGGCCGATGCGATCCTGCACGAGGAGATGATGCGCTCCGGCTGGTACTACAAGGTCTGGCAGTCGTTCGCCGTCCTCGTCCCCGTGAAGACGGTCGGCGTGATGGGCGACGAGCGCACCTACGAGCACCTCGTCGCGCTGCGCCTCGTCGAGAGCGCCGACGCGATGACCGCCGACTGGGTCCGCCTGCCCTACGACCTGCTTCGCACGATCTCCAGCCGCATCATCAACGAGGTGAAGGGCTGCAACCGCGTCGTGCTCGACATCAGCTCCAAACCCCCCAGCACGATCGAGTGGGAGTGATCCCTCGCGCTCCCGCGCCTCCCTCCGTCCCGAACATCCCCGCCATGAAGTCATCCCGTCTCCCGCGCCTCCTCGCCGTCTTCGCGCCCGCCCTTGCCCTCGTTCTCCCCGCCGCGCCCTCCGGCGCCGCCGAGGCCGACCGGGTGATCGCGCAGGCCCGCGCCGCCCTCGCCCCCGAGCCCGTCCTCGAGGCCGTCCGCTCGATCCGTTTCGTCGGCACCATCCTCCTGCAGGACGGCAACAGCGGCGACATCGAGATCATCGTGCGCAAGCCGATGCAGCAGCGCGTCACCATCACCCTCGGCAACGCCCGCGAGACCACGGCCCTGAGCGACTACGACGGCTGGCGCCGGGTCGAGAACCTCGCGCAGCCGAGCGAGTGGGAGCTCACCCTGCTCGAGCCTCCGCAGATCCGCCGGCTCCGCGCCAACACGGTCGAGAACATCGGCTTCTTCCGCGGGGTCGACGCCGTCGGCGGCGAGATCCGCCACGAGGGCGAGGCCGAGGTCGGCGGCGTGCCCTGCCACAAGATCTCCTTCGTCCACGCCCGCGGGATCGTCTTCACCCGCTACTTCAACCGCGAGACCGGCCGCCTCGTGCGCACCGAGATGGACGACGGCAGCCGCCTCACCGAGGCCGGCGAGCTCGTCGCCGGCGGCATCCGTTTCCCGAGGGAGATCGAGACCGTCACGCCGCAGGGCAGGAGCACGGTGCTCTTCAGCCGCGTCGAGGTGGACGCGGCCTTCGACGACGCGGTCTTCGACGTCCCGATGCTGTTGCCCGGAGGAAGGCGCTGAGGCGTCGCGCCGTCTTCCGCCGCATGCGCATCCTCGAGTTCAACGACCGCGCGTTCCGGCCCGCGCTGGAGCGTTTTTGTCGCGCGGCCGCGCCCGATCCGGAGCTCCGCGCCACCGTCGCCGCCGTGCTCGACGACGTCGCCCGCCGCGGCGATCGCGCGGTCGCCGAGTACACCCGGAAGTTCGACGGGGCGGCGCTGAAGCCGGCGGAGTTCCGCGTGCCGCCCGAGGAGCTCGCCGCGGCCGCGCGCCGGCTCCCGCCCGCCGATCGCGCCGCCCTCCGCGAGGCGATCGGGTGCGTGCGCGCCTTCAACCGCCGCGGCCTCCCCCGCGCCTGGACCGCGCGCAATCCCCACGGTGCGCGCATCGGCGAGGTGTTTCACCCGCTCGGTCGCGTCGGTCTCTACGTGCCCCGCGGGCTCGCCTCGACGGTCGTGATGACGGCCGTGCTCGCGCGCATCGCGCGCGTGCCGGAGGTCGCCCTCTTCACCCCGCCCGATCGCGCGGGCCGCGTCTCCGACGCCGTCCTCGGCGCGGCGCACCTCTGCGGCGTGCGCGAGGTCCATCGCGTCGGTGGCGTCCAGGCGATCGGCGCGATGGCCTTCGGTACGCGGACGATCCCGGCGGTCGTGAAGATCTTCGGCCCGGGCAACGCCTACGTGGTCGAGGCGAAACGGCAGGTCTTCGGCAGGGTCGGCGTCGATCTGCTGCCCGGCCCGAGCGAGGTCATGGTCGTCGCCGACGACGCGGCCGACGCGGAGTTCGTCGCGACCGATCTGCTCGCCCAGGCCGAGCACGGCTCGGGGCGCGAGCGGGTCTTCCTCGTCACCACCTCGCGGCGGCTGCTCGACGCGGTCGGTGCGAGACTGCGCGAGGAGAGCCGCCGGCTCGGGCCGGAGGCCGCGCCCGCGCGCGTGCTGCGTGACGGGTTCCTCGCCGTGCTCGTGCCCGATCTCGACGCGGCGGCGGAGGTGGCCGAATGGGTCGCGCCCGAACACCTCGAGCTCGAGGTGGAGACGCGCGCGCGGCGGCGGCTGCTCGGGCGGATCACCACCGCCGGGGCCGCGATGCTGGGCGAATGGTCGGCCACGGCGCTCGGGGATTTCACCGCGGGCCCGAGCCACGAACTGCCGACCGGTCGCGCCGGCCGGTTCTTCAGCGGGCTGCGGGTGACGGACTTCCTGCGGCGCACCAGCCTCGTCGAGTATGACGAGCGTTCGCTCCGCCGGGCGGCCCCGGTCGTGGCGGCGTTCGCGCGGATGGAGGGCCTCGAGGCGCACGGTCGCTCGGTCTCGGTGCGGGTGGAGCGGTCCCATGACTGAGGGTTCACCCGCCGCGCTCGCGCCCGCCTTCGTGCGCGCGCTCCACGCCTACACGCCCGGGCTCCAGCCCGCCGGCGAGGGCTGGGTGAAGCTCAACACCAACGAGAACCCGTATCCACCGAGTCCCCACGTGGCCGAGGCGATCCGGCGCGAGCTCGGCGGCGCCCTGCGGCTCTATCCCGATCCGCGCAGCACGGCGTTGCGCCGGGCCTTCGCCCGCCTTCACGGGCTCGACGAGTCCGCGGTCCTCGTCGGCAACGGCTCGGACGACGTGCTCAACCTCCTCGTGCGCGTCTTCGCCGGCGGCGGGGGACGGGCGGCCTTCACCCTGCCGAGCTACTCGCTCTACCCGGTGCTCGTCGCGATCGAGGGGGGCGCGGCGTCGCCGATCGAGTTCGACCGCGGCATGCGGCTCCCCGTCGAGCGGCTCGGCGCCTGCACCGCGCCGGTGCTTTTCCTCACCTCGCCCAACGCGCCCACCGGCGTCGGCTTCGCCACCGCGGAGATCGAGCGCGTCGCGGGCGCGTTCGCCGGGATCCTCGTGGTCGACGAGGCCTATGCGGCCTTCGCCGCCGAGCACGCGATGGGGCTGGTCGGGCGCCTGCCCCGCGTCGTCGTGACACGCACGCTCTCGAAGTCGCACGGTCTCGCCGGCCTGCGGGTGGGTTTCGCCGCCGCCCATCCCGAGGTGATCGATCTGCTCGACCGCGTGCGCGACAGCTACAACGTCAACCGCCTCTCCCAGGCGGGCGCGCTCGCCGCGCTGGAGGACGCCGGATACACCGAAGCGGTCGTGCGCCGCATCGTCGCGACCCGCGAGGCGACCCGTGCGCGGCTCGACGCGCTCGGATGGTTCACGCATCCGTCGTCGGCGAACTTCCTCTTCACCGAGCCGAAGACCCGCGTCGGGCGCGTCGGCCCGGAGGTCGCGCGCGGCTGCTACGAGTACCTGCTCTCGCGCCGCATCCTCGTCCGGCACTTCCCCAGTCACGCCTTGACCGCCGGTTTTCTGCGGATCACCGTCGGCGCCGAGGAGCCGATGGAGGCTCTGGTCGGAGGAATCATCGAATGGCTCTCCCACGCGTAGCCGAGATCAAGCGCACCACCGCCGAGACCGACATCGCCCTGCGACTCTGCGTCGACGGCGCGGGCGTCGCCGCGGTGGCGACCGGGGTGCCGTTCTTCGACCACCTGCTCACGCTCTTCGCGAAACACGCGTCGATGGATCTCGCCGTCACGGTGAAGGGCGACGTCGAGGTCGACTACCACCACACGGTGGAGGACGTCGGCCTCGCGCTCGGCGAAGCGGTGCGGACGGCGGTCGGCGACAAGCGGGGGATGACGCGCTACGGCTTCTTCATCCTCCCGATGGACGAGTGCCTCGGGCGCGTCGCCGTCGACCTCGGCGGCCGGGCGTTCCTCGCCTACGAGTGCGCGCCGGCGAGCCTCTACGTGCGCGACTTCAACATCCTTCTCGTGAAGGAGTTTTTCCGTGCCTTCGCCAACAGCGCCGCGGCCAACCTCCACCTGAAGCTCGAGTACGGAGAGGAGCCGCACCACGCGGCCGAGTGTCTGGTGAAGTGCTTCGCCCGCGCCCTCGACGCCGCCTGCCGGCTCGACCCCCGTTCGGCCGGCATCGTGCCGTCGACGAAGGGCGTGCTGTAGCGCGGTTCGTCGGGGTCGGGCGGGTACAAAAAAACGAGGCGCGGGAAGCGCCTCGTCGAGTGCGTCACGGGAACGTGCCGCGGGAGGGGGATCAGTAGCGATCGCGACCGCCGCCGAAGCCGCCTTCGCGACGTCCGCCGCCGCCGCCGCCGTAGCCGCCGCGACCACCGCCGCCGCCGCCACCGCCGAAGCCGCGACCACCGCCGCCGCCACCGCCGAAGCCGCGGCCACCGCCGCCGCCGCCACTGGATTCCTTGGGACGCGCCTCATTGACCGTGATCGCACGGCCCCCGAGGTCTTTGCCGTTGAGGGCCTCGATGGCGTTCTTGGCCTCGTCGGCCGTGCTCATGGTGACGAAGGCGAAGCCACGGGGGCGGCCGGTCATCTTGTCCATGGCTACGTAGACGTCGGTCACCGTGCCGCATTGTTCGAAAGCGGCCCGGATGTCGTCTTCCTGGAGGTTGAACGACAGATTTCCGACGTAGAGTTTGGAGTTGCTCATGTTGTTAGGTATTCGCCGATGCGCGCTCGCTGCAGTCTGTTCCCGACCATCGGGTTTCAAATCATCATCGAAGGAAGCCCTTCAATTGAAAATCCACCAGATCCTGACACGTAACGTATCTCAAACGAAGGCCGCCAGAAGGGGCGAGTTTCGGGAAAAAAGCCACTGAATTCTGGCCCGAGTCGGGAACCAGGGTCGCTTTGGGGGCCGCCGGAGGCGTTGTGGATCAACGTTCCACGACCAGCCGGCCCTGCATCATGGTGAAGTGGCCGGAGAACGTGCAGACATAGGGAAACACGCCCGGGCCGGGCGGGGTGAACTCGAGAAACACCGTCTCGCCCGGTTGGGCCAGCGGGGTGGCCGCCAACACCCGGTGGCCCTCGGGGCCGTGCGCCGGATCCCCGGCCGGGGTGGCGAGCGCGGCGAGCCCGACCGGCTCGATGTCCGCCTCGGAGCGCACGATGACGAGGTTGTGCGCGAGGTCGCCGGCGTTGACGTAGCGGATGACCAGTCGCTCGCCCGCCCGCATCCGGATTTCGGTTACATCGTAGTTCAGCGAGACGCCCGAGGAGCGGATCTCCACCGTGCCCGCCGCCTCGGCGAGGAGGGAGCGGCCGGGGAGCGGGGTTTCAGCAGGGCCGTGGTGTCCGGCGTGGCCGGCCCGGGCCGCCGGCGCGACAGCCCCCGAGCCCGGAAGGCGATGGATCGTCTTGTGGACGACGTGGGCCACCGCGGCCCCGTCGGCGGCGCGGAGGCGGTAGTCGATCGCCAGCACGACGCCCATCGGCACGTCCTTCACCACCGGATGGCCGGGCGGCGCGCCGGCCGATCGCGCGACCAGCTCCGGGGTCAGGGCGGGGATCGCCAGCCGCACCGTCCTCGCGTCCTCCGCAAGCCGTATCGACTCGATGGTGACGGGATCGGGACCGATCCCGCCCGGGCGTTCCAACGAGTGCAGCCGGCCCTGGGTGCCGTAGCGGGCCGACCAAGGGTAGGTCCACCAGGAGAGGCGGAAGTTCTCCGGATCGGCGACCGACCCCGGATCGAGCGGCTCCGCGAAACGCAGCTCGACCCCGCCGACGCTCGTCCGCACTGCGACGGGCAGGCGGAGCGGCCCGCCGGTGAAGCGGACGCGGTGGAACGAGCCCCAATCGCCGCCGTGGCCGGCCGACTGCCAGCTCGTCAGCCCGGCGACATAGAGGTGCCCGTCGCGGTGGAAGCGGGCGTGCATCGTCCCCGACTTGAAGGAGAGCGGGAGGGTGAGGTGGGCGCCCTGCCAGAGACCGTCGACCTCCTCGTGCAGGACGAGCGCGAGCGTGCCGCGCCCGTAGGAGGTGAGGAGCAGGCGCCCGTGCAGCTCCGCCGGCCAGGCGGGGCTCGTGATGAACAGCGGCGTCGAGGGCGAGTTGTCGACGTGGTGCGGGATCCAGGCGATCGGCCGCTCGAAATCGTCGGGCTCGCGGTCCCGGTGCGCCGAGGGGATGAAGCCGTGAAACCCGCCGCGCCGCACGCGGGCGACCTTGCTCGTCGGCGCCCAGTTGCCCTCGTTGTCGCTGAAGACGATCTCGTCGCCGGGGCCGACGGAGAGGCCGTTGGGGTTGCGCAGCCCGGTGGCGATCGTCTCGAGTCGGCCGCCGTCGGGCGGCAGGCGGAAGAGCACCCCGTGGTGCGGCGTGATCTCGGCCGCGACGCCCCGCGATTCGGGCGGCCAGGGGGTCGCCTTCGCGAAGAGGAAGCCGCCCGCGGAATCCGTGTCGAGGTTGAGGGTGAAGGCGTGGAAGTTGGTCGCGGCCATCACCTCGTTGTTGAAATTCTCGTGGAAGTCGGCCGCGCCGTTGCCATCGAGGTCGTGGAGCCGCGTGATCTGATCGCGGCCCGTCACGTGGATCCGGTCGTCGACGACGCGGAGGCCGAGCGGCTGGTTGAGGCCGGTGGCGAAGCGCGTCCAGCGGAGCGTCTCCGCATCCTCCGCGAGCCCGAGCTCGTCGAGACCGTCTCCGCGCTCGTCGTCGGCACCAACATCGGCTCCGACATCTTCCGCGAGCCCGTCGACGATCCAGACGTCGCCGCTCAACGATGCCACGACGGCCCGGCCATCCGAGAGGAAGTCGACCGCGGAGAGGCGAAGGAACGAACGCCAGGGATCGTTCGTCGGCAGGGTGAGTTCGTCGACAACGAACGGTCCCGGCCCCGTGCCCCGCACCGACCGGGTCTCGAGGGTGGGGCGGCCGGCCGGGGCCGGCAGGAGAAGCGGGGCGAGGTCGAGATCCGCGGGTTCGTCGGGCGGGGCGTCGAGGGCGGGAGCGGTCTCGGCAAGCGGGGCGACGGGACCGATCGCGATCCGGAATTTCAGCGGTTCCGCCCCCGTCGGCAGGTCGAGGATCAGGTGGCGGTGGGCGAGCCTCCACTGCGCGCCCGGCGGAAGCCCGCGGAAACCCACGCGGCGCACCTGGTCGCCCGAGCGGATCTCGACGACCCCGTCGGGCGGGTTCGCGCCCGCGAGGAACGTCGCGTCGCCGTCGGGCGCCTCGAGGACCTGGAGCGAGAGCGGAGCGGCGGGCGCGGCGAGGTTGAAGGTGCGGGTGAAGACCGGCCCTCCGGCGACGCGCCGGAAGCCCGGCGATTCGAGCACGGCGGTCTCGCCCACGGAATAGGCGAAGACCACGCGCCCCCCATGCACGTGCAGCCCGCGGTAGGCGGCGTGCGCGCGGGGCAGCGGTCCATGGCGACGGGCCCGCGGATCGGCGAAACTCCCGCCGTGCGCCCAGCCGGGCCGTCGACCGGTGGTGAAGTGGACGAAGCCGTCGGGGCTGGGAAACAACTCGAGGCCGTCGCGCGGCGGGTGCCACTTCAGGAAACCGCCCGTCCAGCCGGCGGCGACGCGCAGCAGATCGGTGTCGAAGACGACCACCGCCTCGCGCTCCGGGCCGACCCGCACCGCGACGCCCTTGGCGGCGATGAGGGAGGCGGGGTCGAGCGGGTCGGCGACGATCGTGCTGGAGACGAACGGACCGTGGTCCATCGCGTTCATCGGGCTCGGCGGCTCGGCGAACGCGGGGGCGCAGAGAAGTGCGACGAGGAACAGGGGCGAAGCGGGGCGGGCCCGGAGGAGGCGAGGCACGCGCCCGTTGTGGCGCCGCCGCGCGGCATGGCAACCCGTCAGGCCGGTCGATCCGCGACGAAGATCGCGTAGGAGCGGCTGCGGGCCCCGGCGTGCGGCCGGGCGCGCACGACTTCGACGGTGAAACCCGCGCGCGCGAGCTTCGAGGCGAAGGCGGGATCGTCGGCGGCCGACCAGATCGCGGCGCGACCGCCGGGGCGGAGGGCCGCACCCAGTTTCTGGATACCGCGGGCGGTGTAGAGCCGCAGGTTGGCCTTCTGCACCATGTCCTTGGGGCCGTTGTCGATGTCGACGAGGATGGCGTCGAAGCGCTCCTCCGCGGTGCGGGCGGCCTCGTCGAGGCGCGCGCAGACGTCTCCCTCGAAGACCCGCACGCGCGGGTCGTCGAGGAGGCCGCCGTTGAGCCCGGCGAGGAAGGTGCGGTTCCAGGCGACGACCTCGGGGATCAGCTCGGCGACCTCGACCCGCGCCGCCGGCGGGGCCGGCTCGAGGACGCTTCGCAGGGTGAACCCCAGTCCGAGGCCGCCGATGAGCACGCGGGGCGCGGAGACCGTGCGGAGGCGTTCCGCGGCGAGCTCGCCGAGGTGGAGTTCCGAGGTCGTCGCGCGCGAGTGCATGAGGGCGAGGCCGTTGATCCGGATGCAGAAGCTCCCGTCGTGCTCCTCGAGCGTGAGGGGGAGGCCGTCGGGTGTGCGGGCGTGCGCGAGCTTGCGGGTGGGTTTCACGAGGGAAAGGCGGCGAGGGTGGAGGCGGGCCGGTCGTTGTCGAGCGCCGCGCTTGCCCCGCGATCCCGCGCCGACAGACTCCCGCGGCCTCCCCGCCATGCGTCGATCCCTCGCGCTCCTCGTCCTGCTCCATGTCTGCCCGTTCCTCCCGCCGGGTGCGGCGGCGGCGGCCTCGATCCCGTCGGGCTCGGGACGGTTGGAGTTCCGGCACGGCGGGCGCGTGTTTCCGGTGTGGACGCACCTGCCCGCGACGGCCTCGGTGGAGGCGCGGATCGTCTTCGTCCACCACGGGGTGGGGCGCAACGGCGCCGAGTACCGCGACCAATGGGTCGCGACGGCGGAGCGCGACGGGTTCCTTCTTGTCGTGCCCGAGTTCACCCGCGAGGCGTTTCCCGGTCAGGCCTACATCCTCGGCGGCCCGGTCGACGAGGGCGGGCTCGCGCCGCCCCGGGAGGCGTGGTCGTTCGGCGTGCTGGAGCCGCTCTTCGATTTCATCCGCGCGGCGCGACCCGGGGCGCCGGACACGTACTTTCTTTACGGACACTCGGCGGGCGCGCAGTTCGTGCACCGCTTCCTCTTCCTCGTTCCGGAGGCGCGGGTGGAGCGGGCCGTCATGGCCAACGCCGGTTGGTACACCCTGCCCGACGGATCGGTCGCGTATCCCTACGGGCTGAAGGGAACACCCGCGCGGGTGGACGACCTGAGGGCGTGCCTCGGCCGGCGGTTCCTCGTGCTCCTCGGCACGGAGGACGTCGATCCGGCGCATCCGAGCCTCTCGCGCACCGCGGGCGCGATGGCGCAGGGGCCGCACCGGCGGGCGCGGGGCGAAAACTTCTTCGCGGCGGCGCGCGCCCGGTCCGCGGAGCTCGGGGGTGCGTTCGGCTGGACGCTCGCCTACGCGCCCGGGATCGCGCACAGCAACGCCGGGATGGCTCCCTTCGCGGCGGACTGGCTGTTTCGCGACCGCTTCGTGGCCGCGCCCTGAATGCGGGCCGAAGACGTCATCGCGGCGACGCGCCACTGGATCGAGCGGGTGGTCATCGGGCTCGAGCTGTGTCCGTTTGCGAGGTCGGTCTACCTGCGCGAGCAGATCCGCTACGTCGTGAGCGGGGCGACGGCGCCCGAGGCGTTGCTCGCGGAGCTGGAGCGTGAGTTGCGGTTCCTTGCCGCGGCCGATCCGGCGCGGATCGACACGACCCTGCTGATCCATCCGGACGTGCTCGGGGATTTTCTCGATTACAACGAGTTTCTCGGGGTCGCCGACGAGGCGTTGGATCGGCTCGGGCTTGTCGGCGAGATCCAGATCGCGAGCTTCCATCCCGACTACCGCTTCGCCGGGACGCGGCCCGACGACCCCGGCAACCGCACCAACCGTTCGCCGCACCCGATCCTCCACCTCCTGCGGGAGGCGAGCGTCGCGCGGGCGGTCGCCTCGCATCCCGACACGTCGACCCTCCACGAGCGCAACATCGAGACGATGCTCCGGCTCGGACTCGCCGGCTGGGCGGCGTTGACCGCGCACCCTCCGCGCGACGGGACGCCGGAAACGCGATGACCGTCGTGGCGCGTCCCGCGATCCTGTTGCTCCCGGTCATCTACCTCGGGTTCATCAGCCTCGGGCTGCCCGACGGCACGCTCGGCGTGGCCTGGCCGCGGATGCATCCGGAGCTCGCGCTTCCGATCGGGCTCGCGGGCACGCTCCTGCTCCTCGGCACCGCGCTCTCCGCCGTTTCCAGTTTCGCAAGCGGCGCGATCCTCGGGCGCTTCAAGGTCGGCCCGGTCGTGATGGTGAGCGGGGCGCTGACGGGCGCCGGTCTTCTCCTCATCGCGCACGCCCGGGGCGCGGGCTGGCTGTTCCTCGCCATGGTCCCGCTCGGCCTCGGAGCGGGCGCGGTCGACGCCGGCCTCAACGGCTACGTCGCGCGGCACTACGGCGGCCGCCACATGAGCTGGCTGCATGCGTGTTGGGGCGTCGGGGCGACGGTCGGTCCGCTCGTCGTCACGAGTTCGCTCGACGGCGCGGGCGGCTGGCGCGGCGGGTTCCTCGCGATCGCCCTCGCGCAGCTCGCGCTCGCGCTCGTCTTCGCCGCCACGCTGCGGCTCTGGGCGCGGGCGCCGGAGCGCCGCGACCCGGCCGGCGTCGACTCCGGCGGCCGGGCCGCGCCGACCACGCGCGCGGATTCGCGGGCGGGTTTCTTCGCGGTCCTGACCTTCGGCCTCTACGTCGGCGTCGAGGCGACGACGGGCCTCTGGGCGAGCTCGATCCTCGTGACGGGGCGGGGGATCGATCCGACCGCGGCGGGGCTCTGCGCGACCGGCTACTACGGCGCGATCATGGCGGGCCGCCTGCTTTTCGGCCAGTGCGGCCTGCTAGACTTCCTTGACCAGAAAGGCCTCCTGCTCGGCGAGCGAGGAAT
>DAIPIQ010000016.1:10035-14637 GCA_036770745.1 Opitutaceae bacterium | reverse complement strand
CTGCTTTTCGGCTTCGTCGTCGAGCGCGTGGGCAACCGCCGCCTCGTCGCCCTCGGCGCGGGGCTCGCGCTGGTCGGGGCGCTCGGCTTCGCCTTCGCCGCGACCGCGGGAGCGGCCGGGCTCGCCCTCGCGCTGGTCGGGCTCGGCTTCGCCCCGATCTACCCGTGCCTGATGCACGAGGCCCCGCGGCGTTTCGCCCCGGGCGAGGCGTTGATCGTGATCGGGCGGCAGTCGAGCGCGTCGTTCGTCGGCGGGGCGCTCGCGCCGGCGCTCGCCGGTTGGCTGGCGCAGCAGGCGGGGGTGAACTCCATCCCCTGGATGGTCGTGGCCGGCGTGCTCGCGATGGCCGCGACGATCCGGCGGGTCGACCGGCTCACCTGAATTGGTTTCGACGCGCGCGGCGCGCTTTTCCAGCATCGTGTCCGGAAACGCGCGGGTCGGACGTCGTCATTTCCGGCGTCCCGATCCGCGGCCGCCACAATCCAACAAGGAGTCCTTCATGAGCCGGGTCCGTGTCCTCGTCGGAACGCGCAAGGGCGCGTTCCTCCTCACCGCAGACGGTCGCCGCGACCGCTGGCGGATCGAAGGTCCGCTCTTCGCGGGCTGGGAGATCTACCACCTGAAGGGCTCGCCGGTGGATCCGGAGCGGATCTACGCGTCGCAGACGAGCTCGTGGTTCGGGCAGGTCGTGCAGCGCTCGAACGACGGCGGCGCGAGTTGGGAGGCGGTGGGCAACGCCTTCGCCTACGACGGCACGCCCGGCACCCACCAGTGGTACGACGGCACGCAGCACCCTTGGGAGTTCAAGCGCATCTGGCATTTCGAGCCCTCGCTCACCGATCCCGACATCGTCTACGCGGGCGCGGAGGACGCCGCTCTCTTCCGCACCGGCGACGGCGGGCGCACGTGGGCCGAGCTCCCGGGATTGCGCGCGGTCAAGGGCGACCTCTGGCAACCGGGGGCCGGCGGCATGTGCCTCCACACCATCGTGCTCGACCCGACCGATCCGCGGCGGATCTACCTCGCGATCTCCGCGGCCGGGGCGTTTCGCAGCGACGACGGCGGCGCCACTTGGAAACCCATCAACCGCGGACTCAAGTCCGCCTACGAGCTGCCCGATCCCGACGCGCGCGTCGGTCATTGCGTGCACCGGCTTGCGATGCACCCCGCACGGCCCGGCACGCTCTTCATGCAGAAACACTGGGACGTGATGCGCACCGACGACGCGGGCGAACTCTGGACCGACGTCGGCGAGGGTCTCCCGAGCGATTTCGGATTCCCGATCGAGGTGCACGCCCACGAGCCGGAGACGATCTACGTCGTGCCGATCAAGAGCGACACGGAGCATTTCCCGCCCGAGGGGAAACTCCGCGTCTACCGCAGCCGCAGCGGCGGCGGGGACTGGGAGCCGCTCACCCGCGGCCTGCCGCAGGCCGACTGCTACGTGAACGTGCTGCGCGACGCCATGGCGGTCGACGCGCTCGATCCCTGCGGCGTCTATTTCGGAACGACCGGCGGGCAGGTCTACGCCTCGCCCGACGGGGGCGACAACTGGACCGCGATCGCGCGCGACCTCCCCGCGGTGCTCTCGGTCGAGGTGCAGACGCTGCCATGATCCGGGTCGTGCTCCCCGTGCATCTGCGCACCCTCGCGGGCGTCGGCGGCGAGGTCGCGCTCGCGCCCTCGGCGCCCGTCACCCAACGTACGATCCTCGATGCGTTGGAGGCGCGGCATCCCGAACTCGGCGGCACGATCCGCGACCGCGCGACCGGTCGCCGCCGACCGCTCGTGCGCTTCTTCGCCTGCGGCGAGGACCTCTCGCACGAGCCGCCCGACGCGCCCGTGCCCGAGCCGGTCGCGCGCGGGGCCGAGCCGTTCCTGATCGTCGGCTCGATGGCGGGCGGGTAGCGGCGCTCGCGGGTTTCGCCGCGCGCCGCGTTGGGGAAAACCTGAAATCGTCCCGCTTCGAGGCCGGAGCCTTGAAGCGTCCGCGGACCCGTGTCGCGAATGACGCCGGTTCTGGTGAAACAGCGTCTCCCCTTCCTGGCCGCGCGCCCGCGCGCGGCGCGCGGCGTCGTCCTCGCGGCGCTCTTCGTCCTCGGGTCCGTCGTCGGCCCGCGGGTCGAGGCGCATGGTCCGGAGGTGCTCGTGTTTTCCAAGACCGCGGGGTTCCGCCACGATTCGATCCCCGCCGGCATCGCGGCCCTCGAACAGCTCGGCCACGCCCACCACTTCGAGGTCGTCGCCTCCGAGGACGCCGCGCTCTTCACCGCGGCCGGGCTCGCGGACTTCGCGGCGATCGTGCTCCTCCAAACCACCGGGGATTTCCTCGACGAGGCGGGACAGGACGCCCTCCAGGCCTACGTGCGGTCGGGCGGGGGAGTCGTCGCCATCCACGCCGCCCTCGACGCCGAGGAGGCGTGGCCGTGGTACGGCGCGATGCTCGGCGCGCGCTTTTCGGATCATCCCGCGGTGCGGCCGGCCACGGTGCTCGTGCTCGACCGCCATCATCCCTCGACCGCCGCCCTTCCGGAGCGCTGGGTCTGGACGGACGAATGGTACAACTTCCCGGTCAACCCGCGCGGCGCCGTCCACGTCCTCGCGACCGTCGACGAGTCGACCTACGCCGGCGGCACGATGGGCCACGATCATCCGATCGCGTGGTGCCACGAGTTCGAGGGCGGGCGCGTCTGGTACACCACGCTCGGGCACTCCGCGTCGGCCTACGCGGACCCGGCGTTTCTCGGCCACCTCCTCGGCGGGATCGAGTGGGCCGCCGGCGTCGCCCCGGCGGATGCCGGCGCGACGATCCACGCGCGGATGGAGCGGGTCGTCCTCGAGGCCAACGTCACCAACCCCATGGCCCTCCAGGTGGCGGAGGACGGGAGCGTGTTCTTCATCGAACGGGGCGGCTCGGTGAAACGCCACGACCCCGACACCGGGCTCACCGCGACCGTCGCGCAACTCCCGGTCCACACCGGCGGCGAGGACGGGCTGCTCGGGATCGCGCTCGACCCCGGCTTCCTCGGCAACGGCTGGATCTACCTCTACCATTCGCCGTTCGGGCCCGTCGCGGAGAACGTCCTCTCCCGCTTCACCTTCGCGAACGACGCCTTCGTCCCCGGCTCGGAGCGCGTCCTCCTCCGCGTGCCGACGCAGCGCGACGAATGCTGCCACTCCGGCGGCGGCATGGAGTTCGGGCCCGACGGCGTCCTCCACCTCGCGACCGGCGACAACACCAACCCCTACGCCTCCGACGACTACGCGCCGATCGACGAGCGGCCGGGCCGCTCCGCCTGGGACGCGCAGCGCACCTCGGGCAACACCGACGACCTCCGCGGCAAGATCCTCCGCATCCGGCCCGAGCCCGACGGCACGTATTCGATTCCTGGAGGCAACCTCTTCCCGCCCGGGACGCCGGGCACGCGGCCCGAGATCTTCGTCATGGGCGCCCGCAACCCCTTCCGCTTCGCCATCGATCCCGACACCGGCGACGTGATCTGGGGCGACATCGGCCCCGACGCGACCGCCGATTCGGCGACCCGCGGCTCCCGCGGCTTCGACGAGATCAACCGCTCCTCCGGTCCCGGCAACCACGGCTGGCCCTTCTTCATCGGCGACGACCGGGCGTATCGGGATTTCAACTTCGCCACCGGCGTCGCCGGCGCCCTCTTCAACCCCGCCGCGCCGGTCAACGACTCCCCGAACAACACCGGGCTCGTCGATCTCCCGCCGGTGCGGGGTCCTCTCGTCTGGTATGCGGGCGGGGCCGTGACCGGTTTCCCCGCCCTCGACGGCGGCGTCGGGCGCGCGATCATGCCCGCCGCGATCCACCGCCACGATCCCGCGACCGCCTCGGACCCCGCCCTGCCCGCCTACTTCGACCGCGCGCTCTTCGCCTCGGAGTGGGCGCGCAACAGGCTCTACACGATCCAGACCGACGCCGCGGGCGCGCCGCTCGCGATCACGGAGTTCGCGCCCACGCTCGGGGTCCGTCGCGCGATCGACCTCGCCTTCGGGCCCGACGGCGCCCTCTACCTGCTGGAGTGGGGCAACGGCTTCGCCGGGAACAACGCCGACGCCCGCCTCAGCCGCATCGCCTACAACCCCGGCAACAAGACGCCCGTCATCGTCGCCACCGCCCACCCGACGAGCGGCCCCGCGCCCCTCCTCGTCCACTTCGACGCCGGCGCGTCCTACGATCCCGATCCGGGCGACACCCTGTTCTTCGCCTGGGACTTCGACGCCGACGGCACGATCGACGCCACCGTCGCCGATCCGACCCACGCCTACGCCGTCGCCGGGAACTTCCTCGCCTCGGTCCGGGTGAGCGATTCGCGCGGCCGGAGCGCGACGCGCACCTTCGAGATCTCCGCCGGCAACACCGCGCCGGTCGTCACCTTCACGTCCCCGCCCGACGGAGGTTTCTTCGACTGGGGCGACGCGATCGACTGGAGCGTGCGGGTCGACGACGCGGAGGACGGGAGCACCACGACCGGCGCGATCGCCGCGGGTGCGGTCGTCGTCGACACCCTCCTCGGCCACGCCAACCACGGGCATGGGATCGCGCAGACCACCGGTCTGCACGGCACGGCCGTGGCG
>DAIPIQ010000016.1:0-10025 GCA_036770745.1 Opitutaceae bacterium | reverse complement strand
GCGAGCAACAACCACGCCTTCGGCGACGACCTCTTCCTCGCGATCGAGGCATCCTACACCGATGCCGGCGCCCCCGCGGTCGCGCCGGCGACGGGGATCGGCACGATCATCCTCCAGCCCAAGACCCGCCAGGCCGGGCACTTCACCGCGGCCTCCGGCGTGACCACCGCGGCGACCGGGGATCCCGCGGGCGGCGGCCTCGACGTGCGTTCGGCGGACCACGGCGACCGGCTTTCCTTCTTCCCGATGAACCTGCTCGGCATCACCGAGGTCGGTTTCCGCTACGCCACGGTCGTCTCCGGGGCCCGCATCGACGTGCGGGCCGACGCGCCCGACGGTCCCCTGCTCGCGAGCGTGCCGCTTCCGCCCTCGGTCGGGCCCGGTGTCTACCGCGAGGCCTTCGCGCCGATCGTCGATCCCGGCGGCACGCGCGAGCTCCACTTCGTCTTCCAACGCAACCCCGGCGACGTCGACCTCGCGCACCTCAACTGGATCACCTTCCGCGGCCCGGGCGTGTCGAGCGTGCGGCGCGCGCCCCGGGTTTCGGCGGTGCGCGCCTCGGCCGCGGCGGGCTCGATCGTCGTCGAATTCGACGAGCGGATGGACGCGGCCTCGCTCGGCGATCCCGCCCGCTACGCGATCGACGGGCTGGCGATCACCGCGGCCTTCCCGGCGGCCGACCTGCGCTCGGTCGTGCTGGCGACCGCGCCGTTTCCGGCGGGGCGGGGCCGCGTGCTCGCACTCGAGGGCGTGCGCGATCTCGCGGGCGATCCGATCGCGCCGGGCACGCGCGTGCCCTTCCTGCCGCTGGTCGACGTGCTCGCGATCAACTGCGGCGGGCCCGCCTACGTCTCGGCCGAGGGGGTCGGCCACCTCGCCGACCAGTCGTTCTCGGGAGGGACGGCGTTCGCGGACGACCGGCCGATCGCCGGCACGGTCGACGACCCGCTCTACCAGACCGAGCGGTTCGGCGCCTTCGGCTACGCGATCCCGCTGCCGGCCGGGGAGTATTTCGTCACGTTGAGTTTCGCGGAGATCTTCTTCACCGCCCCGGGCCAGCGCGTCTTCTCGATCCTGCTCGAGGGGCTTCCGGTCGTCTCCCACCTTGACGTCTTCGCCCGCGCCGGCGCGCTCGCCGCCCACGACGTCACCGTCCCGATCTCCGTGGTCGACGGCGTGCTGAACCTCGTCTCGATCGCCGTCGTCGAGAACCCCAAGCTCTCCGCGATCCGCATCACCCGGGCGCCGCCGCCGTTCACGGATTTCGCGTCGTGGCGGGTGTTCCACTTCGGTCCTTCGCCCGGGGCCGGGACGACCGCGCTGGAGGATCCGGACGGCGACGGCCTGTCCAATCTTCTTGAATACGCGCTGGGCGGCGATCCGAACCACCTCGACGCCTCCGCGATCCGTCCCCGCCTCGCCGTCGAGGGCCGTGATCCGGCGGTCCTCACCCTGAGCTACCGCAAGGCGCGCCCGGGGCTCGTCTACCGCGTCGTCACCGGCACGAGCTTGGAGGCGGAGGACTGGAGCGAGGCCGGGGTCGGACCGGAGGTCTATTTCGCGCCCGCCGACCTGCATCGGCGCAGCGTCCCGATGCCGGCGGGGGAGCCGCGCCGGTTCCTCCGCCTGGAGGTCGAGGAGTGACCGCCGGAGGGGGATTTCGGCTCGTCAACGCGGGGGCGTCGCCCGTCAATGCCGGGATGGCCTCCCGCATCGCCGTCATCAACTATGGCATGGGCAACCTGCGCAGCGTCTCGCAGGCGCTGCACGCCGTGGGGGCCGACGTGCGCCTGTGTGAACGACCCGCCGAGGCGGAGGGGGCCGACGGGCTCGTGCTGCCCGGAGTGGGAGCGCTGGCGGATTGCGTCGAGGGGTTGAAGCGCGGCGGGTTCGCGGAGTTCGTGCGGGAGTGGATCGCGGCCGATCGGCCGTTCCTCGGGGTCTGCCTCGGCCTGCAGGCGCTCTTCGAGCACTCGGAGGAGGGCGACGCCCCGGGCCTCGGGATCTTCCCGGGTCGGGTGGTGCGTTTCCGCCTGCCGCGCGAGTTCAAGGTCCCCCACATGGGGTGGAACACCGTCTCGTTTCTCCGCGAGGGGTGCGCGCTGCTCGACGGCCTGGAGGCGCGCGGCGAGGCGTTCTATTTCGTGCACAGCTACCACGTCGTCGCCGACGACCGCTCGCTCGTGCTCGGGGAGTGCGACTACGGCGGACCGTTCACCGCCGCGATTGCGCGCGGGCGCTGCTTCGCCACCCAGTTCCACCCGGAGAAAAGCCAGGCCCGCGGGCTGCACCTCTACCGCAACTTCGCGGCCCTGAGCGCACCCGCGGCCTGTTGAGGCGGGCGGTTGCGCTTCCCGGGTTTGTGAGCACTTGGTTCGGGCCTCTGTTCGAGGCTCCATCAACACGCTCATGTCTTCATCTTCTTCACGTCTCCCCGGAAAAACCGCCCTCGTAACCGGGGCCTCGCGCGGCATCGGCCGGGCCATCGCGCTGCGCTTCGCCAGGGAAGGCGCGACCGTCGTCGCGCATTATGGAAGCTCCGAGGGCGAGGCCGCCTCGCTCGTCGCCGAGATCACCGCCGCCGGCGGGCGGGCCCATGCGGTCCAGACGGACCTCGCCCTCGCGGGCGCGGCCGCGACCCTGCTCGGGCGGGTCGATGCCCTGCTGGAGCGGGAGACCGGTTCGCCGCACTTCGACATCCTCGTCAACAACGCCGCCGCGATCGACTGGGCCCCGCCGGGGAAGCTCGACGAGGCCGCCTTCGAGCGGATGTTCGCGGTCAACGTCCGCGCGCTCTATTTCCTGACCGAGGGCGCCCGTTCGCGGCTGCGCGACGGCGGGCGGGTGATCAACGTCTCCTCGGTCGTCGTCCAACACGCCTTCCCCGACATCATGACCTACAGCGCGACGAAGGGCGCGGTCGATGTCTACACCCGCAACTTCGCCGCGCTGCTCGGCCCGCGCGGCATCACCGTGAACTCGCTCGCCCCCGGTGCGACCGACACCGACATGAGCGGGTGGCTGCGGACCGAGGAGGGCGCGGCCACCGCCCGGGGCGCCCAGGCGTTGCCGCGCATCGGCCGGCCGGCGGACATCGCCGACGTCGCCGCCTTTCTCGCCAGCGACGACGCCCGCTGGATCACCGGAACCGTCGTCGAGGCGAGCGGCGGCTGGCGTTTGTGAGGGCCGGATGGGGTGGAGGCGGGGATCCCGGCGTGCCGGGCACGTTCCCTGCACACGCCGCTTTACAAGGTGGGGGCGGCGCGTAGACCTTCCCTTTCCGGTCGCATGGCCGTCGCCCTCGCCCTTCCCACATGTCCAAGCACGCTGTTCTCAAGGTAGACGACAAAGAGCTGACCTTCCCGGTTATCGTCGGCTCCGAAGGGGAGCACGCGGTCGATTTCCGGACGCTCCGCGCCCAGAGCGGCCACATCACCTACGACGAGGGCTACGGCAACACCGGCTCGTGCGAGAGCCGCATCACCTTCATCGACGGCGACCGGGGCATCCTCCGCTACCGCGGCTACCCGATCGAGCAGCTCGCGGAACACTCGGACTTCATCGAGACGTCCCACCTGATCATCTACGGCGAGCTGCCGACGCGGGCCCAGCGCGAGCGCTTCTCGGCGTTGTTGACCGAGCATGCGCCCATCCACGAGCGGATGGTCTACCTCTTCGAGCACTATCCGCGCGACGCGCATCCGATGGCGATCCTCGGCGCGATGATCAACGGCCTCGGCTGCTACTACCCGCACCTCGCGACCAACGACCACAGTCGCGACCTGGAGAACTTCGAGGAGGCCGCCGCCACCGCGATCTCGAAGGTGCGGACGATCGCCGCGATGTCCTACCGGATGAGCAAGGGGCTGCCGATCATCTACCCGAAGCGGTCGCTGCGCTACTGCGAGAACTTCCTCCACATGATGTTCTCCGAGCCCTACGACCTCTACGACTGCCCGAAGGTCGTCGGCCGCGCGCTCAACCTCATCCTCCTCCTCCACGCCGACCACGAGCAGAACTGCAGCACCTCGACGGTGCGGATGGTAGCCTCCTCGGGCGCGAACCTCTTCGCCTCGACCGCCGCCGGCATCTGCGCGCTCTGGGGCCCCCTCCACGGCGGGGCCAACATGGCGGTGATCCAGATGCTCCAGGACATCCACGCCGCCGGCGACGACGGCTCGCGCTTCATCGAGGGCGCCAAGACCGGGAAGTGCCGCCTCATGGGCTTCGGCCACCGCGTCTACAAGAACTACGACCCGCGCGCCAAGCTCATCGGCCGGGCCTGCGAGGATCTCCTCGCCGCGCTCGGCACCCGGGATCCGCTGCTCGACATCGCCCGGCGGCTCGAGCAGGCCGCGGTCAGCGACTCCTACTTCGTCGAGCGCAAGCTCTACCCCAACGTCGATTTCTACAGCGGCATCATGATGCGCGCGATCGGGATCCCGCTGAACATGTTCACGGTGATGTTCGCGATCGGCCGCATGCCCGGTTGGGTGGCCAACTGGCACGAGGTCGCGGCCAATCCCAAGGGCCGGATCTACCGCCCGCGCCAGGTCTACAACGGCCCCACGCCGCGCACCTACGTTCCGCTCGAAGCCCGCGGTTGAGTCAGCCCCGCGCGAGCATCACGTCCTCCATCGCGAGGCCGGTGAGTCGCCGGATGCCGCGGAAGAGGCGCCAGAGGACGAACATCAGGATCGCCATGCTCGGCAGCACGATCACGGGCCAGGAGAGCCACGTCATCCGGCCCAGCTCCGCGGTGAACTCCGGCGTGCCGGTCGGGCTCTTCAGGATGATCCGGGCGAGCGCGTAGTTGAGGACCGCGCTGAGGGTGAAGCTCCCCGCCAGCCACCACGTCGAGCTGCGCAGCAACCCCTCGAACTCCCGCCGCGTGCCGTGGGCGGCGAGCGCGCCCTCGAGCTTCGGCACGTCGAAGACCGACTCGTTGAGCACGAGCGCGCGCACGAGCGGCCGGCGGGTGGGGAGCGTCGCCACGACCGCGACCGCGAAGAGCGCGGGCACGGCGGCCTCTTTGACCGCGAACCAGTGCCCGTCGGCCTTGAAGAGCCCGAGCCCGCCCGTGATCGAGATGCTCACCACCCCGACGATCGAGAAGAGGTTCCACTTCCGGCGCGTGAGCAGATCGACGACCCCGTAGCCGAAGGGGAAGGCCAGCCCGACGACGAGCGCCCAGACCGGCCCGAGCCGGTCCTCGCTCCCGAGCTTGCTCAGGATGAGCGCGGGGATGACGAGGTTGCACGCGAGGTTGAGCAGGAGGTTCTCCTGCTTCGCAGGTCGGGGCGTGGCGGCGGGTCGCGGCATGGTGGGGGGAGGCGGAGTCTCGCCGCCGCTCGGGGCTAGTCGAACGCGAAGTTTCTGCTACGCTCGCCCCCATGTCTCCTCCCGGTTCGCTGCTGCTCGGCGTGAACATCGACCACGCGGCCACGCTCCGCCAGGCGCGCTACCGCGCCGAGGCCGAGACTTGCGGTCGCATGATCGAGCCCGACCCGGTCGCGCTCGCCCTTGTCGCCGAACAGGCCGGGGCCGACGGCATCACGGTGCACCTCCGCGAGGACCGGCGGCACATCCAGCCGCGCGACGTCCACCGGCTGCGCGAGTCGGTCGCCACCCGGCTCAACCTCGAGATGGCCTGCACGCCCGCGATGGTGCGCCTCGCCCTCGAGGTGAAGCCCGACGCGGTCTGCATCGTCCCGGAAAACCGCACCGAGGTCACGACCGAGGGCGGGCTCGACGCCGTCGCCCTCGGCCGGCGGCTCGCCTCCGCCGTCTCCCGGCTCGGCGACGCCGGGATCTCGGTCAGCCTCTTCGTCGCCCCCGACCCGGCGCAGCTCGAGCAGGCCGCGGCGATCGGCGCGCCGGTCGTCGAGCTGCACACCGGAGCCTACGCCCACGCCTACTTCCAGCTCCGCAAGCGGGCCCGCGAGTTCAAGCGCCTCTACGACGGGGCCGAGCGCGCCCACGGTCTCGGCCTCGTGGTCAACGCCGGCCACGGCATCAACTACCTCAACATCGCCGAGGTGCGGACGCTGCCGCGGCTCAACGAGCTCAACATCGGCCACGCCATCCTCAGCCGCGCGCTCTTCACCGGCATCGCCGAGGCGGTGCGGGAGATGAAGGCGCGGATGAACGCGGGCTGAGCGCCATGGCGGGAACGGATCTCGGCATGATGCTCGGCGGCTTCGTCCTCGGTCTCGGGGCGGACCTCGTCGAGGTGGAGCGCATCCGCGGGGTGCTGGAGCGGCAGGGCGCGCGTTTCCTGGAGCGGGTCTTCACCGAGGAGGAGCGCGCCTACTGCGCCGCGATGAAGCATCCACACAAGCACTACGCCGCCCGCTTCGCCGCGAAGGAGGCCGTCTCGAAGGCGTTCACGACCGGCATCGGGGCCGAGCTCGGTTGGCGGAGCGTTTCGATCCACCACGGCGCCCGCCATGAACCGCTCGTCCGGCTCGACGCACAGGGCGAGGCCCTCCTCCGACGGGTCGGGGGGACGCGCGTCCTGATCTCCCTCTCCCACACCGACGCGCACGCGATGGCGGTCGCGGCCCTCGTGCGCGAGTAGCGCGCGATCCCTCCGCCCGTGAACGCCACCGCGATCCCCGCCGGCGCCCATCCCGTGCTCGGTTGCGCCGAGGCGCGGGCCTGGGAGGAGCGCCTCCTCGGCGACGACGAACGCCTCGCCCGGGCCGCGATGGACCGCGCCGGCCGTGCGCTCGCCCGCGCGGTGGCCGCCGACCTCGAGGAGACCGGCGGCCTGCCCGGGGCGGCCCGCCTGCTCGTCCTGTGCGGCCGGGGTCACAACGGCGGCGACGCCCTCCTCGCGCTCCACGCCCTGCTCGACGCGCGGCCGCGGGCCTCCGCCCGCGTGCTCGTGCCCGGTGGGTTTCGCGGACTCCGCCCGCTCGTGCGGCGGGCGTTGGAGGACCTGCTCCGCGCCCACGGGCCGCGCGTCGCCTGCGAGGGCGGTCGTCTCGCCCTCGCGGAGCTCGCGCACGAGGGCTTCGACCTCTGCCTCGACGGGCTTTTCGGGATGCGCTTCCGGCCGCCGTTGCGCGGGCCGGACCGCGCGCTCGTGGATGCGGTCAACCGTCATCCCGCGATCCGCCTCCGCGCCGCGGTCGACGTGCCGAGCGGCCTGGGCGACGCCTCCGATCCCGCGCCCTTCCGGGCCGACTTCACCTACGCGACCGGCATCGCGAAGGCCCCGCTCTTTGCGCCGGAGAACGCCGGCGCGGTCGGCCGGGTACGCCACCTCGACCTCGGCTTTTTCGACGAGGCCCGCCCGCCGGCGGCGCGCCACGTGCTCACCGCGGCGGTGCTCGCCCCGCTCCGGGCGTTGCGACCGGCCTTGGTCGACAAACGTTCGTTCGGCCACCTTTTCATCCTCGGCGGCGCGCGCACCATGCCGGGCGCGGCGCTCATGGCCGTCGAGGCCGCGCTCCACGCGGGGGTCGGGCTGGTCACGGCGTTCGTCCCGGAAAGCGTGGCGGGCGCCTTCGCCGCGCGCCTGCCCGAGGCGATGTGGGTGCCGATGCCGGAGACGCCCTCCGGCGGGCTCGCCCTCGAGGGACGCGCCTCGGTGGTCGCGCGGGCCACCCGTTGCACCGCCCTGCTCGCCGGTCCGGGCCTCGGCCGCGAACGCGAATCCCTCGCCCTCGTCGCCGAGGTCGTGCGGGCCGTCGAGGCCCCCGTCGTGCTCGACGCCGACGCGCTCCAACCGGAGGTCGTGGCCGCGCGCGCGGCGGGCCTGGAGCGCGCGCTCGTGCTCACGCCCCACGCGGGCGAGTTCGCGCGCCTCGGCGGCGACGAGCCGCGGGACGACGCGGCGCTGCTTGCGACGGCCGGTCGGCTGGGTGCGACGGTCGTGCTCAAGGGCGCGCCCACCCGGGTGGGCGCGGGCGGGGCGGTCTTCGTCTCCCCGTTCGGAGGTCCGGTGCTCGCGCGTGGCGGCAGCGGCGACCTGCTCGCCGGGATGATCGCGGCGCGCCTCGCGGCCGGCGATGGGCCGCTCGAGGGCGCGCTCCGCGGCGTCGTCTGGCACGGTCGCGCGGCCGATCGACTCGCCCGCGTCCGCGGGCAGGGCGCGGTGCGGGTCACCCGCTTGATCGAGCACCTCGGCGACGCGCTCCACCCCGTCGGAGAATTTTGGACCTCCCATGAGTGAGCCGGCCCCGACGCGCCGCCAGGCGTTCCTGATCCTCAACGGGCTTCCGGGGATGGGCCCGATCACGCTCAACCGGCTCCTCGAACTCTTCGGCGGCGATCCCGTGGCCGTGCTCGCCGCGCCGCCCGCCCGCCTTCGCGAGGCGCGGCGCGTGGGCCCGGCCGTGTGCGAGGCGATCCGCGATTGGCGCGCCCACTTCCCGCTCGAGCGCGAGGAGGATCGCCTCGCCGCGGCCGGCGCGCGCTTCGTCGCCTGTGAGGACGACGACTATCCGCGCCTGCTCCGCCAGATCCACGATCCGCCGATCGGTCTGTATTTCCAAGGTGGATACCGGGCCGTCCACCCGTGCCTCGCGATCGTCGGCAGCCGGCGTTCCACGCTCTACGGCCAGTCGGTGGCGAAGCGGCTCGGGGCCGAGCTCGCCCGGCTCGGCTTCTGCGTGGTCAGCGGCCTCGCCCGCGGGATCGACACCGCCGCCCACGAGGGCGCGCTCTCGGTCGACGGCCGGACGGTCGCCGTGCTCGGCTGCGGGCTCGACATCATCTACCCGCCGGAGAACCTCGGGCTCTACCGCCGCATCGGCGAAACCGGGGCCGTGATTTCGGAGTTTCCCTTCGGCCGCCGCGCCGACCGGCAGACCTTCCCGATGCGCAACCGCGTCGTCGCGGGGATGTGCGAGGCCGTCATCGTGGTCGAGACCGACACCAACGGCGGCGCGATGATCACCGCGCGTTTCGCGGCCGAGCAGGGGCGCGTCGTCTTCGCCGTCCCGGGCCGGATCGACCAGGCGACGAGCAACGGCTGCCACCAGCTCCTCCGCGAGGGAGCGACGCTGCTCACGAAGGTCGACGACGTGTTGGAGGAGTTGAACTACCTCCGCGGGATGCGGCCCGACGGCTCCGCGCCGGCGGGGACCGACGCCCCCGCCGAACCCGCCGGGCTCTCGGACGAGGAGTCCCTCGTCTTCGCCTGCTTCCGTGGAGGCGGGATCCTGACCGTCGATGCGATCGCCGGGCTGACCGGCCGCGGGGCCGGCGAGATCTCGGCCACCCTGCTCCTGCTCGAGCTCAAGCGGATCGTGCGCAAACGCGCCGACGGCGCCTTCGAGGCCGCGGGCGGCGGCTGAGCCGGGCACGAAAAAACCCGGCCTTTCCGGGCCGGGTTTTTTTGCGAAACGAGTACGATCGACGCTCAGCTCCGCGTCACGGTCTGCTTGATCCCGCCGCACTGGAGCATCGCCTTGCCCATGTAGGGATTGGCGACGTCCTTGGAGGTCTGGAGCCAGTCGGCCCCGGCCATCGGGCAGGTCATGATGTAGTGGTCGCCGGAGTCCTTCGCGAGGGGGATGACGGCGGCGCTCACGGCCTTGAAGCCGGCGCGGGCTGCCTCGAGTGACTTGGCCGCGGCCACCTGGGCGAGCGCGTCGCCGAGGGCCTTTTCCTCGGAGCAGGACACGTAGCAGGCGAGGGCTTCGGCGGCGGCATGGGCCCCGGCGAGGTCGTCCGCGGCGAGGGCGGCCGAGACCTTCTCGTAGCCGGAGAGCAGCTCGCAGCAGGCCGTGGAGCAGTCGGACTTTTCGGCCTTGGCGGATTCGGCCTTGGCCCCGGAGGGGCAGGCGCCACAGGAACCGAAGGCGAGCTGGGCGGAGGCGAGGGAGAGGGCGAGAACGATCAGGTTTTTCATGGGTCGAGGATGGTTGGGAAAGGAATCGGCGGCAGCGTGCCGCGCTTTCGTGAAACCGCAAGCGGCGGCGAAAAGTGTGGGATCGAAAGTGGTGGCAACCTGCAATCGTGGGCCGGGGTTTATCCCCGGCTTTTTCGGCTCTCTCAGTCGGAAGCCGGGG
>DAIPIQ010000182.1:0-7925 GCA_036770745.1 Opitutaceae bacterium | reverse complement strand
CCTTCTCCGCCGAGGTCAGGCGCCTAGCTTGCCGGAGTTGGTCTGGGGCGACCTGCGCCTAGAGCCGCCGAGTTGCCAAGTAACCTACGCTGGACAACTGCTGAAGTTGACCGCCAAGGAGTACGAACTCCTCGAACTTTTCCTCCGCTACCCGCAGCGGATTTTTAGCCAGAGTGTGCTGCTCGATCGGCTCTGGTCCTTCGAGGACGCGCCGACGGAGCGCTCCTCGCGCTCGGTGCAGGAGTTCCGCCCCTCGCGCGACCGCAGCTACGCCGAGGAGGCTGCGCGCAACCGCGCCGAGTCCGCTCCGGCCGCCGAGAAGCCGAAGTCGTCCGGTCTTTTCGGTTGGATGAAGTCGATCATCGGCGGCGGCGCCTCCGGAGAGGCCCCGGCCACGGAAGAGACCTCACGCCCCGCCGGCGAAGACCGCGGTCGCGGACGCGAGCCGCGGGACCGCGGCCCGCGCGGCGGTCAAGGCCGTGGTGGTCCGGGCGGCGGAGGTCGGGGCGAAGGCGGCCAGGGCGGCGGCGAGGGCGACGGCAACCGTCGGCGCCGGCGTCGTCGCGGCGGCCGCAACCGCACCCGCGGCGGTGGAGGCGGCGGCGCCCCGCAGGACTGAGCGCGCGCACGGCGCCTCGCACACTCGACCCGGGCCGCGCGCCCGGGTTTTTTGTTGCCCGTCGTTTCGCCGGGCAACCAACCTGCGCGGATGGATGTCCTTCGCATCAACGGCGGTCGCGCCCTGCGCGGCGTGGTGCAGGCGAGCGGCGCGAAAAACGCCGCCCTGCCCCTCTTCGCCGCGGCGCTCCTCACCGAGGAGCCCGTCACGTTCGAGAACGTTCCGGACCTGAGCGACATCCGCTTCATGGCGGAGATCCTCCGCCACCTCGGCGCGGAGGTGGAGTGCACCGCGCCGGGCGCGTGGCGCATCACCGCGCGGGAGTTGAGCCACACCGCGCCGTACGAGCTCGTGCGCAAGATGCGCGCCTCGGTCTGCCTGATGGGGCCGCTCATCGGCCGGTTGCGCTCGGCGGTGGTCTCGCTCCCGGGCGGTTGTGTGATCGGCCCGCGACCGGTCGACCTCCACCTCAAGGGTTTCGCCGGGCTCGGGTGCAGCGTCGCGATCGAGGGCGGCTATGTGCACCTCGACGGCGCGCACCTCGCGGGCGCGGAGATCTTCCTCGGCGGCCGCCACGGCAGCACCGCGCTCGGCACGGCCAACATCCTCATGGCCGCCGTCCTCGCACCCGGCGTGACCCGCATCGAAAGCGCGGCCTGCGAGCCCGAGGTCGTCGACCTCTGCCGCCTGCTCCTCGCGATGGGGGCGCGCATCCGCGGCGTCGGTAGCCACGCGCTGGAGGTCGAGGGCGTCGAGCGCCTGCACGGGGCCGCCCACCGGGTGATCCCCGACCGGATCGAAGCCGGCACCTACCTGCTCGCGGGCGCGATTTCCGGGGGCGACGTGACGGTGCGCGGCGCCCGGGCCGGCGACCTCGCCGCCCTGCTCGACAAGATGCGGGAGGCCGGCGTGCCGGTCGAAACCGTGGCCCCCGAGACCCTGCGGGTGCGCGGCGACCGCGCGGCGCGCCGCCAGCCGGTGGACGTGATCACCATGCCCCACCCCGGCTTCGCGACCGACCTGCAGGCGCAGATGTGCGCGCTGCTCGCCGTGACGCCCGGCCTCTCGATCATCACCGAAAAGGTCTTCCCCAACCGCTTCATGCACGTGCCCGAGCTCCAGCGGATGGGCGCGGAGATCGCGATCGAGGGGGCGAGCGCGATCGTCAAGGGCCGGGACCGGCTCTCCGGCGCCCCGGTGATGGCCAGCGACCTGCGCGCCAGCGCCGCGCTCGTCCTCGCCGCGCTCGCCGCCCGCGGCGAAACATGGATCCAGCGCGTCTACCACATCGATCGCGGCTACGAGCGGATCGACGCGCACCTCCGCCAGCTCGGGGCGGAGATCGAGCGGCTCCCGGCGGACGCGATGCCGAAGCACCTCGCGGGCGAATGAGCGAAGGTCAACCGCGCGGGATCTCGACCGAGAAGACCGAGCCGCCGCCCTCGCGCGCCTCGACCGCCACGCGGCCGCCGTGCGCCTCGGCCACGGCCTTGACCACGCTGAGCCCGAGCCCGAGCCCGCGCTGCGAACGGCTCGAATCGCTCCGGTAGAGCCGCCGCCAGATCTTGTCGCGCTCGGCGGGCGGCACGCCGGGGCCCGTATCCGAAACGCGGACACACACGCCGCCCGGCGACGGATGTGCGTCCAACGCGACGCGGCCGCCGGCGGGCGTGTATTTCACGGCGTTGTCGACGAGGTTGGCCACGATCTGCCGGAGACGGGTGGGGTCGCCGTGGACCACGCCCGCCCCACCCGGCTCGACCACGAGCGTCAACTCGCGCTCCTCGGCGACGAGGGCGTAGAGGTCGCCCACGCCCTGGAGCAGGCGGTCGACGTCGATCGGCTCGCGTGCGAGGGGGAGCACGCCGGCCTCGGCGGCCGAGATGTCGAGAAGCGTGTCGAGCAGCCGGCGGATGCGGTCGGTCTCCTCGATGCAGTCGGCGAGGGCCTCGCGGGTCGCGTGGGGATCGTCGCGACCGGCGAGCGCGGCCTCGGCCCCGGCGCGCAGCCGGGTGAGCGGGGTGCGGACGTCGTGCGCGACGTTGTCGAGGGCTTCGCGCATCGCGCGCAGGAGGGCGCCGTTGCGCTCGAGGAGGGTGTTGAACTGCTCAACGAGCTCGCCGACCTCGTCGCGCCGCGCAGTCGCCGCGACGCGTTGGGAGAGGTCGCCGGTGGCGACGATGCGCCGGGCGGTCGCCGCGACCTGCCGCACCGGCCGCGTCTCCCGCCAGGAGAGCCAGGCGCCGACGAGGACCGCGAGGAGCACCGCGGCCGGCCCGGCGGTGAACATGATCCGCCGCAAGGGCGTGAGGAGCACCTCCTGGTCGTCGGTGCTGCGCGCGATCTGGAGCACGATCCCGCCCGGGAGGGCGCGCGAGACGATCGCGAACTCGCCCCGCCGCACGGAGGCGTCGGCCGGCGGGGTCTCGCTCGCGGGATCCCAGAGCGTCCAGCCCTCCGGCATCTCGGCCGGCTCGCCGCCGGTCCAACCCGCGGGCGTCTTGGCGAAGTTGACCTCGCCCGAGCGGCCGACGATCCGGACGAAGAGGGAGCGGACGTGGGGCGACTCCTGCTCGTCGGCGAGGGCGAAGCGCACGGCCGCGACGCCGCCCCGGTGGAAGGCGATCGCGAGCTGCGCGGCGCGGACGTCGAGCGCCTCGAGCTCGCGCTGGAGGAGGGCGCGGGCGACGAGCATGTAGGTCGCGACGAGGACGACGGTCGCACCGAGGCCGAAGAGGGCGGCGTTCCACAGTCCGAGCCGCACCGCGAGCGAGCGGCGCCACGGGGCCCGCTCACGCACGGAGGACATAACCCACGCCGCGGCGCGTCTCGATGCGTTGGCGCCGCGGATCGATCTTGGCGCGGAGCCGGTGCACGAGCACGTCGACCACGTTGGTCTGCGGGTCGAAGTCGTAGTCCCACACCTGCTCGAGGATCATCGTCTTGGTCACGGGCCGGCCCGCGTTGCGCATGAGCAGCGCGAGCAGGGTGAATTCGCGCGGTTGCAGCTCGATCGGTTCGCCCGCGGCCGTGACGATCCGCGAGACGAGATCGAGCTCGAGGTCGCCGGCCTTCAGTCGCGTCGCCTCGGGCGCGCGGGAGGCGCGACGGATGAGCGCCTGGACGCGGGCGAGCAGCTCGGAAAAAGCGAAGGGCTTGGCGAGGTAGTCGTCGCCGCCCGCCTCCAGGCCGCGCACGCGGTCGTCGACCGTGCCGCGGGCGCTGAGGAAAAGGACCGGAAGCGCGCTGCCCTTGGCGCGCAGGCGTCTCACCAGGCTCAGGCCGTCGAGGCGCGGGAGCATCACGTCGACAACGGCCGCGCCGTAATCCGTCGTCGCGGCGAGGAGCAGCGCCTCCTCGCCGTCGCGGGCGACGCCGACCGCGTGCCCGTGCTGCCGGAGCCCCGCGGTCACGAAGGAGCCGATCTTGTCATCATCTTCGACCACGAGGATGCGCACGGGGGAGATTCAATCGGGCCTCTGGAGTCGCTCCAAGCCACAAGCCGAATGCCCGCACGCCACCCCTGGCGTGCGGGCTCCGACTATCTGCCATTTACCCTGAACCAATCCAATTGTTCTCAGCGGTTCTCCCGCCGCGTCTCGTCGACGATGAGGAAGAGCGTCCCGCCCCGGCTCCAGAGGCGGAGCAGGGTCTTCCCGTCGCCGAAGTCCTTGGTGAGCTCGATCGCCTCGGAGGCGCTGCGCACCGGCTTGCGGTTGATCTCGAGGATCACGTCGCCCGGGGAAAGACCGGCCTCGGCCGCCGGCGAGCGGGGCTCCACCCGGGTGATGACCGCGCCCTCGACCCGGGCCGGGATCTGAAACTCGTTTCGAATCGCGGGAGTGAGGTCCGAGACGGCGACCCCGTTGAGCACGCCCTCGTCGGGCGCGGGGGAATCGCTCGCGGCGACGCGCCCCGAATCCGGCAGCTCGCCCACCTGGATCGTCAACGCTTGCTCCTTGCCGTCGCGCAGGATCACCGCCTCGGCGGTCTCGCCGGGGAAGGTGGCCGCGACCGCGAAACGCAGGCGGCGCGCGTCGGGCACGTCGCGTCCGTTCCACTGGAGGATGACGTCGCCGCTCTTCAGCCCCCCCTTCTCGCCGGCCCCGCCCTGGGAGACCTCGCCGATGAGCACGCCCTTGCGGCCCTTGATGCCGAAGCCCTCGGCGAGAGCCGGCGTGAGGTCCTGGATGCCGACGCCGAGGAACCCCCGGGCGACGCGGCCGTGCTGCACCAGACTGTCCATGATCTGCCGCGCCAGATCCGAGGGGATGGCGAGGCCGATGCCCTGGAACCCCCCGCTGCGGGTGAAGATCGCGGTGTTGATCCCGATCAGGCGACCGCGCATGTCGACGAGGGCGCCCCCCGAGTTGCCGGGATTGATCGCCGCGTCGGTCTGGATGAAGTCCTCGTAGTCGAGACCCATCGCGACCGCGCGGCCCGTGGCGCTGACGATCCCGGTGGTCACCGTCTGCCCGAGGCCGAAGGGGTTTCCCACCGCGAGCACGCGGTCGCCGACCTGCACGTCCTCGCTCGAGGCGAAGGTGAGCGCGGGCAGGTCCGTGGCGTCGACCTTGATGACCGCCACGTCGGTCTTCGCGTCCGTGCCCACCACCTTGGCGTCGAACTCGCGACCATCCGCGAGCGTCACCGTCACGCGGTCGGCGCCTTCGATCACGTGGTTGTTGGTGAGAAGATAGCCGTCCGGGCTCACGATCACCCCGGAACCCTGCCCGCTCCGCGGCGCGCGCTCGGTCGGACCCTGCGGCATGTCGGGGAACATCGGGCCGAAGAACCGCCGCCACGTCGGGTCGTCGAACGGGCTCGTCCCCTGACCGCTCCGCCCGGTGGCGGGCCGCGCCTCCTGCCGCACCACGACCTTGACGACGCTCGGCGAGACGCGCTGGACCGTCGGGCTGAAGGAAAGCTCGCCGCCCTCGGCGCGCGGCAGCGGGGCGGCGTCGATCGTGACGTTCACCGCGGGCTTCTTGTCGGCCCCGTCGAGCGCGGCCGTTCCGACGAGCGCGACGAACGCGCCGCCGGCGAACATGGAGAGGAGCGCCACGAGGTGGCGCGGTTTCCGAGGAGATGAATCAGGTGAGGCGTGCATGGTCGGGAGGGATGAAGATCGAACGTGGAGAGGCTAACACGCCTGGGTGACGACTTCCTTTCACCAGCCTTACATCTCTGAAAGGTTGTAGGATCGAAAGTGGCGGCCTGCTTCGGTACTGCCGGAGTCCGACGGCCTCTCCGCGGCCGGGTCGGGTGCATCGACCACAGCCGCTTGACCTGCCGTGGTCGTGGGCCGGGGTTTACCCCCGGCTTCCGACCAACAGACGCCGCAGAAGCCGGGGGTAAACCCCGGCCCACGACAGCAGGTTGCCACCACTCTTGATCACACCCTCTGAAAGTTCGGCGCGCACTCCCCACTCGACAGTCCGAAGGCCGGGGCCGAAACTTCGCGATCGTGCCCGAGAAAGGCGTCAGCTTCCTCACCTCCACGCTCGCCTCGCCCGTCTCCCCGCAGGAGGCCGCGCTCCGGCCGCAGGGTTTCGCGGAGTTCGTCGGGCAGCCGAAGACGGTGGAACGGCTCAAGGTGATGGTCGGGGCCGCGCGTCGCCGTGGAGACGTGCTCAACCACATCCTCCTCAGCGGGCCTCCCGGCCTCGGCAAGACGAGTCTCGCCTTCATCCTGGGCCAGGAGATGGGCCGGACCGTGCGCGTGACCTCCGGCCCCGTGATCGAAAAGGCGGGCGACCTCGCCGGCCTGCTGACCAACCTCGAGGAGGGCGATCTGCTCTTCATCGATGAGATCCACCGCATCTCCAAGAGCGTCGAAGAATACCTCTACTCGGCGATGGAGGACTTCCGGATCGACATCCTCATCGACCAGGGACCGAACGCCCGGAGCGTGCGGCTCAACATCCCGAAGTTCACCCTCGTCGGCGCGACCACCCGCTCGGGCCTGCTCACCGCGCCGCTGCGCAGCCGCTTCACCCTCCAGACCCGCCTCGACTACTACGGACCGGAGGACCTCGGCTCGATCGTCCGCCGCACCTGCCGGCTCCTCGGGATCGAGATCGACGCCGACGGCACCCGCGAGATCGCGACCCGGGCGCGCGGCACCCCGCGGATCTCCAACAACCTCGTGTGCTTCGTGCGCGACTTCGCGCAGGAACGCTCCGACGGGCGGATCACCCGCTCCGTCGCGGCCGCCGCGCTCGAGCTGCTCGAGATCGACGCGCTCGGGCTCGACGAGATGGACAAACGCCTCCTCCGCCTCATCGCCGAGCAGTACAAGGGCGGCCCCGTCGGCATCTCGACCCTCGCGGTCGCGCTGAGCGAGGGCCCCGACACGCTCGAGGAGGTGCACGAGCCCTTCCTCATCCAGAACGGCCTCCTCCAGCGCACCCTCCAGGGTCGCGTCATCACCGACAAGGGCCTGCGCGCCGTCGGTCTGGAGGCGCTCATGGGCGGCGGCGGGCAGGCCGCGCTCTTCTGAGGGGCCGCCCGTATCCGATGTCCGACTACACCAGGACCGACTGGTACCGCTTCCCGTTCTACTACGACGTCGTCTTCGACGACGACACGCCGCGGGAGGCCGACTTCCTCGAGGCCGTCCTGGCGCGGCACGGGGCCCCGCTTCGATCCGGTCCGGCCCGGATCCTCGAGCCGGCCTGCGGAAACGGACGGCTCGTCGCCGAGCTCGCGCGTCGCGGCCACGGCGTGGCGGGCTTCGACGCGAGCGCGGAGATGATCGCCTACGCACGCGAACGGATGCTCCGCGAACCGGCGGAGACGCGCCGGCGCGTGCGGCTGCGGGAGGCGCGGATGGAGTCGTTCCGCCTCCGGGGTCCGTTCGACCTCGTGCACTGCCTGCTGAGCACCTTCAAGTACCTGCTCACCGAGGAGCACGCCCTTGCACACCTGCGGCGGGTCGAGCGCGTGCTCGCGCCGGGGGGCGTCCTCGTGCTGGCCCTGCACCTGACGGACTATCGGCGGCGGCGTACCGACCGGGAGGTCTGGCGCGGGGAACGCGACGGCGTGCGCGTCGTCTCGGAAACGATCACCCGGCCGGCTTCGCGGGCGACGCGGCTCGAGCCGCTGCGCAACCGGCTCCACGTGCGCCGGCCCGGGACGCGGGAGGTCGAGCGGCTGGAGACCCACTGGCACTGCCGCACCTACGATGCGGCGGAGCTGGAGGCCCTGCTCGCACGCGTGCCGGGGCTCGAGCCGGTCGCGTGCTACGACTTCACCCACGACATCGACGCCCCTCGCGCGCTCGATGATTCGCAGGAGGACCTCG
>DAIPIQ010000181.1:0-7939 GCA_036770745.1 Opitutaceae bacterium | reverse complement strand
GGGCGTTGGCGGGATCGAGCCAGATCGTGCGGTACTCGCCCGTCACGGCGTAGCCCTCCCACTCGAGGCGGGAGCGTTCGCGGTAGGCGGCGACCTCGGGAGTCTGTGTGGGCACGTAGGGGGCGAACGGCACCGGCTCGCCGCCGAACGACCACATCGATTCCTCCGTCCACAACCAGTCGCCCCAGGCGCGGCCCTCGCCGTTGTTGACGAGGTGGCTGGGGGCGAGCGCGATCGCGCCGTCGAGCAGCTCGGGAAAGAGGCTCGCGACGAGCAGGGCGGCCTCGCCGCCCCGGCTGTGACCGAGGAGGACGACGCGGTCGACCCCCGGCCGGGTGCGCGTCCAGCGCAGGGCCTCCGCGAAGTATTCGAGCGGCACGAGGTCGCCGGTATCGGGCAGGTCGAGGTGCTTGAAGAACGCGAGCGCGAGGCTCGGGTGGCCGCGCGAGGCGAACAGCGCCGGATGGTCGAGCTCGAGCCCGCCGAAGGAGCCGCCGAGCACGACGACGGCGGTGCGCGAGGCGTGCCCCGCGGGAGGGGCGAACCACTCGCCGCGCAGGGCGCCGGCGGCGACGGGGGTGCGCGTCACGTCCGGGGAGAGCCGGTGGCGTATCCACCCGGCGGATGCGAGCACGGCCCCGGCGTCGTCGCGCAGCTCGACCACGCCGCGCCGCGGGGCGAGCGGGGCCGCGGCCGCCGGCCGGCGGGGCAGGCGCGGATCGGCGACGAGGGCACGGCGGTGGTCGGCGGCGGTGGCGGCCCCGGCGGGAAGCATCGACCAGAGCAGGCCGGAGGGATCGACGCCCGCGTACGTGCCCTCGACCGCGGCGGCGACGCGGTTGTCGAGCACGCCGGCGGTGTCACCGTGCAGGACCGCGCGCGCCTCCCAGCGTTGGCCGCGGGCGTCGGTCTCGGAGCAGCGCAGCTCGACGCGGGCGCACGGCGGCAGGCCCTCGACGCGGACGATGAATTCCGCGTCGGTCGGGGCCTCGGCGGGCTCGATGGTGAGCGTGGGGGCGGCGGCGGCGGTGGCGCAGAGCGCGAGGAGCAGGGCGCCGAGGTGGGGGCGGCCGTCCCCGGGCGCCCTCGAGAGCCTCGCGCGGGTGACCGACGTGCGGGATTTCGGAACGGCAGGCGGGACGCCTGCGCGCCACGTGCAACGCAGAGCCCCGGGCGGGACGCCCGGGGCGGCACGCGGGACGCGTGCGCTCCATGTTTCGTCGCTGAGGGCGTGGAGGACCAAGGATCGGGACGCGCGCCGGTTCAGAACGCGTAGTCAAAGGCCACGCCGACCACTCGCGGAATGCCGAGGGTGGAGGCGTCGGAACGGTCGCCGCCGGCGGTCGGGCTGTTGAAGGGCTCGTTGTAGGTCTCGTAGTCCTCGTCGAAGAGGTTGTTCGCGTAGAGGGTGACGGACCAGTTGTCGCGCCGGTAGCCGATGGCCGGGTTGAACGTGTAGTAGTCGCCGGCGCGGATGGCGTCGGTCTGCGGCACGAAGAGGATCTGGGAGAAGAAATCGCCCACGTATTCGAGGTCGGCGCGGGCGAAGAAGCCCGACTCGTGGCGGTAGAAGACGGCGACCGAGTGGTTCCATTCGGGGGCCTCGGGGAAGCGCGCGCCCTCGTAGTTGATGTTGTTCGTGGTGAGGAACTCCTTGAACTCCGTGTTCACGTAGCCGAGCGAGGCGGTGAACGTGAGGTCGGTGCGCGGGCGCCAGGCGAGCTCGACCTCGGAGCCCCACCAGGTGGCCGCGCCGGCGTTGACCGTGGAGGCGATGTTGGAGTTGAGCGGACCGTTGAAGCGGACCTGCATGTCGGTCCAGTCGGTGTAGAAGACGTTGGCGTTGAACGTGAGCTTCTGGTCCGCGCTGAGCGAGCGGTAGGCGGCCTCGAAGTTGTTGGTGTATTCCGGGTCGAAGGTGAACGACTGGTTCAGGCCGGCGTTGAAGCCCGCGCCGCCGCCGCGGTAGCCGCGCTGGTAGGTGAGGGAGAGCGAGCGGCGCCGGTCGAAGGCGTAGCTCAGGCCGACCTTGGGGAGGAAGACCGTCTCGTCGTAGTTGAAGACGCGCACGGTCGAGTTCGGAAGCGGCACGAGTTCGCGATCGTAGTTCGGGGCGCCGGCGGCGCCGGCCATGTCGACGGGAATGGGGCCGCTGCGGATGAGCTGGTCGGTGTCGCGGTAGGCATGCTCGAGGCGGCCGCCGGCGACGAGCGTCCAGGTGTCGTCGAGCCGGTAGTCGGCCTCGCCGAAGAGCGCGAGGTTGCCGTTGTCGATGTCGCCGCGGGTGCGGGTGCGGGTGGTGAAGCCGAAGTTGGGCGCATCGACCTGGTTGTGCTCGTTGCCGTAGAGGTAGTAGAGCCCGGCGACGGCGCGGATGCGGTCGCTGGAGTAGTTGACCCGCAGCTCCTGGGCGAACTCGTCCTCGTCCTGGTATCCGTAGTCGTAGCGGGTGCTGACGAGCGAGGGGATGCGCACGAGGGCGTTGGTGTAGGTCGTGATCGAGGAGAGCACGACGTTCTCGCCGATCGGCTTCGTGACATCGAGCGAGGCGTTGTGGGTGAAGCCGTCGCGGGCGGAGAAGCCGCGGTCGGAGCGCAGGCCGAAGCCGATCCACTTCCGGTCGAAGACGCTGCTCACGGAGGGATCGTAGGTGGGTCCGAGGGCGTCGGTCAGGACGGTGGAGACGTAGGCGTGCGAGTAGGTGAGGACCGCGCGGAGGCCGTCCTCGCCGTCGGGCTGCCAGAGGAGTTTCCCGCGGAACTGCCAGTCGCGGTAGGTCTCGAAATCGTCGGCCCCGTCGTAGGTGCGCCACTGGGCGTCGGGATATTCGATCGTGGAGTCGGCGCGGGAGGCCTGCGCGGTGACGCGGAAGGCGAGCTTCTCGTTGATCGGGGCCGACCAGGCGATGGCGCCGTTGACCGTGTTGTAGTCGGCGTAGCCCGCACGGACCGCCCCCTCGCTCGTGAACGTCGGATCCTTCGTCTTCACGTAGATCGCGCCGGCGAGCGAGTTGCGGCCGGAGACGGTGGACTGCGGGCCGCGGAAGATCGCGACCTGCTCGACGTCCCAGAGGCCCGAGGCGCCGCGGCGGCCGCCCTGCTGGGTCTGCGCAACGCCGTCGATGTAGAGCGAGGCCATCGCCTCGCCCCCGGAGACGCCGCCGACCCCGTCGGAGTTCACGCCGCGGATTACGAAGCCGCCGTCGACGAAGGCGGAGTCGCGGACGTTGGCGACGAGGCGGAACGTATCGGCGTAGTTGAGGAGCTTGGCCTCCTCGATCGCTTCGGAGCTGACGAAGCCGATGCTGGAGGCGATCTCCTGGACGGTCTTGCCGAACTTGTCACCGGAGACGACGAACGGATCGAGCTCGACCGTTTCGGTGTCGGCGGGTGGCGGAGGTGTCTGGGCGTGGAGGGCGGCGGTCACGGCGAGGCCGGCCGCGAAGGCGAGGCGGGTCAGCAGGCGGTTGGGACGGTGTGGGCTGTTCATGGTGGTTGCGGGTCAGGAAAACGTGGCGGCGGGCGCGGGTTCGCCGTGGAGGGCGATCGCGCCCGAGCGGTGGAGGGCGGCGATCTCGTCCTCGCTCCAGCCGAACTCGGCGAGGATCTCGGCGGAGTGTTCGCCGAGGAGCGGCGCGCCGCGGTGGATGCCGCCGGGCGAGGCGGAAAATTTCACCGGGGCGCCGAGCGTCGTCACCGTGCCGGCGGCGCCGTGCGGGACCTCGACGATCATCTGGCGGGCGCGGGTCTGCGGATCGGCGTGGACCTGGCTGATGCGGTTGATCGGGCCGGCCGGCACGCCCTCGCGCTCGAGGCGGGCGACGAGCTCGGCGACGCGGTGGCGGCGGAAGACGGGCGCGAGCTCGGCGACGAGGGCGTCGAGGTTGAGCATGCGCTCGCGGTTGGCGGCGAAGCGCGGGTCGTCGTTGAGGTGTTCGAGCGCGAACGCGCGCAGGATGCCCAGCCACGTGCGCTGGTTGCTGCCGCCGAGGTTGAACCAGCCGTCGGCCGCCTCGAACGCCTGGTAGGGCGCGGACATGAAATGCGCACTGCCCTGCGGCACGGGATCCTCGCCCGTGGCCGCGTGGATCGAGGTGGGCCAGACGGTGAAGAAGATCCCGGTCTCGAAGAGCGACGTGTCCACGACCTGCCCCTCGCCGGTGCGGTGGCGGTGGTGGAGCGCGGCGAGGATGCCGGTCGCGGCGAAGATCCCGGAGCCGAGGTCGGCGACGGGCACGCCACACTTGATCGGCGGCCGGCCGGGGCCCTCGCCGTTCACGCTCATGATCCCGCTCATCCCCTGGGCGATGAGGTCGAACCCGCCCTTGTCGGCGTAGGGACCGGTGCGGCCGAAACCGGAGATCGAGCAGAGGATGATCCCGGGGTTGAGCGCGCGCAGCTCCTCGTAGCCGAAGCCGAGCCGCTCCAGCGTGCCGCGGCGGAAGTTTTCGATGATCACATCGCAGCCCGCGACCATGCGGCGGAGCACGGCCTTGCCCTCGGGGTGCTTGAGGTCGAGGGCGAGGCTGCGCTTGTTCGCGTTGAGCGTCATGAAGCCCGCCGATTCCCCCGCGATCTCGGGCGGGCGGAACGAGCGGCCGTCGTCGCCCTCGGGCGTCTTCTCGACCTTGTAGATCGTCGCGCCCATCCCGGCGAGGACGAGACCGCAGGTGGGGCCGGCCATGATCTGGCCGAGTTCGATGACCTTCAGGCCGGCGAGCGGACCGGCGGAGGGTGGAGCGGCGGGAGAGGAAACCATGGGGGTCGGTTCAGCGGCCGAGGAAGCGGGGCGGGCGTTTCTCCAGGAAGGCCCGCCAGCCCTCGCGATAGTCGGCGGTCTCGAAGCAGGCCAGCGGCTCCTCGCGCTCGGCGTCGGTGAGCGGCCGGGACTCGCCGAGCCGGCGGATGAAGCGCTTGTGCCAGCGGTTGACCAGGGGCGCGCCGCCGATGATGGCGGCCACCGTTTCGTCCACCGCGGCGTCGAGCGCGTCGGGCGCGACGACGTGGTTGACCAGCCCGAGCGCGCGCGTGCGCTCGGCCTCGAAGACGCGACCGGTGAGGAGAAACTCCAACGCCGCCGCCTCGCCGCCGATCCGCACGATCGGGGCGAGCTCGCGATAATCCACCGCGAGCCCGAGGCGGTTGACCGGCACGCCGAAGCGCGCGTCGCTCGCCGCGATCCGCAGATCGCAGGCGCAGGCGAGTTGAAGCCCGCCGCCCACGCAGGCACCGCGGATCGCCGCCACCACCGGGTGCGGGCACGCCTCGACCGTGTCGACCGCGCCGTGGAAGACGTCGTTGAAGGCCCGCGCCTGCGGGATCGTGGAGCGGGCCTCGGCGAACTCGCCGATGTCGGCCCCCGGACAGAAGGCGCGCCCGGCCCCGCGCAACACGATGCAGCGCACGTCGTCGCGGGCCGAGAGCGCCGTCATCACCTCGGCGAGCCGCCGACACATCGCCTGGGTGAGGGCGTTGAGCTTGGCGGGGCGGTCGAGCACCACGGAGACGACGCCATTGCCGCGCTCGTCGAGGCGGATGTCGCCGGTGAGGGCGGCTGCGGCGTTGGAGGGGGGAGCGGTTGCCATGCGGACGCCAAGCCCTACTGCCGCTCGCGTGCCGGCACGACCTATGGATGCATGGGAAGCCCCGAGGGGCACGGCCCGGCGCTCCGCTCCCGGCTCGCCAGAATGCTGGAACAGCGCATGCTCCACGCTCCGCATGGCCCTCCCCTCCCCCCGCCGCTCGCGGCGCGCCGCCGCGCCGGCGGTGCGGCCGACCGGCGTCGCCCTCGACGCACCGCTCGTCGCCGCCTCGGCCGCGCTGCGCGCCGAGGATTTGTGGGGCGCGGTCCTGCAGGCGCTGCGCGAGCGGGTGCCGCACAGCTCGATCAGCCTGCTCCTGCCCGACATCACCTCGGTCGCCTCGCCGGAGGCGCTGGAGGCGCTGCGGCGGCGTTTCCGCGGCTACGTGCTCTCGCCCGGCGTGATGGCCTCGCGCAACTACCTCCGCCACCACCCCGGCGCGCAGATCTACACCTACTCGGAAATCCTCCAGGTGGATCCGACCGCCTCCGAGCGGCGCGAGACCGAGGGCGACGAACACTGGCGCGAGTTCGCCAACCTCGCCTTCTGGAGCCGGCGCGGCCAGTTGCGCGCCATCCTCACCGTGCGACGCCGGCCCGAGCACGGCAGCTTCAACGCCGACGAGTTCGAGTTCTTCCGCGTGCTCTATCCGGTCGTGCACGGGGCGCTGGAGCGGCTGGAGCGGCTCGAGCGCGAACAGGCGATCTCGCGCTGCTTCGAGCTCTTCCTGCGCGCCCTGCCCGTCGCCTCGCTCTTCGTGGGCGAGGACGGCGACCTGCTCTTCGCCAATCCCGCCGCCTTCGATCTCTGCGCGCTCTGGAACTTCGGTCCGCGACAGGCCGCCTCGTTCAACACCCGCGCCTGCTTCGAGCTGCCGGCCGCGGTCGCCCAGGCGGTGCAGCGCCTCGCCGAAGCCCGTGACGAGGCGGCCGGGGCCAGGGAAATCCCCCGCGAAGCGCGCGTGCAGCATCCGCGCATCCCTGGACTCACCGCCACGATCCGCGCCGTGGATACGGGACCGAGGGGCTCGCCCGGCCGGCGCGACTACATCGTGTGCCTCGCCTACGCGGATCGTTTCGGCAACGCCGACGTCGGCGAGGCCTCCGCGCGCGACGCCGTCCTTCAACTGCTCTCCCCCGCCGAGCAGCGCATCGCCCTCCACGCCGCCGACGGGCTGAGCAACAAGGAGATCGCCGCCCGCGAGGGCAAGACGCTCACCACCGTGGAGTGGACGCTCCACGAGATCTACCGGAAGGTGCGCGTCAACGGCCGCGTCCAGCTCGTGCGCAGCCTGCTGGGGGCCTGAGGGCGGGAGACAAAAAGCTTCCCGCTCGCGTGGGGGTCGGCTCTCTTGGGCGCTTCATGCCGGAGATCCGCCCCAACGCCCCAGGCGCCGCCCCGACTCCGCCGGGGTGGCGGCGTTTCCGCCCGGGATCGGAGGCGTTCTCCGGGTGGCTCTTCGTCGCGCCGGCCCTCGTCGGATTCCTCGCGTTCTTCCTCATCCCCACGATCCGGGCCTTCTCCATCGGGCTCACGCAATGGACGCTCCTGAGCCCGGCACGGTGGGTCGGGCTCGAGAACTACCGGCGCATCCTCGACGACGCGGCGTTCTGGGAGTCGATCCGCGTCACCGGCCGCTACGTGCTCTACAACATCCCGGCGCAGGTCGTGCTGGCGATGCTGCTCGCGCTCCTGCTCGACCGGTTCGGCCGGTCGGTCGCGCTGCGCTCGGTCGTGCTGCTGCCGTTCCTGATCTCCAACGTCGTGGTCGCGATGATCTGGTACTGGATGCTCGATCCGGTGCTGGGTTGGGGCAGCGTCCTGCTCGAGTTCCTCGGCTTCGAGCGCCAGCCCTTCTTCAGCGGGGCCTCGCAGGCCCTGCCCACCGTCGCGGCGGTGAACGTCTGGCGGCACTTCGGCTTCAACGCCCTGCTCTTCTACACCGGCCTGCAGGCGATCCCGCCCCACCTCTACGAGGCGGCGCGGATCGAGGGCGCGGGGGCGTGGCGGACGTTCTGGAGCGTGACGCTGCCGCTCCTGCGGCCGATCGTGGTGTTCGTGCTCGTGACGAGCGTGATCGGCTCGTTCCAGATCTTCGACACGATCGCGGTGACGACCCAGGGCGGCCCGGGCTCGGCGACGCGTTCGGTCGTGTGGTACATCTACGTGAGCGCGTTCGGGAGCTTCCGCATGGGCTACGCTTCGGCGATGTCGTGCGTGCTCTTCCTCGGGCTGATCTGCGTGACCCTGCTCCAACTCCGGCTCCTCCGCGCCGGGCAGTCCGACCTCGGATGATGGGAGGTCCTAAATTCTCCGGCGGGGTCTGCGTTGAGGGCCGTGCCGGCACGCCGCAAGGCG
>DAIPIQ010000015.1:0-32750 GCA_036770745.1 Opitutaceae bacterium | reverse complement strand
ACACCCGCTGAACGGACGATCCGAGACGATGGATCGACAATTCCCGCGGGAGCCCTTTGATTGACCCTCCCATGAGCCAGACCCTCGCGCTTCTCGAAGGAATCGGCGGCCCCGAGCTGATGCTCATCGGCGTGCTCGCGCTGCTGATGTTCGGCTCGAAGCGCCTGCCCGAGCTCGGGCGGGCCTTCGGGAGGGCGATGCGCGAGTTCAAGCGCGCGACCAGCGGGGTCGAGGAAAACCTCCGCGAGGTGCTGCGCGAGGATCCGCTCAAGCCGACGATCCGCCCGCCCGCGCAGCGCGGCCAGGCGCGCACGACGGCGCAACCCCGGCCGGCGGCGACTCCGGCCGCGGAGGTCGCGCCGGTCGAAGAGACGCCCGCCGCCGCTCCGGAGTCCGACGCTCCGCCCGCGCCCGACGAGTACGACTCGTGCCCCGAGGACCAGGCGCACAAGCGCAGGATCTCGCGGGAGCCCGGCGATTACGCCAACTAGGCGCGCCTCCGCCGTCGCGGATTTTCTTCGGTCGCGCGGGCATCTCGAGGTTGCATCGCGCCGACGCGTTCCCGATACACGACGCGTCTGTTTTTCGCAGACCCTCTCGCCTGCCGCGCGCTTCCCCCGACGCGCTGCGACGTCTCGGAAACTCGCCACCTTCGCACCGCGACACCGCCCGATGAAGCAGCTCAAGATGTCCATTCTCAACGACCCGGCCGCGCAGCCCGTCTCGCCCCTGCTCGGCCGCCAGGTCCTCAAGCGCGACGGCGTCGTCGCCCCGTGGGATTCACGCCGCATCACCCGCGCGATCGCCCTCGCCTACCACCAGGTCCTGCACGGCGCCGCCGAGAATCCGCACCGCGACAACCCGGCCGCCTTCCACGGTCTCGACGAGGAATCCTTCGAACGCGCGCAACAGATCACCGGCATGGTCGAGAGGGCGGCGCTGCACCGTTTCCCCGCCGACCGGCCGGCCCCGATCGACGAGGTGCAGGACCTCGTCGAGACCTGCATCGCCACACTCGGCGACTGGGAGGTCGCACGCTCGTACGTGGTCTACCGCACCCTCAAGGGCGAGCTGCGCCCGCGGCGCCACGAGGCCAACGGACTCCAGGACTTCATCGCGGTCTCGCGCTACGCGCGCCACCGCGCCGACCTCGGTCGGCGCGAGGTCTGGCCCGAGACGGCCGAGCGCGTGCGCAACATGCACCTGCGGATGTTCGCCCCGCGCGCGACCGCCCTCCCGCGCCAGGCCGTGATCGATCGCCTCCGCGCGGCCGGCGAGGTCGGTCCGGGCTTCGCGGAGGACTTCGGCGGCTTCAGCTCGCTCACCGACGAGATCTGGACCGCGTTCGAGCTCGTCAAGGAGCGCCGCATCCTGCCCTCGATGCGCAGCGTGCAGTTCGGCGGCCCCGCGATCGAGGCGGCCCACGCCCGGCTCTACAACTGCAGCTTCAGCTTCGCCGACCGGCCGGCCTTCTTCAAGGAGGCGTTCTACCTCCTGCTCTGCGGCACCGGCGTCGGCTTCTCCGTCCAGCGCCACCACGTCGACCGCCTGCCGCAGCTTCCCGTGCGCGGCGAGGAGATGGAGCTCCCGGTCACGCACGTCACCGTCGCCGACACGATCGAGGGCTGGGCCGACGCGATCGGCGCGCTCTTCGACTCCTACCAGGCGGGGACGTTCGCCGAGTTCAACTTCTCCGCCGTGCGGCCGCGCGGCGCGGCGCTGCGCACCGCCGGCGGGCGCGCGCCCGGCCACCTCCCGCTCAAGCGCGGGATCGAGAACGTCTCCCGCATCCTGCGCGGGGCCTCCGGCCGCCGGCTGCGGCCGATCGAGGTCTACGACATCGTCATGCACCTCGCCCAGGCCGTCCTCTCCGGCGGCGTGCGCCGCTCCGCGACGATCTGCCTGTTCTCGCCCGACGACTCCGAGATGGCCAACGCCAAGACCGGGAACTGGTTCGAGACGAATCCGCAGCGGGCGTTCTCCAACAACTCCGCGCTGCTCGAGCGTTCGACCGCGACCCGCGAGGTCTTCGACGCGCTTTTCGAGCGACAGAAGGAGTTCGGCGAACCCGGCTTCTACTTCTCCGCCGACAAGGACTACGGGGCCAACCCCTGCGTGGAGATCGGCCTGCACCCGCGCCTCGTCGTCACCGAGGACGAGCTCGCGCGCCTGCGCCGGCTCGGCCACGCCGGACCGGTCGGCGTGGGCGACGTGCTCACCGGCTGGCAGATGTGCAACCTCTCCACGATCAACGGCGCCGCCCCGCGCGACCGCGCGGAGTTCCTCCGGCTCTGCAAGTACGCCTCGCTCCTCGGCACGCTCCAGGCCGCCTACACCGACATCCCCTACCTCGGCGCGGTCACCCGCCGGATCAACCAGCGCGAGGCCCTGCTCGGCGTCTCGATCTGCGGCATCCTCGACAACCCGGAGCTCCTCCTCGACCCCGAGACCCTCGAGGCCGGGGCCGCGATGGTGCGCGGGGCCAACGCCGTCTTCGCCGACCTCCTCGGCATCCAGCGCGCCGCCCGCACGACCTGCGTCAAACCCGAGGGCACCGCCTCGCTCCTCCTCGGCACCGGCTCCGGGATCCACCCGCACCACGCCCGCCGCTACTTCCGCCGCGTCCAGGTGAACCGCATCGATCCCGTCTACCGCTTCTTCAAGGCCGCCAACGCCGGCATGACCGAGAAGAGCGCCTACAACCAGGCCACCGACGACGTGGTCACGTTTCCCGTCGAGGCCCCGGAGCACGCGATCCTCCGCCGCGAACTCTCCGCCATCCGCCTGCTCGAATACGTGAAACTCGTCCAGCGCCACTGGGTCGAGGCCGGCCGCGCCGACGAGACCTTCTCCCCCGGCCTCCACCACAACGTCTCCAACACGATCAACGTCGCCGAGGGCGAATGGAACGCGGTCGCCGGCTTCATCTGGGAGAACCGCGCCCACTTCACCGGCATCGCCCTGCTCACCGACGTCGGCGACAAGACCTACCTCCAGGCCCCGCGCGAGGAGGTCACGACCGCGGAGGACGTGCGCAAGTGGAACGCCCTCTCGTATCAGCCGGTCGACTACGCGCGGATGCAGGAGGCCTCCGACGTCACCGCCCTCCGCCAGGAGGGCGCCTGCGCCGGGGGGGCCTGCGAGTTCCCGGTGCTCCCGGCCGCGAGCTGACCCGCAGGAAAGTGAAGGGGGCCGCCGGCGGTCGCTCCCACACGACCGTCCGACGACCCCCTCGTCTGCTCCCCAAACAAAGTCGTCCTAGAAGTCGCGCACGACCTGGAAGCCGAAGACCCACGTCATCCCCGCCGTCACCGTGATCGCGGCGAGCGGAAGGACGCGGTGGGCGAGCACCTCCCGGCCGGAACCCGTCGCCATCCGGAGCATCGGGACGGAGGCCCCGAAGGTCAGGATGAGGAGCGAGAGGCCGAGGAAGAGGTACATCGCCACGGCGTCGGCGTTGTGGCCGTTCATCCCGGAGAACGAGCAGGCCATGCGGACAAGGAAGGCGGCGAAGGCCCCGACGAGCCAGGGGCCGACGGAGGTGCGGGCGAGTGCGGTTTGCGAGGTCATGGATGAAGGGAAGGCGTCGCGGATCCCGCTCAGGCGAGCGGAATGACCATGCGGAGGCGCCGCATGGAGAACTTGAGCTGGCCGAGATGGGCCTGCTGTTCGCGCAGGTCCGCGAGCTGGCTCTCGACGAACTCGGAGGTGCGGCGGAGGTTGGCCTGCTCGGTGTCGAGTTTCTGAAGGTGCGAGTTGCGCCGCACCCGCAGGCCGGAGCGCATCCGCGCGATCAGGACGATCGCCGGAAGCACGCGGCGCATCCGCCAGAAGCGGAGGAAACGGGCCGAACTGCCCGCGGTGATCTTCCACCCGAGCGCGCCCACCAGCGGCGGCAGCATCGGGGAGACGCCGTGGAAGAAACCCGTCGGAAGGGTGAGCCCGCGCTCGTGCACCACCGCACCGCCGCAGACCGTCGCCATCGCGTAGGTGCCGGCCCCGGCCAGATCGCTCTCGAGATCCGGCGAGACGGCCGGGATGTGGCCCGAGAGGCTGTCGGTGTGGTCGAGCGCGAAGTCGCGCCAGACCGCGAGCACGCGGTCGCGCTCGTCGGGTTGGAGGAGCGCGAGGCGCGCCGAGAAGATCCGGCGCATCAGCGCGGCCTCCAGCTCGGCCTGCGCGTAGCCCTTGTCGGTCGCCACATCCATCTCGGCCGCGGCGGCGCGCACGACCACCTCGTAATCGCGGTAGGCGGAGACCCCGCGGAAGCGGCGCATCCACTCCTCCCAGAGCGGCGTGCCGAGCGAACGCACGCGCATCTCGAGATCCTTCGACTGGCCCGTGCGGGCGAGGGTGAGCGTCTGGAGCGCGCCGCGCTCCTGCTCGGTGGCCATCTCGAGCACGTCGCGCACATCGACGTCCACCGGCCGCACCTCGTGCCAGCGCACGGCGTCCTTCTCGGCCTGGGCGAGCTTCTCCGCGACCTCCTCGAGGAACGCCTCGCGCTTGCGGATCTGCCAGCGCAGGCGGAAGAGGTTCCAGACCCGGATCAGGTGCGACGAGGCAAGGAAGTAGATCGAGGTGGCGACGATCGCGATGCCCGCGCCGATCGAGGCCGGCATGGTGTAGGGATCCGCGCCGTCGGCGGAGAGCGCCACCACGACCGCCGCGGTCGCGAACCAGGTGAGGCAGGACATCGTGAGGATGAACCACCAGCGGTGTTGGTCGAGGAAGTGGAAGATCATGGCTCGTGCGGGTCGTGGGAAGGGACCGGGGAAGGTTTGCGGGACAAGGCTCGTATCGGCCGTCCGGTAGGGGCCACAACGCGACCGCTCGATTTCCTTCTTCAAAAAGTGTCAAGGTCGCGCGGCGGACCGCCGCTCCTCGAGCACTCCCCTCCATGCGCGGTAAAGAACGCGTCACGCGCGGCGCGCGGACGCCTCGAAACCGGGTCGTTCAGCCCGTGAAGCGCGCGAGGAACTCCGCGTAGGTCTGCGCGACCTGGACGAGCTCCTTCACACGCACGCGCTCGTCGCAGCCGTGGCAGTTCTCCCCTCCGGGACCCCAGCCGATCGTGGGCAGGCCCGCCTCGCCGGCGAAGAAATGAGTGTCGTTGAAACCGCTCGAGACGGTGAAGCGCGCCGGACGCCCGCGGACCCGGGAGAGCGCGGCGGCGAAGGCGCGGGGAAAGGGGGCGGCGGGATCGCTGAAGGTCGCGGTGTGCTGCGTGGTCTTGCGCACGCGCACCCGCAAGCGCGGGATGCGACGGCACGCCGCACGCACGAAGGCGCGGAGGTCGCGCTCCGCCTCGGCGAGCCGCTCGTCGGGGAGGACCCGGCGATCAAGGGTGAAGGTGACCGCGCCCGGCACGGTGTTGATCTTCGCGCCGGCATGCGTGGAGGTGACGCCGCCGATGTTGAGCGTGGCGACGCGCAGGCGACCGTCGGGCGCGCGGAAGGTGCGGCGCGCCAGCCGCCGCCGGTACTTCTTCAACTCGAGCACGAGCGCGCTCATCTGCTCGATGGCGTTGAGCCCGCGGTGCGGGGTCGAACCGTGCGCGGCCCGCCCCAGCACCTCGACCTCGAACCAGAGCACGCCGTTGTGCCCGCAGCCGACGTGACCGCCGCTCCCGCCCTCGCAGACGATCGCATAGTCGGCGCGCAGGAGTCTCTTGCGCACCAGCCACGCCGCGCCGAATTCGCTGTCGGTCTCCTCGTCCGGAGTGAACGAGACCTCGACGTTGACGCCCGGCGCGATGCCCCGCGCGCGCAGCGTGGCGAGCGCGTGGAGCAGGCACGCGATCGATCCCTTCATGTCGCCCGAGCCGCGCCCGTAGAGGAAACCGCGATGCACCCGCGGCTCGAAGGCCCCGAAGCGCCATCCGGTCGTCGCGGCGGGGACGACGTCGTAGTGGGCGTTGAAATGCACGGTCCGCGCCGCGCCGGCATCCCAGCGCGCGAGGACGATGTCGCGCGGGAGTCGTGCCGCCGTGGGCAGGCGGCGCGCGATCGCCGCCTGCGGCACGCGGACGATCCGCGTCTTCAAGCCCGCCTCGCGACACATCCGCGCGAGCGTCTTCGCGCACCGCGCATAATGCTCGCCGGGGGGGTTGACGGTCGGGATGCGGATCAGCTCCGCGGCGAGCGCGAGCAGGGCGGCCTCGCCGTCGGCGATCGCTCTCCCGAGAGGGTCGGACATCGCGGTTGATGGCGGCAGCGGGGTATGTTGGAGTCAACGCCCATGCACGCCCGGCCCTGACCATGCGCCCGCCCGTCCGCAGCCGACTCGCATCCCTCCTCCTCTACGTGCCGTTCGCGCTCCCGATCTACAAGCGCCTCAAGGGCGCCGGCGCCGCGGTCGCGGACCTCCGGCGCGACTACCGGCTCGCGGCGCTCGACGAGGCGGAGGTCGAGGCCGACCCGTTCGCGCAGTTCCGGCGCTGGTTCGACGAGGCGGTCGCGGCGGAGCTTCCCGAGCCCAACGCGATGACGCTCGCCACCGCCGGGGCCGACGGCGCGCCGGCTGCGCGCACCGTCCTGCTCAAGGGCTTCGACGCGCGGGGCTTCGCCTTCTTCACCAACCACGAGAGCCGCAAGGGCCGGCACCTTGCGGAGAATCCCCGCGCCTCGCTGCTCTTCACCTGGCTCCCGCTGGAGCGGCAGATCGAGATCCGCGGGACCGTCGCCCGCGTGTCGCGTGAGGAGACGGAGGCCTACTTCAACACCCGCCCGCTCGCGAGCCGGCTGGGCGCCTGGGCCTCCCGTCAGAGCACGGAGCTCGCGAGCCGCGCCGAACTGGAGACGCGGATCGAGGCGCTCGTGCGCGAGTACCGCGGTCGCGAGATCCCCGCGCCGCCGTTCTGGGGCGGCTACCGGCTCGCGCCGGAGTCGATCGAGTTCTGGCAGGGCCGCCCGAGCCGGCTTCACGACCGCCTGCGCTACGCCCGCCAGGGCGAAGGCTGGCGCCTCGAGCGCCTCTCGCCGTGAAGGACGCGACGCTCCTCTACCTGATGCGCCACGCGCACGCCGTGCCCGAGACAGGGGATCCGGCCCGGCCGCTGAGCGCGCGGGGCCGTGAACAGGCGCGGGCGATGGGCGACTTCCTGCGGACGCGCCCGGTCCTCGCGGTCGAGCGCGTCTGGCACAGCCCGCTCGCGCGGGCCCGCGAGACCGCCGACGTCTTCTGCGACCGGCTCGGGCTCGCCGCGACCCGTCGCGAGATCGACGGGCTCCTTCCCGACGACGACCCGCGCGGCGTCGCGCGGCGTCTGAGCGGCTTCGGGTATCCCCTGCTCCTCGTCGGCCACGAGCCGCACCTCGGCCGGCTCGCGGCCCTCCTCGTGTGCGGTTCGGTCGACGTGGAGCTCGTCGACTTCGAGAAGGGCGCGATCCTCTGCCTCGAACGCGAGGCGACGAAATCGCAGACGATCCTCTGGCGCGTGCGCTGGTACCTGACGCCCTCGCTCCTCCTCGACCCGGAGCCCGACGCGGGGCCGGCCTCGGAATGAAGCTCTTCCTCGCCGGCGCCTCGGGACTGGTCGGAGGCGACGTCGCGCGCGTCGCCCGGCGGCGCGGCCACGAGGTGGTCGCGGTGGTCGGCCGTTTCACCGGCGCGATCGAGGGCGCCGCCCGCACGCTCCGGCTCGACCTCGCCGACGAGGCCGCCGTGCAGCGCACGGTGCTCGACGTCTTTCCCGACGCGATCGTCAACGCCGCCGCCGTCTCCGAGCCCGCCGCCTGCGACGCCGACCCCGACGGCTCGCGGCGCCTCAACGTCGACCTCCCCGCCGGCCTCGCCCGGCTCGCCCACCACCTCGGCGCCCGTCTCGTCCATCTCTCCAGCGAACAGGTCTTCGACGGCGCCAGCGCGCCCTACCGGCGCGAGGATCCCCCGTCTCCAATCAATCGATACGGCCGCCAGAAGCTCGAGGCGGAGCGGCTCGTCCACGGCGCCGCGCCGGAATCGTCCGTCGTCCTCCGGCTCCCGCTCCTCGCCGGCAACAGCCCGGGCGGGGCCCGCAGCCTGCACGAACGGCTCTTCGCCGCCTGGGCCGCGGGGCGGCGCACCCGCCTCTACCGCGACGAGATCCGGCAGCCGTGCTCGGCGGAGAACGTCGCCGAGGTCGTCGTGGAGCTGTGCGAACGCCGCGACCCGCACGGGGTCTTCCACTGGGCCGGGGCGGAGGCGCTCTCGCGGGCCGAGATCGGCCGGCTCATCGCGCGCCACTTCAAGCTCGATCCCGATGCGCTGATCGAGGTCGGCGCGCGCGCCGACCATCCGGGCGGGGCCGGGGAGCGGCAGGCCGACCTCAGCCTCGTCTGCGCCCCGCTCGCGGGGATGTTGAAGACGCCACAGGAGTCGTTCGCCGCCCTGCTGGAGCGCCTCGCCGTGCCGCCGCCCTGCCGCGGGTGGTACCTCGGCGGCGCCTGATCCCCCGCCGCCGATGGAACTCCACCACCTGCCCGTGCGCACGAGCGACGCCGCCGGCAACATGGCGGTCGACCACCTCCTCCTGCGGCGCCACCCGCATCCCGACGCGATCCGTTTCCGGCACTACGCCTGGCGCCGACCCGCCGTGACCTTCGGCTACGGCCAGAAGATCGCCTTCGTGCGCGCCCAGGTACCCGGGATCGAGGCCCTCGACCTCGCCCGCCGCGCGACCGGCGGCGGCATCGTCGACCACCGCGACGACTGGACCTACGCCCTCGTGCTCCCGCGCGCCCATCCGCTCTTCGACAGGCCCGGGCCGGTGATCTACCGCGTGATCCACACCGCCCTCGCCGAGGCGCTCACCTCGCTCGGGGCCGAGGTGCGCCTCCAAGAGGACCCGCCGGAAGTCGCGCCCGGCGTCTGCTTCGCCCGGGCCGAGCTCGACGACGTCGTGCTCGCCGCCGACGGCCGCAAGGTCGCCGGAGCCGCGCTCAAGCGCGACAAGCACGGCCTGCTTCTCCAGGGCTCGCTCGCGCGCACTCTCCTGCCGGAGCCCGCGTGGGATGCGCTGGAGGAGGCGTTCGCCGCGCGGCTCGCCGCGACCCTCGCGGCCGGGGAGTGTTTCCCCGGCTGGCCCGCCTTCGACCCCGACGAGGAGGAGGCGCTCGTCGACCAGTACGGATCCGAGGCCTGGCTCGAGGCGCGGTGAACCACCTTCCGCCGTGACCGTCGGTTACATTCTTGATACCTCTCCGGCCGCTCCGCAGCGGTAGACTCGAATCCTCATGAACAACTCCCGTCTCCTCCGGCTCGCCGTCCTCGTCCCGGTCGTCGTCCCGACCCTCGTCGGCGCCGCGCCCATCCCCGCCGACTCGTCCATCACGGGTGTCACCGTCTACGTCGATCGCGCGATCGTCACCCGCGAGGCCGCGGTCGACCTGCCGGCCGGCGCGCAGGAGGTCGTTTTCGCCGGGCTTCCCGACTCGCTCGATCCGGACCTCCTCCAAGTATCGGGCACGGGCGAGGCGGAGGCCGCGATCCTCGACGTGCGCGCCGAAGCGGTGCAGCTCGAGCTCGCCGCCAATCCCCGACTCGCCGCCCTCCTCGAGCAGGCCCGCACCCTCGCGGCGGAGCTGCGGCGGGTGACGGACCGCGCGACGGTCGTGCAGCAGAAGCGGGACTACCTCGAGCGGATCAAGACCGCCACGGTGACGCCGCCGACCGCGGAAGGCGCCGGCCTGCCCAGGCTCGCGGAATGGCAGGCGTTCGTCGGCTTCTACGCCGAGGGCCTCGGAGCCGCGCTCGCCGAGGCGCAGGAGCTCGACCGCGAACGCGAGGGCGTGCAGGCGAAGCTCGCCGCCGTGCAACGCGAGATCAAGGAGCTGCAGGCTCCCGGCCAGCGCACGGTGAAGAACGTCGTCGTGCGCCTCGACGTCGCCGCCGCCGGAGCGATGCGCCTGCGGCTCGCCTACACCGTGCGGGGAGCGTCGTGGACGCCCACCTACGACGTGCGCGTGACCTCCGCGACCCGCGCGATCGCCCTCGGCTACGCCGCGATGGTGCGCCAGTCCACGGGCGAGGACTGGCGGCAGGCCCGCCTCGTGCTCTCGACCGCCCGGCCGGCCCTCGGCGGCAGCGCCCCGGAGTTGCGCACGTGGTTCCTCCGCGAGGCCCGACCGGCGCCGATGGCGGCGATGGCGGACAGCATCGTCCTCGCGCCTTTCGAAGCGTCTCCCGACGCCCCCCGCCCGCGGATGGAGCGCAGCCTCGCCGCGGCGCAGGCCACGCCCGAGGTCGGGCTCACCTCCGCCACTTTCACCATCGCCCACCCGGCCGACATCCCCTCGGACAACGCGCCGCACAAGGTCGCGATCGCGACCCACCCGCTCGAGGGCGAACTCTCCCGCCTCGCGGCGCCCAAGCTCGCCGAGCTCGTCTTCCTGCGCGCCGCGGCGACGAACACCTCCGAATTCCCCCTCATGGCCGGCCCGGTCAACCTCTACCTCGACGGCACCTACGTCGCCCGCTCGCAGCTCGCCACCGTCATGCCGGGGGCGAAGTTCGATCTCGATCTCGGGATCGACGACGGGTTCTCGGTGGAGCGCAAACTCGTCAACCGGCTCACGGAAAACACCGGGCTCGTCACCCGCCGCCAGCGGATCACCTACGACGTGCTGATCACCGTGAAGAACAACCGCACGACCGCCGAGCGGATCGTCGTGAAGGACCAGGTCCCGGTCTCGCAGAACGAGAAGATCACCGTGACCCTGCTCGCGCCGCCCGCGCGCGAGGTGCGGCGCGACGAAGACGGCACGCTCGCCTGGACGCTCGAGCTCGCCCCCGGCGAGAGCCGCGAGCTCGGCCTGAAGATCGCCGTCGAATTCCCGAGCGACATGGCGGTCGACGGCCTCGAGTAGGCCGCGCCCGCCCGCGGTTCACGCGTCCGCCGCGGGGGCCCGGCGCCCCCGCCGCCAGGCGTCGAGCGACCACGCGCCCCCGCCGGCGAGAAGCAGCGCGAGGGCGCCGATCGTCATGCAGAAATCGGTGCGGGAATCGTGGGCCATCTTCCAGAAACCCGACGAGCCGAGGATCGGCAGCTTCGTCTTCCAGACCGCCACGGCCATGATCCCGAGCAGCGGCACGACGGCGGGGCGCGTCGCGCAACCGAGCAGGACGAGCGCGCCGCAGACCGCCTCGACGCCGCCGACGAGCGGCCCGAGCAGCTCCGGCGAGGGCAGGCCGATGCGCGCGAAGCGACCGCTGCCGACGCTTTCGGCGAAGAGGAACTTCTGGACGCCCTCCGAGAGGAAGACCGCGCCCACCATGAGGCGGAGGAGGAGGAGCGTCCGGTCGAAGCCGGGATGGGCGCGCGGTGCGGACATCGGGTGCGGGCGGTTCAATCCTCCGGCGCGGCGGAGGAGGAATCGGGCCTTGTTGAACTCCGCCACCAGGGCGAAATGCGCACGCCGGGCCCGCGCGGCCTCCTGGGCGGCCAGCACCGTCTCGGCCACGACGCCGACGGCGAACTCCCGCCGCTCACGCGAGAGCCGCAACGTCTGCTCCGCGGCCTCGAGGGCGCGGGCGGAGCATCCGATCTGATCGGCGAGCGAGAGGAGGCGCGCGGGCGCCTCCGCCACCTGCAGGAGGAAGTTCTCGCGCAGCCGCTCCTCCAGCAGCGCCTGCGCGCGCTCGCGGGAGGCGGCGGCGGCGCCCCGCGGCCGGTCGAAGAGCCCGCCCGGGCCGATGCTCCAGGAAAGGGCGAGGGTGAAGTCGGCTGAGTCGCCGAAATCGTCCAGATCGCCATCGCGCCCGCCGCCGAGGCCCCCGAAGGCGGCGCCGGCTCCAATGGTTGGATACAGCGGCGCATGGCGCGCGGCCCGGCGCTCGATCCGCGCCGCCTCCAGCCGGGCGGCGCCGGCGTGCAGCTCGGCCCGGTTGCTCATCGAGTCGCTCATCCACGCGGAGGCCGGCCGGTCCAGCGGCACGAGATCGAGGGGCTCCGGCAGCGCGTCCGCCGCCACGAGGTCGACGGCCGGATCGAGCCGCAGCCGGGCGGCGAGCCGGACCACCGACAGGACGACCTGCTCCTCGGCCTGGCGTCGCGCGACCTCGTCCTGTGCAGCCTGGGCCCGGGCGCGGAAGACGTCGCCTTGGAAGGCGACGCCGGCCTCGGCGGCGAGCACGGAGTCCTGCCGCTGCGATTCGGAGTCGAAGCGCGCGGCGTCCGCCCGCTGGTCGGCGGCGAGCGCGCCGAAGCGGGCCTCGCCGAACTGGAGCCGCGTCTGCACGCCGATGGCGGCGTCGATGATGTCGCCTTCGACCGTCTGCACGCGGCCCCAGTGGCGGCGGGAGCCGGCGCCGACGGTGAACCACGGGTAGAGCTTCTGGCGGGCGGCGGCGTGTTCGGCGCGCGCGAGTTCGGCGCGTTCCTCCGCGAGCCGGATCTCGAAGTCGCGGGCCCCGGCGAGGCGGAGGGTGGTGGGAAGGTCGATCTGCCTCGCGCCCGCGGGCGCGTCGGGCAACGCGGCGGCGGCCTCGGCGGGCGTGGGGTCTGCCGTTTCCTCCGCGGCCGAAACGGCGAACGGCGCGGCGAGGGCGAGGAGCATCAAGGGCAGCGAGCGGAGTGGGCGCGGGCGTCCCGTCTGCGCTTCGGGGCTCCCCGCCCGGGGTCGACCCCGCAGGATGCCGGGCCCGGACACGGCACGCGGGACGCCCGCCGCCGCTTCGGTCATCGGATTCCTCATGGCCGCACCGCCACCGCCTGGCCGTCGGCGATGGGCGTTTTTCCTAAACGGATCACGGTCGCGCCGGCGTCGAAGCCGCCGGCGATCTCGATGTGCGCACCGTCGTTGAAGCCGGTCTTGACCGGCGTCTTCTTCGCGCGCCCGCCGTCGAGGGTGAAGACGGAGGCGCCCGCGCGTTCGACCAGCACCGCGTCGGCCGGGACGCGCAGCACGCCCGCATGCACCTCCACGCCGAGCCGTGCGGTCACGAACATCCCGGGCCGCAGGGCGAGGTCGGCGTTGGGCACGTCCGCCTCGACGAGCATCGTCTGCGTGCCGGGATCGAGCGCGTAGCCCAGGCGCGAGACCTTCGCCTCGTAGCCGCGACCGGGCACGACGTCGGCGACGAACGCCAACGGTTGGCCGCCGCGGACGCGGCCCGCCTCGAGCTCGGGCACGGCGAAGCGGACGCGCACGGTCGTGAAGTCCATCAACGTGACGAGGGCCGCCGCCTGCATCGCGCCTCCGGTGGCGGCCGGGATGAAGGCGCCGGGATCGACGTGGCGGGCGGTGATGATGCCGGCGAAGGGTGCGGTGAGCCGGGCGTAGGCGAGGAGCGTCTCGATCCGCTCGACCTGCGCCCGCGCGATCTCCAGCCGCCCGAGCGCCTGGTCGATCGCCTGCGGGAGCACGAGGTCGGGCGCCGAGCGCCGAGCCTCACCGGCGCGATCGGACTCGATCCGGGCGAGGGTGAACTCGGCCTTGTGGCGCGCGAGGTCGGCGGCGAGCTCGGGCGCCTCGATCTCGGCGAGCGGCTGGCCGGCCGTCACGGCGTCGCCCCGATCGACCGCGATCGACTTCAGGTAACCGGCCACCTTGGCGTGGAGCGTGGCCTGTTGGTACGGCTGGATCGTGCCGGGCAGCGTGACGTGGCGCACCACCTCGCCGCGATCGGGCCGGGCGACGGGAAACGCCGCCCCGGGCTGGGCGGCGAGCGCGCCGGGGCCGAGCGCGAGCAAGGCGGCGACGGAGACGGGGAGGAGCGACTTCATGGAATCAACGGGCTTTTCCGAGGCCGGCGCCCGCGTGGTGGGGGCTCGCCGGATCGCCGGGATCGAGGGAGGGCGAACGGACGCGCTCCGAAGCGACGATCGCGAAGACGCTCGGGAGGACGAAGAGCGTGGCGAGGGTGGCGAGCGCGAGGCCGCCCACGACGGCGCGGCCGAGCGGGGCGGTCTGGTCGCCGCCCTCGCCGAGGCCGAGGGCGAGCGGGAGCATGCCCGCGATCATGGCGAAGCTCGTCATGAGGATCGCGCGGAGGCGGCTGCGCCCGCCCTCGACCGCGGCGGCGAGCGGATCGCCGCCGGCCACGCGCGCGCGTTCGGCGAAGGTGACGAGGAGGATCGCGTTGGCGACGGCCACCCCCACGGCCATGATCGCGCCCATCGCGGACTGGATGTTCAAGGTCGTCCCGGTGGACCAGAGCAGGAGCACGACGCCGGCGAGCACGGCGGGCACGGTCGAGACCACCGCGAGGGCGAGGCGCACGGATTGGAAGTTCGCGACGAGGAGCAGGAAGATCACGACGACCGCGATCACGAGCCCGGTGCGGAAGCCGTCCATGAGTTGTTCGAGCGGGATCACCTGGCCGCGCAGGTCGACCTTCGTGCGACCGTCGGCCTGGAGGTTCACCTCGGCGATCAGGCGCCGGATCGCGCGGGTCGGGGCCCCGAGGTCGATGCCGTGGAGGTTGGCGGTGATGCTCACGATGCGCACGAGGTTGTAGCGCTCGTAGGTTCCGACCGTGGTTCCCTCGCCGATGTCGGCGACGGAGCGGAGCAACACCGTCGCCCCGCCGTCCGCGGCGGTGACGGGGATGTTCTGGAGGTCCTCGATCGTGCGGGTGCGCTCCTCGGGGATCTGCACCTGGATGCTGAAGCTGATCCCGCTGCCGGGATCCGCCCAGTAGCTCGGAGTGGTGAACCGGCTGGAGGTCGTGGCCGCGACGAGCGAGCGCGTGATGTCCTCGACCGTGACGCCCAGCATCCCGGCGCGCTCGCGGTTGATGTGCACGTGCACGGCGGGGAAATCCAGCGTCTGGGCGATCTGGGCGTCGCGGAGGAAGGGCAGCTCCCCGAGCCGGGCGAGGAGTCGTTCCGCGTGGCTCTTGCCGACCGCGAGGCTCGGCGCGCTGATCGCGATCTCGACGGGCGTGGGCGAGCCGAAGCTCATCACGCGGGCCACGATGTCCTGCGGCTCGAACGACAACCGCACCCCGGGCAGCTCCTGCGCGAGGATTCCGCGCAGGCGTTCGGTGAACTCCTCGACCCGCACGCCGGCGTCGCGGGCGAGCTGCACGGCGAGCCAGCCCTCCCCGGGTCCGCCGTTCCAGAGGTGGACGAGGTTGACCGGGAAACTCGAGTTGTGGACGCCGACCATGCCGATGCTGAACTCCAACCGGTCGTCGCCGCCCGCCTCGCGCGCGACCGTGGCGAGGATCCGCCGGGCGATGCCCTCGGTGATCGCGACCTGCGTGCCCGGCGGCGCACGGAAGCGCAACGCGAACTGCCCGGCGTCGGCCCGGGGGAAGATCTCCACCCCGAGCCGGCCGCCGACGAGCCAGACCGTGGCGCCCGCCGCGACGAGGTAGACGATGAGCAACGGCCACCGCACCGCGACGACCCCGCGCAGGATGCCCGCGTAGCGGGAGGGAAGCCCGCCCTCGGTGCGCCGGCCCACCGGCGGCCGGGAGGACGCCGCACCGTGCGAGCCCCGCAGCAACCACACCGCGAGGATGGGCACGAGCGTGCTGGAGAGGACGTAGGAGGCGATCATCGAGAAGCCGACCGCGAGGGCGAGCGGGACCAAGAGCGCCTGGGCCGAGCCCTCCATGAAGAAGGCGGGAATGAACACCGCGAGGATGCACAGCATCGCGAGCAGCCGCGGGAGCGCCGTCTCGCGCGTGCCGTCGAGCGCGGCCCGGGCGGGCGGGGCGCCGCGCGCGAGGTGCGCGTGGATGTTCTCCACCGCGACCGTGGCCTCGTCGACGAGGATGCCGACGGCGAGCGCCTTGACGATGTCGTCGGGCGAGAGCCCGTAGGTCTTCATGCGGTCGGGGTTGACGTTCACCACCACGCCGCGGGAGCTGCCGCCGAAGGGCGGCGGGGCCGAGACGCCGGGCAGCGTGGCGAAGGCGGGGCGCACGCGGTTGAGCGCCTGGTCCTGCATCTGGTTGAGGGTGATGTCCGGATCGTCGGTCGAAAAGACGAGGTAGCCGACCGCGACGCTGCCGGCGTCGAAGCGCATGATGAACGGCGCGACCGTGCCCGGCGGCATGAAGGCGCGGGAGCGGTTCACCTGCGCCACGGTCTCCGACATCGCCTGCGACATGTCGGTGCCGGGGTGGAACTGCAGCTTCATGATCGAGGCGCCCTGGATCGACTTCGACTCCACGTGCTCGATCCCCGCGATGTAAAGGAAGTGGTACTCGTACAGGCAGGTCAGGTAGCCCTCCATCTGCGCGGGATCCATCCCGCCGTAGGGCTGCGCCACGTAGATCGTCGGGACGTTGAGCGGCGGGAAGATGTCGCGCGACATCCGCTGCACGGCGATCCAGGCGCCGAGGGCGACCGCGAGGACGAGCACCGTTCACGGACGGCGCAGGGCGAGCTGGAGTGGGGACATCTTCCGGAGCCGGCGACCTCACAGGAGAAGCGCGGCGCGCGGCAAGGACCATCTTCGCGAACCCCTCCACGAGAAGAAGGTCCGTCACCCCGATTCCGCCACGGGCGGAATTTTCCCCGGTTTGTCACACCGTTGACATCAAACCGTAACAATCTCCGGGTAGTCTCTCCCTTCGCCTTCGGGAAACCGCGGGCGGCCAAACCAACCACCACCATCCCATGTCGAGTCGTCACTGTTTCGTCATCGTGCTTGCTTGCGTACTTCACCTCGCCCCCCGCTCCACCGCCGCCCAGGACGGCGGCGCGCTGATCGATGTGCTGGTCCGCAAGGGCATCCTTACCCATGAAGAGGCGGCGGAAGTCCGGGCCGAGCTGATCCGGGAGAACGCCGCCCCGCCACCCGAGGTCGTCGCCGGCGGCGGATCGACCGGGCGCATCAGCCTGGGCGGGCGGCTCCAGGTGCAGTTCGCCGGCCTGGGCACCGAGGTCGCCCGCGCGGCCGATCCCGCCGCGACCCACCACGCCTTCATCCGCCGCGCCTACGTCACGATCCGGGCGAACCTCCTCGGCGACTGGAGCACGGGCATCACCTACGACTTCGCCGGGGGGGGCTTCGACGAGGCGGTGATCCGCTGGCGACGCGCCAACCACACGATCGATCTCGGCCTGCGCAAGGTGAACAACGCCTTCGAGGAGCGCTCCTCGAGCGGGGCGATCAAGGCGCTCGAGCGCTCCTCGGTCACGCGCTACTTCGTCGAGGACAACAACGGCCGCCGCCTCGGGGCGGGGAGCTACCGGGTGGGCGCGTTCTACGAGGGGCGCACCGGGGCGTTCTTCTACGGGGCCGCGATCACGAATCCCGAGCTCACCGACGATTTCACCATCGCCGCCAGTGCGGGCGACGCCTCCAACAACTCCCCCGCCTACTGGGTCAACGCCGGCTTCGCGGGCGCGCTCGAGGGCGGCGCCTACCGTTTCGGCGTCTCGGCCTCGCTCCAGCCCGACCAGGGCGGCCCCGGCTCCACGAACCGCGGCCTCGGCTTCGACCTCGCGCTCTACGGGGCCTACGCCGACGTGAGGCTCGGGCGCTTCCATCTCTTCTCCGAGTTCCTGCTTGCCGACGTGGAGCGCGGCGCCTCCTTCACCCGCGACGCCCGCCCCTGGGGCTGGTTCATCCAGCCGGCGTGCCTCCTCACCGAGAAGCTCGAGCTCGTCGCCCGCTACGCCCGCATCGACAGCGACGGCCGCGGGATCACCCTCGCCGACGGCATCCGCTCGGCCCCCTCCGGCGGCACGATGAACACGCTCGACGAGTTCTACCTCGGCGGCACGTATTCCTTCCACGGCGATGACCTCAAACTCCAGCTCGGCTACGTCGCCGGCCAGACCCGCACCGCCCTCTCCGGCGCGGCCGCCAGGGCCACGACCCAGGGCGTCCGCTCCCAACTCCAGCTCCAGTTCTGAAATCCCCTTCCGCCTCCCTCCCATGAAACACACCGTTCTCCTCGCCACCGCGCTGCTCACCGCCTCCGCGGCCTGCGCCCAGAAACTCGTCATCAAGGGCTCCGACACCCTCGGCGCCAAACTCGTCCCCATGCTCGCCGAGGAATACAAGGCGCACCACCCCGGGGTGAACTTCGAGATCGCCGCCGAGGGCTCCACCACCGGGATCGCGGCCATCACCGACGGCACCGCCCAGATCGGCATGTCCTCGCGCCGCGCCAAACCCACCGAGGTCTCCGCCGCCGCCGCGAGGGGCGTCAAGCTCGAGCCCACGATCGTCGCCTTCGACGGCATCGCCATCGTCGTCAATGCGGCCAACCCGCTCAAGGCGCTCACCCGGCGGCAGGTCGAGCAGATCTTCACCGGCGACGTCACCGACTGGTCCGCGGTCGGCGGCCGCCCCGGCCGGATCTCGATCTACACCCGCAACACCTCCTCCGGCACGTATTCGGACTTCAAGGACCTCGCGATGAAGCGCCGGGACTACGCGGGCTCGGCCCAGAAGATGGCGGGCAACGAGCAGATCGCGGCCGAGGTGGCGAAGAACCCCAACGGCATCGGCTACGTCGGCCTCGCCTACATGGGCGACCCCGGCCTCCAGGTGGTCGCGATCGACGGCGCGCTGCCCGACAAGGCGGCCGTGCACGCCCAGCGCTACCCCTACGCCCGACCCACGTTCTTCTACACGAACGGCGAACCGACCGGCGAGACCGCGCGCTTCGTCGCGTTCTCCCTCGGACCCCAGGGCCGGGCGCTGGCCGAGAAGGTCGGGTTCGTGCCCGTCGAGTAGAGCCGCCGTTGAGCCCGCCCGCACAACGCTCCGCCGACCGCCCCGGCTTCGTCCGCGCCCGGCCGCGCTTCCGCCTCCTCGGGCTCTCCCGCGAGGACGCGATCCGCGCGTTCTTCGGCGGCAACGCCCTCATGGCGGTCGTGATCCTCGCGTTGATCACGGTCTTCCTCTTCCGCGAGGGCGCGTCCTTCTTCGGGCAGAACCGCGCCAACCTCGACACCTACCGCAAGGCCGGCCTCGAATACGTCGACCTCATCCGCGCCCAGGAGGCCGACCACACCGCGCTCACCCGCTACCTCTCCGATCTGCGCCTGCGGCGCTACCGGCACCTCACGGAAACCGGGGGCCTCTCGAGTGAACAGGCCTTCGCCGCGCTCTCCGGTTTCGACGACTACGCGGGCGAGTTCAGCGACGCGGTGATCGACCTGCGCGGCCTCATCGCCGACCTCTCCGACCTCGCCTCCGCGACGAAGACGCGGTTCCTCGTCAACGAGGACCGCCGCGAGCAACGCCGCCAGCTCCTCGCCGCCCGCCGCGTCGCCGAGGCGGAGGAGATCCGGATCGAACCGGTCGACTTCGCCACCGGCGCCCGGGTGCTTCAGGACACGCTGCCGTACTGGCGCGAGCTTGCCGGCGCCCTCGCGGAGCGGATCCGCGCCCTCGTGGTCGAGGTCCCGGTCGCCGAGACGCCCGAGCTCGCGGCCCGGGTGGAGCGCTTCCGCGAGCTCGCCCTGCGCTACGTCGAGGGGTTCCCCACGATCGAAGAGCGGCTCGCCGCGTGGGATCCCGAGCGGCCGGTCGCCTTCGGCGAATCGCTCACCGCCTTCGCCTTCGGGCGCGACTGGACGACCGCGAGCTTCTGGCAGGATTGGTACGGGATCCTCCCGCTCCTCACCGGCTCGCTCCTCGTCTCCACGATCGCGCTCTTCTTCGCCGTCCCGATGGGCGTGGGTGCGGCGATCTACGTCAACCAGCTCGCCCGGCCCGCGGAGCAGCGCTTCATCAAGCCCTGCATCGAGTTCATCGCGGCCATCCCGTCGGTCGTGCTCGGCTTCTTCGGCATCGCCGTGCTCGGCGAGACGCTCCGCGCGCTCTCGGGGATCGAGGCGCTCGCCTGGATCCCGGGTTTCCCCTTCAGCGAACGCCTCAACGCCCTCACCGCCGGCGCCCTGCTCGCCCTCATCGCCATCCCGACGATCTTCACCCTCGCCGAGGACGCGCTCAACAACGTGCCCCGCGCCTTCAAGGAGGCGTCGTTCGCCGTCGGCGCGACCCGCCTCCAGACGATCGCCCGCATCACCGTGCCCGCCGCCCTCTCCGGGATCGTCTCGGCCGTGCTCCTCGGGCTCGGCCGGGTGATCGGCGAGACGATGGTCGTGCTCCTCTGCGCCGGCAACCGCATCGCCATCCCCGACCTGACCGCCGGCCTCGCGGTGTTCACCCAACCCGTCCACACGATGACCGGGATCATCGCCCAGGAGATGGGCGAGGTCGTCCGCGGCAGCATCCACTACCGCGCGCTGTTCTGCGTGGGCATCGTACTGTTCTTCCTCTCGCTCCTGATCAACTACTTCGCCCAGAAGATCGTGCGGCGCTACCGCCTCGCCCAGAGCTGACGCATGTCGCCCGCCGCCTCCTCCGCTCCCGCCTCCCGCCCCGCGCGCGATCCGCACGTGTTCCGCAAGCGCACGACCCTCGCCTCGCGCGGCGAGGCCGGCGTCGCCTGGGTGTTCCGACTCGTCACCTACCTCGTCATCGCCTGCGCCGCGGTGATCTTCGGCACGATCTTCTACAAGGGCTCCGCCGCGGTGTTCCAGCCGACCGCGCCCTTCGTCAACTTCGAGTTCCTCACCCGCGCGCCGGAGACGCTCCACGTGTTCGAGCACGAGGGCGCGACCCTCCGGCTCGGCGACGCCGCCTTCCGCGAATTCCGCGAAACCAACCCCCTCGGCGACACCCGCGTGGAGAGCTACGTCTACTCCGCCGGCGGCATCCTCCCCAACATCGTCGGCACGCTCCTGCTCGTCGTCGGCTCCATGACCATCGCCCTCACCCTCGGCGTGGCCGCCGCGATCTACCTGAGCGAATACGCCGCCCAGAGCCGCACGATCCTCTTCGTCCGGCTCTCGATCCTCAACCTCGCCGGCGTGCCCTCGATCGTCTTCGGGCTCTTCGGCTTCGGGATGTTCGTCGTGTTCTTCGGCTGGAACGTCTCCCTCCTCGCCGGCTGGTTCACCCTCGCCTTCATGGTCCTGCCCGTGGTGATCACCGCGAGCGAGGAGGCCCTGCGCAGCGTGCCCCGCGGCTTCCGCGAGGGCTCGCTCGCCCTCGGGGCCACGAAATGGCAGACGATCCGCACGAACGTCCTTCCCTACGCGCTCCCCGGCATCCTCACCTCCTCGATCCTCGGCATCGCCCGCGTGGCCGGCGAGACCGCCCCGATCATGTTCACCGCCGCCTATGTCGTCCGCGACAAGCTGCCCTGGGAGGGCCTCGACCGCTGGTCCGACTTCTTCTTCCAAGGCGTGATGGCCCTCCCCTACCACATCTACGTGGTCAGCTCGAAGATCCCGCAGAACGAACACACCGCTCGCGTGCAGTACGGTTCGGCGTTTGTCTTCCTCGTGCTCGTCGCCCTCGTCGCGCTCACCTCCATCCTCCTCCGCAACCACCTCCGCCGCCGCTACCGCTGGTAGGCCCCGATCCTCCGCGCGACCTCCATGCCCGTCATGTCCGCTCTCCGCCCGCCCTCGGAAACCCGCCCGCCCGCCCCGGCCGTCGACGACGCCCGCGATCCCGGAGCCGCCCTCGGGCGCGACCTCATCGAGATCGAGGGGCTCGACTTCTTCTACGGCTCCACCCAGGCCCTCCACGGGGTCGACCTCGCCATCCCCGAGCACAAGGTCACCGCCTTCATCGGCCCTTCCGGCTGCGGCAAGTCCACCCTCCTGCGCTGCCTCAACCGCATGAACGACCTGATCGACGCCGCCCGCATCGAGGCCGGCCGCATCCGTATCCACGGGGTGGATATCCACGACCCCAGCGTCGACGTGATCGAGCTGCGCAAGCGCGTCGGCATGGTCTTCCAGAAGTCCAACCCCTTCCCCAAGTCGATCTACGAGAACATCACCTACGGCCTGCGGATCGCCGGCGTGCGCGACAAGGCCGCCCTCGACTCCGTGGTCGAGCGCAGCCTGCGCGGCGCCGCCCTCTGGGACGAGGTCCGGGACCGCCTCCACGAGAGCGCCCTCGGCCTCTCCGGCGGCCAGCAGCAGCGCCTCTGCATCGCCCGCGCCATCGCCGTCGAGCCCGACATCATCCTCATGGACGAGCCCTGCTCCGCCCTCGACCCCATCGCCACCGCCAAGGTCGAGGAGCTCATCCACGGATTGAAGAAACAATTCACGATCGTCATCGTCACCCACAACATGCAACAGGCCGCGCGCGTCTCCGACCGCACCGCTTTCTTCTACCTCGGCAGGCTCGTCGAATACGACGAGACGCAGCGCATCTTCATGAACCCCTCGAACTCCCAGACCGAGGCCTACGTCTCCGGCCGCTTCGGCTGACCCGCGCCATGAAACGCTTCTTCGACGCCGAACTGGAATCCCTCCGCTCCAACCTCTTTCGCATGGGCGGGCTCGTGATCATCCAGCTCCGCGAGGTGCTGCGCGCCTACCGCGAGAAGGACACCTCGCTCGCCGAACGCCTCGTCCAGGCCGACAACGAGATCGACGAACTGGAGGTCCGCATCGACGAGGAGGCGATCCGCTACATGAGCCTGCGCTCGCCCGTCGCCACCCAGCTCCGCGTGCTCGTCACCGCCATGAAGGCCAGCCACGAGTTCGAGCGCGCCGGCGACGAGATCACCAAGATCGCCCGCCGCATCCACCACCTCTCCTCCGACGCCCCCATCAAGGTCGGCGTCGACATCGTCCACATGGGCGAGCTCGCCGCCGACATGCTCCACGACGCCCTCGACTGCTTCTTCGAGCACACCGACGAGCGCGCCCTCGAGGTCTGCCGGCGCGACACCGAGATCGACGCCCTCAACCGCCGCCTCCAGGAGGAGGTCACCACGATGATGACGCGCGACTCCTCGGTCATCGGCCGCGGCGTCGACCTCATCTTCGTCTCCAAGGCGATCGAGCGCGTCGCCGACCACGCCACGAACATCGCCGAGGAGACGATCTACCTGCTCAACGCCAAGGACGTGCGCCACACCCCCGAGGTCCGCCGCGCCCCCGCCGTCGGCGATTGAGCCGCGCCCGATGCATCCCGGGCTGAACGAGGCCGAGCTCGACGAGACGTTCTCCCACGCCTCCGGCCCGGGCGGCCAGAACGTCAACAAGGTCGCCACCCGCGTGACCCTCCGCCACCTCCCCACCGGGATCGTGGTCACCGTCCAGGACACCCGCTCCCAGGCCGACAACCGCCGCCTCGCCCGCGAGCGCCTCGCCGCCGAGATCCTCCGCCGCACCACCGAGACCACCGCCGCCGAGCGTCAGGCGCGGGAGAAGAACCGCCGCCGCAAACGTCCCCGCCCCGCCGCGGTCAAGCGCGCCTTCCGCGAGGGTAAACGCCGCCGCGCCGAAGTGAAGCGCGGCCGCGGCCGCGCCCCGACCGACTGAAGGGAGGTCCTAAATTCTCCGACGGGAGCGGCAGGATACGGGCATCACCGGCAAAGCCGGCGAGCACGCAAAGGTGGCCGCCGGCCTCCGGGCCGCGGCGTGCGCTCGTGCCTTTCGGCGAAAGGCACGCTACCTGGCGTGCGGCTTCCGTTGGGCCGGGGTGGCACGCCTCTCGCCGAGAGGCGTGGGGCGGTCGGGCGAGGCGAGAGCGGCCGCTGGGGCGCGGGGCGCGAGGGGGGGCTGGAGCGGCCGCGCAACACGCCGTCCAGGCCGGCGGTCACCTTCGACCCAAGGGAGGTCCTAAATTTTCCGACGGGGGTCTGCGCGGCAGCGAAATGCAGCGGGGCCGAGGCGGTCGGTTGGCCCCTGCGAGGACGGCCCCCGCCGCCTGGCTCAGGCGAAATCGTAGACGACGAACCGCTTCACGTTCGGCTTGAAGTGCCGCTCGACGAACTCGTCGTGGATCGGATGCGTCTGGTAGGCGTCCGCCGCGGCCTGATCGGCGAAGGTCATCGAGATCGCCACCGCGAAGCTGTCATCCACCACGCCCCGCGGGCTCGGCACCGGCACGCCGCTGCGAAACTCCAGCACCCCGGGGATCCGCGGCAGCGTCGCCCTCGCCCCTTCCAGCACCTTGAGCTGGTTCTCCCCGTGCGGCTTGTCGGTCCAGAAAACGACGACGTGTGTGATCATCGCCGCAAACCTGCCCCCGCCCCCGGCGCCCGACAACTCTTTAGGGAGGTCCTAAATTCTCCGCCGCCGCGCCCACCCTCGCCCCCGATGCGGACGCCGGCCTCGAGGCGGCGTTTCTCGCAGTCGCTCCCGACCGACCGCCCCGACGGGAAGCCCCCTCGAAAATTACATCTCTGACACCTTGGCAACCCCGCGGCCGAAACCGGCGTATCCTACCGGTATGAAAACACTACGCATCCCCATCCTGACGGCACTGGTCCTCACCGGGGCGACGGCGGCCTTCGGTCTCGGCGCGCGGGGCGACAACGTCCGCACGAGCGTCGAGTTTCATGAGCCGGAGAACTTCACCGACTTCAAGTCGAGCGACTTCGCCTCCGCCCGCGACCAGGAGTGGCTCGCCGCCGAACTCCGCCGCGAGGTCGAGCGCCTCGCCCGCCGCGAGCTGCCGGCCGGTTTCGGCCTGAAGTTGCGCTTCACCGACATCGACATGGCCGGTGATTTCGAGCCGTGGCGCCGCGCCGGTCTGCACGACACGCGCATCGTTCGGGAAATCTACCCGCCGCGCCTTTCCCTCCAGTACGAGGTGACCGACGCCTCCGGCGAGGTCGTGGCCTCGGGCGAACGCCGCCTGATCGACATGAACCACCTCCAGCGCCTCCGGCTCAACCGCCACGATCCGCTCTCCTACGAGACGGAACTGCTCTCCGACTTCCTCCGCGACCTCCGTCGCGAAATCGGCTGAGCCGGGACTCCGCGCCGCAGCGCCAAAGGCGGACCTCCGGGTCCGCCTTTTTCCGTGTCTCAAGGGAGGCCCTGAACCAGGGCTCGCCTCGGGCGCGCCGTAGCGTTCGCTTCTCCTCACCCCCCGCCCATGAAGACCCTACCCCTCCTGCTCGCCCTCGGCCTCGCCTGCCTCGCCGCAAGCGCCTCCGCCCGACCCAACATCGTCCTCATCATCGCCGACGACCTCGCATGGGACGACCTCGGGGCCTACGGCCACCCGACGATCCGCACCCCGCGCCTCGACCGGCTCGCCCGCGAGGGGATGCGTTTCGAGCGCGCCTTCGTCACCGCCTCCTCCTGCAGCCCCAGCCGCGCCAGCCTCATCACCGGCCGCCACCCCCACGCCACCGACGCCGAGCAGCTCCACTGGCCCCTCCCCGCCGCCCGGAAGACCTTCGTCGAAAACCTCCGGGCCGCGGGCTACTGGACCGGGGCCGCCGGCAAGTGGCACCTCGGCCCCGAAGTGCGCGACCGCTTCGACGAGATCCGCGAGGCCAACCCCGCCGGCTACATGCTCCGCGCCGGCGCCACCGGGGCCGATGCGACCATCACCACCGGCGGCGACAGCGACCTCCAGAGCGGTTGCACCGACTGGGTGCCGCTGCTCCGCGACCGCCCGCGCGACCGGCCGTTCTTCCTCTGGCTCGCCTCGCTCGACCCCCACCGCGACTACGAGAGCGGCATCCTCGAGCGGCCCCACCGGCCCGACGAGGTCGTCGTCCCCGCCCACCTGCCCGACACCCCGCTCGTCCGCGCCGAGCTCGCGCTCTACTACGACGAGGTCACCCGGCTCGATCGTTTCGTCGGCGACGTCCTCGACGAGCTCGACCGGCAGGGCGTGGCCGACGACACGCTCGTCCTCTTCCTCTCCGACAACGGCCGCGCCTTCCCGCGCGACAAGACGACCATCTTCGACGGCGGCATCCGCACGCCCCTGCTCGTGCGCTGGCCCGGTCGCGTCGATCCCGGCTCGGTCTGCGGCGCCCTCGTCAGCTCGATCGACCTCGCGCCGGGCCTGCTCGAGGCCGCCGGCGCGGAACCGCTCCCGACCGCGCAGGGCACGAGCTTCCTGCCGCTGCTCGCGAACCCCGGCCTCGCGATCCGCGACCACGTCTTCGCCTCCCACAACTGGCACGACTACGAGGCGCGCAGCCGCGCCGTACGCACCCTCGACCACAAGCTGATCGTCCACGACCTGCCCGACCTCCCGCTCACCCCTCCGGCCGACGTCGTGCGCGGCGTCGCCTTCCGTGAGCTGCGCCGTCTCCGCGATGCGGATACACTCGAGCCCCGCCACCGCCAGTGCTTCACCGCCCCGCGGCCCGCCGTCGAGCTCTACGACCTGCGGAGCGATCCGGGGGAGTTCCACAACCTCGCCGACGATCCCGCCCACGCCCCGATCCGCGCGTCGTTGCTCGCGGCGCTCGCCGGGTGGCGCGAGACGACGCGCGACCTCGCCCCGCCCCGCCGCACCCCCGACGAGTTCGACCGCGAGACCGGCGCCCCGCTTCCCAACCGCACCCGGCCCCGCCCCTCGAAGGCTGCGATGGGCCTGCTCCAGGCCCCGTAGCGCGGTCGTTTCCAGCGGGGTTCAGATCGGCCCGAAGCATCCGATCCATCCCCCACCCTATGGCCCGCACCCTTGTCATGACTCTGGCTGCGATCGCGTCGCTTGGTGCGGTCCACGCCGTGGAACTGGACTTCAACGACCTGCCCCTCGGGCCCATCGACGGCGCAGGGGTCTACAAATACTGGACAGTCACCCGTTCAAGCCTGGATGGCGGCTCCTACACGACCGCGATGGCCGTCGCTCCGACGAGTCCCGGCTCCAGCAACCGGATGCTCACGGCCACCGCGCAATCCGTCGTCTCGCGCGTCGCCGGCCCCGGCTTCGATTTCCCCGCGCCCACCGCCCCCGGCGGTGTGCTGGAATTGGAGTTCAGCCTACGCACGCGCCTGAAGTTCGGCACCACGCTGGCCATGATCGGCTTCGGAACCGACCTTGACGGCGATGGACGGCTCGCGGGCGGCGAAATGCGTCTGGGAGTTTCCTACCATATGGGGCAGTTCGGCGTCACCCACCGGAATCCCGACCGCCACAACAACAGCGTTCCTCTGGGCTCTCCCGCCACGCCCTTCGACGTGAACGAATGGATCCGCGTCAGGGTCCTGTTCGATTTCCAGGCGGCGGAGGGTGACGGGCTCGCGCGGATGGAAACGAGGAACCTGACCCGGAGTGAAACCCAGTTTCAGGCGGCTGGTTCCACCGGGGTTTCTTTGGGCCAGCTCCAGTTTCCGACGCTCAACGAGCGTCTTTGGAACGGCATCTTCATCGGCCTCGACCAGAACAGCGACATCGACGACGTCTCGGTGCGCGTGGTCGGGGGTGCGACCGGGGCCGACGTCGTCAACCTTTCCAACCGCGTCTACCTCGCGCCGGGGCGTTCGGCCTTCGGCGGCTTCGTCGCCACCGGCGGAGAACGTCGCAAACTCCTCATCCGCGCGATCGGGCCCGGTTTGCGTGCGTTCGGGATCGAGGACCCTGTCGAGTTCCCGGTCGTGAAGCTCTACCGCAACGGCGTCGAGATCCGCACCCTCATCGGCGTTCGGACTCCGAACGAAGCGCAGATCATCCGCGCCGCCGTCGCCGAGACCGGCGCCTTCACCTCGGAGATCCCCGCGAACATCCAGGAGGTCGTCGATCTCGAGGCCGGCGCCTACACCTTCACCGTGAGCAGCGCGAACGGAAGTCCGGGCGACGTGCTGATCGAGATCTACTCGCTCTTGAAATAGCGCTCGTAGCCGGGGGTAGGCAAAAGTGGTGGCGTGCATCGGTGCTGCTGAAGACCGACGGCCGTCTCCGCGGCCGGTTCGGATGCATCGATCACAGCCACGATGATGCGGTGGTCGTGGGGTTCATCCCCGGCTTCTGCGGCGTCTCCCGGTCGAAAGCCGGGGTTGAACCCCACGACTGCAGGTTGCCACCACTTCGGGTCACCCCCGGCCCGCGACCAAGCCGGAAAAACCGGTTGCCCGCCCCGTGCGCGGAAGGCTACGGTGCCCACGAGATCACCCACGCCATGACACGACTCCTGCCTTCCTCGTTCCTCTTCGCCCTCGCCCTCCTCGCCCACGTCGCCGCCTCCGCGGCGCTCCCCACCAACGCCGACGCGCCCGAGCTCGGGATCGCCGTCGGGACCATCCCCGTTCCCGCCGATCTGGACGCCGATGACGTCAGGGACGTCGTCGTCCTCTCCGTGGCCACCCGCGGCTGGACCGTCCAGACCAAGACCGACGAGCGCGTGGTCGGTTACCTCAAGCACCGGGGCAACGAGGCCACCATCACCTACCTGCTCGGTCCCGACCTCATCCGAGTCCATTGCGTCGGCTACGCGATCAACAAGTCGGGAGAACGCCGCAAACCCGAGCTGCCCCAAAGCTGGATCAACAACCTCCAGAGGGACATCACGAAGCGCCTCAACGTGGCCGCCGCCACCAAGTGAGCCGCTGATGCGATCCGGGGCAGCCGTGGTCTCCGCCGTCGCGCCGGGCTTCGCCATCGCCCTCGGAGACGAGGCCGGGCCGGGGGGGCGGTGGCATCCCGGACTCGCCGTGTTGCGCGGCCCACCGCGGGAGGCCCTCTTCCCCGACGCCCGGCCCGCGGGTTCGGCCGGGCCGTTCTCCCTCTTCCGTGCTCCGGGGCGCCTCGTCGGCGCGGCGAGCCTCGTGCCCGACGGTTCCCTCGAGGCGGAGACGCGACGCCTCTACGCCACCCTGCTCGAGCACACCCGCGGCCTCCACCTCTGCCGGATCTGGAACTACGTGCCCGGGATCAACGCCCCCGGCCCCGATGGCGTGGAGAACTACCGGGCCTTCTCCGCGGGCCGTTCCCGCGCCTTCGAGGCCGCCCTCGGCCCCGGTTTCGCCGCGCGCCTTCCCGCCGCCTCCGCCGTCGGCGCGACCGAGGGCAGGCTCTCCGTGCTCTTCGTCGCGAGCGAGCGTCCGGTGCGCCACGCCGAGAACGCGCTCCAGGTGCCGGCCTACGAATACCCGCCCGACTACGGGCCGCGCGCCCCGAGCTTCGCCCGCGCCACGCTCGTCGACGATCCCGACGGCTCCCGCGACGGCTTCATCTCCGGCACCGCGGCGATCCGCGGCCACCGCACGATGGATCCCGGCGACACCCTCGCCCAGCTCCGCTGCACGATCGAAAACCTACGCGAGATCTCCCGGGCCTGCGGGTTCGGCGACGACCTCGCCGCCGGTCGGGCCCGGCTGCGCCACGCCAAGGCCTACCTGCGCCACGCCCGCGACCTCGAGGCCGTCGCGGCGGAGCTCGACGCGGAGTTCCGGGGCCCGCGCGACCACGTGACCTTCCTCGAGGCCGGCATCTGCCGGGCCTGCCTGGAGGTCGAGATCGAGGTATCCGTTTTCGGGGTACGCTGAGCCCCGCTCACCCCGGGGCCCGGAGGCGCGCCTCGAGCGCGCGCCGGTCGGTCTTGCCGCGCGCGGTCAGCGGCCACTCGTCGACGACGACGATCCGCCGCGGGATCTTCCAGGCCGCGGCGCGGCCGGCGAGCGCGGCCCGCAAGCCCGCCGCCGAGGGCCCGCCGGCCACCACCGCGGCCACCGCGTCGGGCCGACGGGGATCGGCGAGCGCGCACGCCTCGCGGACTCCGGGCACGCCGCGCAGGAGCGCCTCGACCTCGCCGAGATCGAGGCGGCGCCCTTCGACCTTGACGATCCGCCCGACGCGGCCGAGCAGGACGAGCCCGCCCCCGGCCTCGATTCGGCCGCGGTCCTTCGGCGAATGGCGGCCGCGGCCCGTCACGGCCGCGCTCTCCACGAGGAAACGCCCGCCGCGGCCGGGATGCAGGCGCACGCCCTCGAGCGGCGTGCCCGCGCCGCGACCGCTCGCGGTGGCCGCGCCGTCTCGGTCGTAGGTGATGCCTCCGGTCTCGCTCGAGCCGTAGAAGCCGTGGACCGTCGGGCCGTACTTCTCCCGGAACGCCACCGCGAGCGCCGGCTCGAGCGGCGCGCCGGCCGAGATGACGGTGCGCAGCCCGGCGAGCGCCTCGCGCGGAAGTTCCGCGAGCACGAGTCCGCGCACCAGCGCAGGCACCGCCGGGAAGACCGTCGGCCGCCAGCGGGCGCAATCGGCGGCGATCAACCCGGGCAGCGGCCCGCTGCCGCAGACCACCGCGGCGCCGTGGAGCAGGAGCGGGAGCACGAGGTTGCCCAGCCCGTAGGAGTGCCCGAACGGGATCAGGGCGAGGTTCGCATCCGCTCCGGTCACGCCCATCGTCGCACACACCTGCGCGCCGTCGGCGAGGAGCTGCGCGGCGGTGAACGGCAGGGCGCGGGGCGCGCCGGTGCTGCCGCTGGTGAGCTTGAGCAGGCGGACGCCGGACGCATCGCGCCGGCGCGGGCGCACCCCGGTCGCGTGGAGCCCCCCTTCGGCCCACGTCCACGGGGCGCCGATCCGGCGGGCGAGCGCGCGCCGCGCGTCCTCCGGCTCGCCCGGATCGAGCGGGGCGACGACCGCCCCGACTTCGGAGAGCGCGAGGAAGGCCGCGAGCCAACCCGCCGAGTTCGGCCCGGTGAGCACGACGCGTCGGCCCGCCAGCCCGTCCACCCGCGAAAGTTCGTCGACGATCCGCGCGGCCTCGGCGTCGAGCGCGGCGCGCGTCCACGTGCGGCCGGTCGCGGCCTCGACGACGGCGGTCGCGCCGGGCGCCCGCGCCCGGGTGGCGCGCCAGGTCTCGTGAAGTGCCGCCGGCATCGCCGCAGCGTGCGGCTCGCACGCACCGACCGGCGAGGCAAAATCACGGTTGCGGCGGCGGCGGGGCGTCTGTTGCTTTTCGCGTCATACATGGTCGCGGAGCGCGCAGGTTCGGAGCCTTGGGATGTCATCATCGTGGGCGGAGCGCTCGCCGGCGCCTCGACCGCGCTGCTCCTGCTCCGGCGCAAGCCCGACGCGCGCGTCCTCATCCTCGAGCGCAGCGAGCGCTTCACCCGCCGGGTCGGCGAATCGACCGTCGAGATCAGCGCGTACTTCCTCGGGCGCGTGCTCGGCCTGACCGACCACCTCAATCAGGAACACCTCGTCAAACAGGGCATGCGGTTCTGGTTCGCCAACGAGCGGGCCGGCGCGCTGACCGAGTGCAGCGAGACCGGGCCCGCCTACAACGTGCGTTTCCCCGCCTACCAGGTGGACCGCGCGGTGCTCGACGAGGAGGTGCTGCGCCGCGCGGTCGCGGCCGGCGCGCGGCTCCTGCGCCCGGCGCGGGTGCGCGACGTCGCCCTCGATCCCGAGGGCCTGCAACGCGTCTCGTGGGAGGACGCCTCCGGGGCCGCGGGCGAGCTCCAGGGCAGATGGGTCGTCGACGCCTCGGGCGTGGCGGCGGTGCTCGCCCGCAAACACGGCTGGCTGCAACCCAACGAGGCCCACCCGATCGCCTCGTGCTGGAGCCGCTGGACCGGCGTCAAGAGCTGGGACGCGCGCGAGTTCGGCGAGCGCGCGCCGGCGTGGGCCGACCGGTGCAAGGCCGTGCGTTTCACCGCGACCAACCACGTCGTCGGCCGCGGCTGGTGGTCGTGGTGGATCCCGCTCAAGGGCGGCGACGTGAGCATCGGCATCGTCTACGACCAGCGGCTCGTGCAACTGCCCGCGGGCGGCCGGCTCGGCGACCGGCTCCGGGCGTTTCTCGAGACGCACCCGGCCGCGCGCGAGCTGCTCGCCGAGGCGACGTGGCGCGAGGGCGACGTGCATTTCCGGCGCGACTGCGCCTACGTCTCCTCCACCTTCGCCGGTCGCGGCTTCGCCCTCGTGGGCGACGCGGGGGCGTTCCTCGATCCGTTCTACTCGCCGGGGATGGACTGGGTGGGCTTCAGCAGCAGCGCCACCGCGGCGTTGCTCGACGGCTGCCTGCGCGGCCGCCCGGCCGCGGAACGCGTGCGCCGCCACAACGAACGCTTCGCCCTCTCCTACCGGCGTTGGTTCGACGCGATCTACCGCGACAAGTACACCTACATGGGCGACTTCGAGCTCATGACCCTGGCGTTCCGCCTCGACCTCGGGCTCTACTACCTCGGCGAGGTTTCGCAGCCCTTCACCGGTCGTATCGGGGCGCTGGAGACTCCCCCCTTCACCCGCCGTGGCGCCGGCGTCGCCGCGTGGTTGATGGCGCTCTACAACCGGCGCCTCGCCGCCATCGCCCGCGCCCGGATGGCGCGCGGCGTCTGGGGCCGGCGCAACGACCGCCGCTTCTTCGGTTTCATCAGCTACCAGATCGACCGGCGGCTCGCCCCGCGCGTCGCGTGGGCGCTCGCCGCCTGGCTCGCGCTCGAATGCACCGAGGGCTGGCGTTCGTGGTTCGCCGCCCGGCCCGCCGCGGCCCCGGCGAAACCCGCGCTCGCCGAGGCCGCGGTCCGCGCCTGACGCGGGGTGCGATCAAGGGTGTGGCGGCATCCTGCCGCCATCCGCCGCTGGTCCTTGGCGGCACAGAACCCCGCCCCCACTTCCCGATCGCACCCTCCGACGCGCCGCGCCCCGCTCTCGGCTTGAGCGGCCCGGGCCGAGCTGCACATTCGAGTTCGTCATGTCCGCCCCCACGCACCCCGAGAGCCCTCCGCAGCTCGCACGTTTCGCCCCGGAGGTGCGGGCCGCCTACGGCCGGTTCCGCGAATCGCGCGACCTCGCCGCGGCCCAGATCGTGGTGCAGGCGGCGCTGCTCTCGTTCCTCCCCTCGTCGAGCGCCCATGCGACCGAGCAGGAACTCGACGGCGCCCTGCGGCTCGTCGAGGACCTCGGCTACGATTCGCTCGCGGTCGCGGAGCTCGTCTTCTTCCTCGAGGACCTCTTCACGGTCCGCATCGAGTCGGAGGACCTTCTGCGCCTGCGCACCGTCGGCGAGCTGCGCGCCTTCGTGAGCGACCGCCTCGTCCAATCCGGAGACGGCTCGTGAGGCGGACGGTTGTCGTGACGGGCCTCGGGCTCATCACGCCGATCGGC
>DAIPIQ010000180.1:0-8017 GCA_036770745.1 Opitutaceae bacterium | reverse complement strand
GCGAGCCCGTTGGGAGATAAACGGTGGTTGCTCCTTTCCAAGGTCCCCCTGCTTGATGCAGCAGGCAGCGTCGAGGGGATCGTCGGAATGGCTGCCGACATCACGGAACAGAAGAAAGCGGAAGCCGATGCGGTGACTGCGCGCCGTGAACTGGAGGAGAAGAACAAGCAGATCGAGACCGAGCTCGCGCTGGCGGGTGAGCTGCAGAACGAGCTGATGGCCTCGAGCGTGGAACGTGTGCGTGAGGGAATCGATCCGCTGGCGCCCTTCCGTCCCCGGATCGGTGCGGTATATTTCCCTTCCGCCCATCTTGCCGGAGATTTCTTTCAGCTTTTTCCCCTTCCAGGAGGCTGCTTCAGCGTGTTGATGTGTGATGTGATGGGTCACGGAGTGCGGGCGGCGCTGGTGACGACCCTCATCCGGGGATTGCTCGCGAACCTGAAGCTCGATCCTGCCGAGCCCGGTGCCGTCTTGGGTGCGCTCAATGAAAGGTTATGTGCGTTGCTGGATCAGCCCGCGCTCCCGCGATTCGTGACCGCGGTCTATGGGATCGTGGATGTTTTCGCCGGGCGCGTGACCCTTTCCAGCGCGGGACATCCGTGGCCGCTTCACCAGCGGGGCGTGAACGCGTCGGTCGCCAATCCGAGGCCGGAGTGTGGTCCGGCCCTTGGTTTGGTCCGTGGAGCGGTCTTTCCTTCCTTCGGTCACGAGCTGGTGTCCGGCGACAGACTGCTGCTCTATACCGATGGTTGGGCGGAGGAAACCAACCCGGCCGGGGAAGAGTTCGGCGTCGGCCGGCTGGCCGAAGTGCTCGCGGCGTGCCGCGAGGATCACCCCGACGCGGCTTTGGCGGAGATCACGGCGGCCCTGCGCGCCTTCTCCGGTTCGATGCGGCATCGGGACGATCTTTGTGCGGTACTCGTCGCTTTTTGACCGAGGATCGCTGAGTTGCCGCTGATCAACTCTTCCCGATACGTCGCGCCGACGGGGCTGCGCGATGCGCATCTCGCCACGATCTGGCCGGTGGTTTTCCGCCGAGTGGACGGGGTCCGTTATTCCCGCGTCCGGATCGCCACTCCGGATGACGATTTTCTCGACGTCGATCGCTTCGGGGAAGGCTCGGACCGGGTCGCGATCGTATCGCACGGGCTCGAGGGTTCGAGCGAGGCAACCCACGTTCGGGGGATGGCTCGTGCGCTTGCGAGCGACGGCTGGTCCGTTCTCGCGTGGAACTTCCGTGGTTGTAGCGGCGCCCCCAACCGGTGCCTGCGCTCCTACCACAGCGGCGCCACGGACGATCTCGCGACCGTCGTCGAGCACTCCTTGCGCGCGAGCGGCGTTCGCGAGCTCGCGCTGGTCGGCTTCAGCCTGGGGGGCAACCTCACGCTGAAGTTCCTCGGCGACGCCGGGGAGGCCCTCGATCCGCGGATCCGGCGGGCGTTCGCAGTATCCGTGCCCTGCGACCTCGCCTCGAGTGCGGCCCGATTGGCGGTGCCAGGCAACCGGATCTACATGTGGAGGTTCTTGCGAGCCCTGCGAACAAAGCTTCGCGCCAAGGCGGGCCGTTTTCCGGGGCGACTCGACCTGCGCGGGATCGCGGCGATCCGGACGTTTCGCGAGTTCGACGAGCGCTACACCGCGCCCATCCACGGCTTCTCCGGCGCGGAGGACTACTGGCGGCGTTGCAGTTGCCGACCGGTGCTCTCGAGGATCCGTCGACCGACGCTCCTGCTCAACGCCCGCAACGACCCGTTTCTCGGCTCCGCCTGTTTCCCATACGCGGAGGCGGCGGCGAGCGAATGGCTCGCGCTCGAGACCCCGGCCCACGGAGGTCACGTCGGTTTCTTGATGCGTGGCGATCGATCGCGCACGTGGGCCGAGCGCCGAGCCGTCGAGTTTCTTGCAGGCGGGGATTGAAACCTCGACGCTCACGTGTTGCCTGCGTCTGCCATGCTACACCCCTTTCGAGCTCCGTTGTTCATTCTCGCCGCAGTGCCTTTCGGCTTGCCGGCGCAAACATCCGTTTCGTCCCCCGCCGTCGATCCCGCCGCCGCCCTGGCTGAACTTCCGCCGCTCGGCGAACGTCGCGATGTCCGCAAGATCTACGCCGCCCTCTGCGCGAGCTGCCACGGGGCCGGCTTTCAGGGTGCGCAGGCCCCGAGCCTGATCGACGACGTCTGGCGATTCGGAAGCGACGACGAGTCGATCGCGAAGAGCATCCGCGACGGACATCCCGAGAGCGGCATGCCTCCGATGGGACCGGCTCTCACCGCGCAGGAGGTTCGCGGACTTGTGATCTACCTGCGGGAGGAGGGGGAGAAGTTTCGAAGGATCGGAAATCCGGCCCCTAAACCGATCGACGATCTCGTGGTCACCAGTCAGCTCCACGCGTTCCGCGTCGAGACGGTCGTCGAGGGCGTCGAGATCCCGTGGGCGCTCGATTTCCTGCCGGACGGGCGGATGCTGGTGACCGAACGCCCTGGCCGGCTGCGGATCCTCGCCGACGGCGCCCTTTCCGCTCCGATCTCCGGCGTCCCGCGCGTCTGGGCCAAGGGACAGGGTGGCATGCTCGATGTCGCCGTGCATCCCGACTTCGCGCGCAACGGTTGGATCTATCTTTCCTACAGCGATCCCGGCCCCGACGACGCGGCGATGACCGCGGTCGTCCGCGGGCGCATACGCGAGGGGATGTGGGCCGACGAGGAGACGATCTTCCGCGCCCCGGTCGAGCTCTACCGAAAGGGCAACGTGCACTTCGGGTGCAAACTCGTCTTCGACGGCGAAGGGCATCTCTATTTCGTGATCGGAGAGCGCGGCCATCAACTGGACGCGCAGGACGTCACCCGGCCGAACGGCAAGGTGCACCGCGTGCGCGAGGATGGTTCGATCCCGGCGGACAACCCCTTCGTGGGTTCGGGCGATGCGATGGCGTCGATCTGGAGCTTCGGGCATCGCAATCCCCAAGGTCTCGCCCTTCATCCGGCCACCGGTCTTCTCTACGATGCGGAACACGGTCCCCGCGGCGGCGACGAGCTCAACCTCGTGTACAAGGCCCGCAACTACGGCTGGCCGATCATCACCTACGGAATGAACTACAACGGATCTCCCATCACCGACAAGACCGCACAGGTCGGGATGGAGCAGCCGATCACCCATTGGGTGCCCTCCATCGCGGTGAGCGCGATCGACTTCTATGCCGGCGACAAGTTCCCGGCCTGGCGCGACCAACTTTTCGTCGGAGCCCTCGCTCAGCAGGAGGTTCGCCGTCTCGAGATCGATGGCCACCGCGTCGTCCATCAGGAGGTTCTCTTCCGCGGAGTCGGGCGCGTCCGCGAGGTGGTCGCCGGCCCGGATGGTTTCCTTTACCTCGCGCTCAACGAGCCCGATCGCATCGCCCGCCTCGTCCCGGCCGATTGAAGGGATCCGCGCGATGACGCACGCGCGCGCGACCGCCGGTCCGGACTGCACCCCGCCGCGCATCCTCATCATCGGCGGGGGCGCCGCCGGATTCTTTGCGGCGATCCGTTGCGCCGAACTCGATCCGACGGCCGTGGTGACGCTCCACGAAGCGACGGCACGACCGCTCGCCAAGGTCCGCATCTCCGGCGGGGGCCGGTGCAACGTCACGCACGCGTGCTGGGAGCCCCGCGACCTCGTCCTGCGCTACCCGCGCGGGGCCCGCGAGCTGCTCGGCCCGTTCACCCGGTTCGGCCCGCGCGACACCGTGGCGTGGTTCGCGGCCCGCGGAGTCGAGCTCAAAAGCGAGACCGACGGACGGATCTTTCCCGTGACCGACGACTCCGCGACGATCGTCGATGCGCTCACCCAAGCGGCTGCGCGATCCGGCGTGCGCGTCGTCACGCGCCTGCCGGTCGAGGCCCTCGCGCGCTCCGCCGAGGGAGGATTCGACGCGACACTGGCCGACGGCGTCGTGATCAAGGCGGATCGTGTGCTCCTCGCGACGGGCGGAGCGAAGGGCTCCGCCGGGGCCGGGATCGCGGAGGCCTTCGGGCACACCATCGAGCCGCAGGTGCCGTCGCTCTTCACCTTTCGCATCGACGATCCGCGCCTGAAGGGTCTCGAGGGACTCGCCGCGGGCGATGCGCTCGCGACTGTTCCGGGGACGAAACTCTCGGAGCGTGGCGCGGTGCTCGTCACCCACTGGGGGCTGAGCGGTCCCGCGATCCTGCGTCTCTCCGCCTGGGGGGCGCGCGAGCTGCACGCCGAAGGCCACCGCTTCACCGTCGTCGTCGATTGGTCGGGCGGGCCCGGCGCCGGGTCCGTGCGGGAGCGGCTCGTCGAAGAACGGTCCTCCCACCCCAAACGCCTGGTGGCGAACTCCGGCTTTCCCGACGTGCCGGCGCGGCTCTGGGAGCGGCTCGTCGGCGCCGCCGGCATCGCATCAGACGCGCAGTGGGCCGGGCTCTCCAACGCCGCCCTGCAGGGGCTCGTCGAGCAGGTTTCCGCGTGCCGGTTCGCGGTCGGAGGCAAGAGCATGAACAAGGAGGAGTTCGTCACCTGCGGAGGCGTGCGGCTGCGCGAGGTCGACTTCCGCACGATGGAAAGTCGCCTGTGCCCCGGGCTGCACTTCGCCGGCGAGGTGCTCGATGTCGACGGCATCACCGGCGGATTCAACTTCCAGGCGGCGTGGACGACGGGCTGGGTCGCCGGCACGGCGATGGCGCGGGCGTGATCGGGCGGCGTATCCGCACTTCAACGTCGCAGGATCGCGGGCGCCTCACTTGCGCGTGACGACCGGCGTGCGCCGCCCGGGGAAGAGTTCCCGGCAGAGCGGGCAGACGGTGCCGTCGCACCCGCGGGCGGTGCAGTGCTCGCGGGCGTAGTGGATGATCTGGAGGTGCAACTCGTTCCAACGCTCCTGCGGAAACAGCCGCTTGAGATCGATCTCGGTCTGCTCGACGCTCCGCCCGGAGGTGAGTTTCCACCGCTGCGCCAGCCGGTGGATGTGCGTGTCGACGGGAAACGCCGGGACGCCGAACGCCTGCGCCATCACCACGCTCGCGGTCTTGTGTCCCACGCCGGGAAGCGCCTCCAGAGCCTCGAACGACCGGGGAACCTCGCCGCCGTGACGCTCGACGATGATGCGCGAAAGGTCCCGGATCGCCGCGGCCTTGCGCGGGGCGAGACCGCAGGGCCGCACGATCGCATCGATCGCCTCGATCCGGAGGGCAGCCATCGTCCGCGGGTCGCCCGCGAGGGCGAAGAGGGCCGGCGTGACGGTGTTCACGCGGGCGTCGGTGCACTGCGCCGAGAGCACCACGGCGACCAGGAGGGTATAGGCGTCGCGATGATCGAGCGGGATCGGGGGCGACGGGTGGAGCGCGGCGAGGCGATGGTCGATGTGGGCGGCGCGTTCGGCGAGGGTCATCGAAGGGAGGAGTCTTGGCGTGACCCGACGGAGCGGCGAGTCAACTGTCGCCTTCGGCCCCGATCCGATGATCAACCCGTTCGATCTTCCCGCGCTCTGGAAGGCGCTGCGCCGGTTCAGCCTGACGTTCTCGGTCGTCTTCGCCTCGGCGCTGCTCGGATTTCCGGTGAGCGGGCTGCTTCGCCGAGCCCTTGGTGAACTCTCGCTTCACTGGCTCCTGCTCTGGCTGGTCCCGATGGTGCTCGTCGGCCTCCTCGCCCGATACGAGCACTTGTTGATCCGCGACGGCGACCTCCGGAGGCGCATCGCGATCGGCGTGCTCCTCTTCGCGGCGGCCGCCACTTTCGTCCTCGGCCGTCTGCGGCGTCAGATGGCCGAGTTGCGTCCGCCGCCGACGGCGCGCGAGGCGCCCGGTGAACGGGAGCCCTTGTCGCGCGAGCCGGAGGGTGGACCGGAGCCGGAGCGCGCTCCACGGCGCGGGCCGCGGTCGAAATGAACGCTCCCGGTCCGCGACCGACCAGGGGCGTGGCCGCGGCGGTCGGAGCCTTCTTCCTCTGGGGGATCTTTCCGATCTACTGGAAGGCCTTCGATGCGGTCGCCCCCGTCGATCTCGTCGCGCACCGCGTCGTGTGGTCGTTGGTCTTCGTGCTGTTCGTGCTTCCACTGCGGGGAAGGATGGGGGACTTCCTCCGGGCGCTGCGCGATCCGCGGAGTGCGGGACTTTATCTGGCGAGCGGACTGCTGCTCGCCGTGAACTGGCTGACGTTCGTCCACGCCGTCGCGACCGGGCGCATCATCGACTCGAGCCTCGGCTACTTCCTCAATCCGCTGTTCAACATCCTTCTCGGTCTTCTGTTCCTGGGCGAGCGTCTCCGGCTCGTGCAATGGCTCGCGGTCGGGCTCGCCATGCTCGGCGTCGGCGTGCAGATCCTGCAACTCGGCCGGTTGCCGTGGATCTCGCTCGTGCTCGCGGGCACGTTCGCGCTCTACGGTCTGTTGCGGAAACAGGGTCCCCTCGGTCCGCTCACGGGTTTCGCCGTCGAGACCGCGGTGCTCGCTCCGCTCGGGCTGCTCTGGCTTGGGATGACGACGTCCGCGGGCGACGGCGCGTTCGCCGGGGCGACGGCGTGGGAGTGGATCCTTCTGGTCTCGATGGGCGCCGTCACCGCGGTCCCGCTGCTTCTCTTCGCGACCGCGGCCCGCGCCCTCTCGCTCGCGACGCTCGGCCTGATCCAGTACCTCGCGCCGACCGGTCAACTTCTTGTCGGGGTGCTCGTCTACGGCGAATTGTTCGACCGGGCGCGGGCGCTTTCCTTCGGCTTCATCTGGGCGGGACTGGTCCTCTACACGATCGACGGGCTGAGGCGGCATCGAGGCCGGGCGGAGGCGCCGGCGGGCGGATGATCAGGCCAGCGGGAGTTCGAGCTGGGTTTCCTCCTCCGAGGACTCTTCGGCGAACCGGACGCCGAGACCGATGAGCCTCACGCCGCGGCCACTCCGGGCGAATCCGCGCGCGAGCAGCTCCCGATAGGCCGCGAACTCCGGTGCGGCCCCCCGACTCGCGACGGTGGTCCGGGAGAAGTCGGAGAACTTCAGCTTCACGAAGATCTCCGTCACGCGTCGGGCTTCCGCGTGTCGGTGCAGTTCTCCGATGAGTTCGCGGTGCATCGGCTCGAGGCCCGCCTCGCAGGCTTCGAGCGTCGCGAGGTCGCGCGGGAACGTGCTCTCCGTGCCGAGCGATTTGCGCGGGCGGTGCGGCTCCACCGGGCGGTCGTCCTGCCCGCGACAGAGGCCGTGCAGCTCGGAGCCGAAGCGCCCGAAGAGCTCCTGCATCCGCCACATCGGCAGCGTCTGCAACCGCCCGCAGGTCGTGATGCCGAGCCGCTCGAGGCGTTCCGCGGCGACGCGACCGATGCCCCAGATGCGGCGCACCGGGAGGTCACGCATGAAGGCGGCCACTTCCGCGGTGCGGATCTCGTGCTGGCCGTCCGGCTTGTTCCAGTCGCTCGCGATCTTGGCGAGGAGCTTGTTGCCCGCGATGCCCGCGGAGGCGGTGAGTCCGGTGGTGCGGAAGATGCGGCGGCGCAACTCGGCCGCGACCTCCGCGCCGGGCCGCCGGAGCGCGGTGAGATCGAGGTAGGCCTCGTCGAGGGAGAGCGGCTCGACGAGATCGGTGTAGGCGGCCATGAGCTCGCGCACCCGCGCCGACTCGCGACGGTAGGCCTCGAAGCGGACCGGAACCACGACCAGGTGCGGGCACTTCCGCAGCGCGAGGAAGGTCGGCATGGCCGAACGAACACCGAACTTCCGCGCCTCGTAGTTGCAGGTCGTGAGGACGCCGCGCCGGTCGCTCGAACCTCCCACCGCGACCGGCTGACCGCGAAGGGCCGGATTGTCGCGCACCTCGATCGCGGCGTAGAAGCAGTCCATGTCGAGATGGAGGATGGTGCGCATGCGCCGCGGTCAGGTTGCACCATTCCCTGCCGCGGAGGAAACCGGATCCGCCCTCCGAGTTTGGGTCTTCTGCCGCACGGCGGTTCCGATCAACCTCGAGGCGTGCTCGCAAAGGCCCGCTTCCAGGCGCTCCTCCGTTTTTCCCGCAAGAAGGAGCGGGCGGAGACCGGCCGC
>DAIPIQ010000179.1:0-8137 GCA_036770745.1 Opitutaceae bacterium | reverse complement strand
ACAGAGCGGTGTCTCGGATGGACCCCTGCCACGAGTGTCCGCTCACCTTCCGGCCGGGACGAAGAATCGCTCGAAAATGATGTGTCGCTTTGTGGACTCCGTGTCTCCTCCGTGCCCTCCGTGGCCCAACCGCCCCCGCTAGGTTGAACCCTCCCGAGACACCCCCTCCGCCGCCGCTCCGCGTCCTGCTTCTCGCCGCGGCCCCCACGCTCGTCGACGGGCTCCCCGGAGCCTGCCGGAGCCTCGGAGTCGAGACCTCGGCCGAAAGCGTCGCCACGGCCCCGGCGTTTCTCGACGCCTGCCGGAGCGGGGCCTTCGATTGCGGGGTGCTCGCGGTCGGCCGCGAGGAGGTCGGGCCCCGGCTCGCCGAGCTCCGCGAACTCGCCCCGGGCATGCCCGTCGTCGTCGTCGCCGCGGAGGCGGATCCCGCGTTCGCGATGCGGTGCCTCGGCGGCGGCGCGGAGGATTGCGTGGACGGTCTCGATCCGGCGGCGGTCGCCCGGGCCGTGGTCGCCGCCCGCCTGCGGCGCCGGGAATCGCTCTTCCGGCAGGTCACCGAACACGCGCGCGACCTCGTCTGCCTGCACTCGACCGACTGGGTCATCCGCCACGTCTCGCCCTCGATCCGCCGGCTTCTCGGCCACGCACCCGCGGAGTGGCTCGGACGGCAGCCGCGCGAGCTCGTGCATCCCGACGACGTCGCGCAGCTCCTCGCCGAGGCCGGGGCCCTCGACTCCTACGCGGGCGGGGCCCGGCCGGTCACCGCGCGCTACCGCCACAAGGAAGGGCACTACGTGTGGTTCGAGCTCGAGCTCGTGCCGATCCGCGACGCCGCCGGCCGGCCGACGCGGTGGATGAGCGTCTCGCGCGACGACACCGCGCGACGTCGCACGGGGATCGCGGCGGGCCGGGGAGAGCGCCTCTTCGGCGGCATCGCCGAGGCCAACCGCCTCCTCCTCACGACGGGCCGCGTGGTCGAGGCGCTGCCCGAGGTGCTGCGCTCGCTGGGCGAGGCGTCCGGGGCGGACCGTATCCTCGTTTTGGAGACACGGCGCGACGGCGGGGCCGGGCCGCGCTGCGCCCTGCGTCTCGAATGGTCCCGGCCTCCCGCCCACGCCGGCTCCGGCGTCGCGGAACTCGCCGTGCCCGACGATCGCGCGGAGACCGTGCGTCGCGCGCTCGAGGGCCGCGGCCTCGGGGAGATGCTGACCTTCGCGATCCCGGTGCGCGACGGGGCGTGGGGCCACCTCTGTTTCGGACCGCGGGCCGACCGGCAGGCGTGGTCCTCGGGCGAGACCTCGGCGCTGGGGATGGTGGCGCTCAACATCGGGCAGGCGGTCGAGCGCGAGCTGGCGGTCACCGCGCTCGGGGAGAGCCAGCTCCGCTACGAGGCGCTGCTCGCGGGCCTGAGCGAGGGCATCTTCCAGATCGATCGCGAGGCGCGCTGGCGCTTCCTCAACCCCACCTGGGAGCAGCTCACCGGGTACCGCGTCTCCGAATCGATCGGGAAGAAGTTCTCCAGCTTCCTCGCCGGGGAGGAGGCCGCGGCCGCGCTGGAGATCTTCGGGCGGCTCGTCTCGGGCGCCGACGAGAGCATCGAGAGCGAGGTGCGCTTCAAGCACCGCCTCGGCGGCGAGATCTGGCTGCGGGTCACGGCGCAGCGGCAGATCGACGACCAGGGCCGGATGCTCGGCGTCTCGGGCACGCTGATGGACGTCACCCAGCGACGGCTGGCCCAGGAGGCCCTGCGGGCGAGCGAGCGCAAGTTCGCGGCCGTCTTCGCCGGCGCCTCCGACGCACTTCTGCTCTTCGACAACAACACCAACCTCATCGTCGAGTGCAACCCGCGCGCGGTGGAGATGTTCGAGTGCGACGGGGCCGCGGAGCTGATCGGCACCAGCGGGGCCTCGCTCCAGAAGGCCCCGATCGCGCCCGCCAAGGTCGCGCAGGGCCGCATGCGCCTCGCCCGCGGCGAGGTCTGGTCGGACGAACAGCACTACCTCACGCGCCGCGGCCGCGCCTTCTGGGGGCTCTTCGCCGTGGTGCGGATGACGCCCGAGACGCTCGGCACCACGCTCGTGCGCATCACCGACATCTCGAACATCAAGCAGTCGGAGGAACAGCTCCGCGCCTCGCTCGCCGAGAAGGAGGTGCTGCTCAAGGAGGTCTACCACCGCGTGAAGAACAACCTCCAGATCATCTCGGCCCTGCTGCGCATGCAGAGCCGGCGGGTGAACGACCGGGTGGCGATGGAAGCCCTCGAGAACTCGATCAGCCGCGTGATGGCGATGTCGATGGTCCACGAGAAGCTCTACCGGGCGCAGAACCTCGCCTCGATCGACTTCCTCTCCTTCGTCGAGGGGCTCGTCGGCTTCCTCAACCAGCTCACGATCGGCGGCCAGTCCGGCATCGAGGTCGAGGTCGACGGCGAGCCGCTCACCCTCTCGATCGACCAGGCGATCCCGCTCGGCCTCATCCTCAACGAACTCGTGACCAACGCGCTGAAATACGCCTTTCCCGAGGGCCGCGCGGGCCGCGTGCGCATCCATGTCGGGGCCGCGGCCGGAGGCCGCGCCCGCGTGACGGTCGAGGACGACGGCGTCGGCATGGACCCCGACGTCGATCCGGAAAACGCCGACGGGCTCGGCTTCCGCATCGTGAACATGCTCGTCGAGCAGCTCGACGCACGCCTCGCCCTCGAGACGACCGGCGGCCTGCGCGCGGTCATCGAGGTCCCGCTCGCACCCGCCGGTGCGAAGCCGCCGGACCCCGTCGCCACGACCGCGAACCGGTGACGCGGGGTTGGGTTGCCAACGCCCGACCCGCCGACCAACGTCTCCTCCCACCCGTGCCCCGCCACCCCCGCATCCGACGTCGGACCGCCCCCGGAGGCTTTCGCGATGCATGAGCCGGCGCTCTCCGCCACCGGCCTCTGGGACGCCGGGTGGGACGAGGCCGGCCTGCGCGAATGGGCTGAAGGTCTTCGGCGCAAGCTGGGGAACAACCCGGTCACGCTCGGGTTGATCTTCACCACGCCCGACCTGTTTCCCCACGCCGCCGAACTGCTCGAGCTCGTGCGGGTCCACGCGCGCATCCCAGCGCTCGCCGGCTGCTCCTCCCACGGCCTCGTCGTGGGCGGTCGCGAGATCGAGCGGGGCGGCCGGGTCGTGCTCGGCCTCTATTCGATCCCCGGCGCTTCGTTCGAGGTGCTCGAGCTCCCCGAAGCCGCCGCCCGGGGCGAACGCGACGCGATCGCGGCGCTGGGCCTCGAGTTCGCCTCGGTGACCGGTTGGCTCGCCTTCCTCGATCCCTTCCGGACGGAGGCCGAGGCCTGGATCCACGCCTGGCAGGGCGTCCATCCCGGCGCGCCCGTCTTCGGCGGACTCGCGGCCGGGCGGCCCGAGACGGCGGAGGTGCGGATCTACGCCGACGGCGGGATCGCCCGCCACGGCGGCGTGGTGGTCGCGATCCGCGGCGTCCGCGTCGAGGGCCTCGTCGCCCAAGGCTGCACGCCCGTCGGCGAGACGTGGACGATCACCCGGGCGGAGGGGAACGTCGTCCACCGCATCGGCAACCGCCCCGCGACGGCGGTGCTCGAGGAGACCTTCGAGGACCTCGAGGAGGATCTGCGCCGGCGGGGCCGCGGGCATTTCTTCGCCGGGCTCGCCGTCGACGAGTACCGCGAGCGCCACCACCGGGGCGACTTCCTCGTGCGCAACCTCCTCGGGGCCGATCCCGAGAGCGGGGCCCTCGCCTTCGCCGCGCTCCCGCGGGCCGGGCAGACGATGCAGTTCCAACTGCGCGACGCGGCCTCCGCAGACCAGGATCTGCGCGAGCGGCTCGGCCGCCTCCGCGACGCGATCGGGCGCTCCCGGATCTACGCCGGCTGCGTCTGCCTCTGCGCCGGCCGCGGCGTCTCGCTCTTCGGCGAGGCCGACCACGACGCCGGCCTCATCCGGCAGATGCTCGGCCCGTTCGACCTCGCCGGCTTCTTCGGCAACGGCGAGTTCGGCCCGGTGGGCGCGCGCAGCTTCGTCCACGCCTACACCGCGTCGCTCCTGCTCTTCGTCGGCCCGCCGCGCTCGCTCGAGGATGACCTCTGAGACGGCGCGCCGGCCCATGCGCCTCGTCGCCCACCGCGGCGAGTCCCGCGACGCGCCGGAGAACACGCTCGCCGCGTTTCGTCTCGCCTGGGCGCGCGGCGCGGATGCGATCGAGTTCGACGTGCGCACCTCGCGCGACGGCGCGCCTGTCGTGATCCACGATCCGGATACGCGGAAGTTCGGCGGGCCGGCGCTCTCCGTGCGGCGGACGGACCTCGCGACCCTGCGCACGCTCGACGCAGGCCGCTGGAGCCACGGGCGCTGGCGCGGCGAACGGATCCCGCTCCTGCGCGAGGCCCTCGCGACGGTCCCTCGCGGGGGGTGCGCGTTCGTCGAGCTCAAGGAGGGCCCCGCCTCGGTGGCGGCGGTCGCGGAGGATGTCGCCGCCTCCGGTCTCGGGGCGCGCCGGGTGCTCCTGATGAGTTTCAACCACTCGACCGTGGTCGCGGCCGCGCGCCGCTTCCCCGACCATCCGATCGCCCTGCTCGTGACCGCGCGGCACTGGCTCCTCCCCGGCGGCGTCCGGCGCGCGATCCGCCGCGCCCGCGCGGCCGGGGCCTGCGCGCTCAACCTCGAGGTGCGACCGGCGCTCGACGCCGGCGTCGTGCGCGAGATCCATCGCGCCGGCCTCGAGGCCTGCGGGTGGACGGTGAACCGCGTCGACACCGCCCGGCGCCTGGCCGCCTGCGGCCTCGACGCGCTCGCCACCGACCGCGCGGCGTGGCTGCGCGAGCGGCTGGGTTGACGCTTCCCTCCTTGCTTCGGCGTGCGGCGCGGGCCAAGGCTCGGGCATCATGTCGACCCGCACCGCGCGCAACGTCCTCGGCGGTCCCCTGCGCCCCTGCAGCCTCGATCCGCTCACCGGGTTTTTCCGCGACGGTTGTTGCAACACCGGCCCGGAGGACGCCGGCTCGCACACCGTCTGCACCGAGCTCACGGAGGAGTTCCTCGCCTTCAGCCGGCTCGTCGGCAACGATCTCTCGACCCCGCGGCCGGAATACGACTTCCCCGGGCTGAAACCCGGCGATCGCTGGTGCCTTTGCGCCGCCCGGTGGCGGGAGGCGCTGGAGCACGGGCACGCCCCGCCCGTCGTCCTCGCCTCGACCCACGAGGCGGCGCTCGCCGTGGTCGAGCTCGAAGACCTCCGGCACCACGCCACCGCCTGAGCTGCAACGCGGCCGCCGGCCCGGACGGCGTTTTTCGCGATGTGCGCGCCGGGGAGGTGCGACCGTGAGGCCCGGCGGGATGCTCGGGTGGGTCGCGTTGGCGGCGGGTTGCGCGGCGCTGGCGGGGGCGACGGCGCAGGGCCGAGGTCGGACCCGGATCGAATACGGGCCGCGCGGTGCGCCGCAGGTCCTGGAGCTGGCGCACCGGCTGCCGGAGCCGGTTGGCGGGCCGGCGACGGCGTACGGCTTCCACCTGCTGCCCGCGGGGATGATCCCGATGGGCGTCTCGCTCGACGGGGTGGTGGTGCTCCACGACGAGAGCCACTACTGGCGGTGGCGCGGCGGGGGGTTCACGCGCCTCGGCGCGTACGTGGCGACCACGTTCGTGCGCCAACCCGACGGCCGGGACGTCTGGGACGGGTCGTATCTGGACATCAACGGGCGGGGCGATGTCGCGATCGCCTACTACCATTGGGAAGGCGATGAGTTCACCAATTCGGTGGTCGAGCGGGTGGAGGTCTGGCCGGTGGGCGGCGAGGGGCCGTGGAGTTTCGCACCGTCGCCGATCGGCTACTCGTTCCTCCTCGACTGCTACCTGCCGGCCTCCGAGAGCCTCGCCCGGGCGACGCTCCACCGGCTCGACGATGCGGGGCGGATCTGGGTGCGGACGGGGCTCGGCCTGCTCCCGGGGGAATGCGGTCCGCGGCTGCGGGTCGACCTCGTGTCGCTCGAGCCGGGCGGGGCCCCGGCGCCGACGGGCCTGGGCGGGAGTTCTCCGGCGGAGATCAGCCGCACCGGCGTGGTGGTCGGGACGTTTTTCCAGGAGGACGGCGCGCAATGGCGTCGCGTGGGGGCGGAGGCGGTCGATTTTCACCCCGTGAGCGTGAATCGGCAGGGCCGGGTGCTGGGGTCGAGCGTGGGGGGGCGCGGCCCCGGCCGACCTGGTGTGGTCGCCGGACGGCTCGAGCGAGCCGGCGCCGACGGACGGGCGGGTGCTCGGGATCGACGACCGCGGGTGGCTGCGCGGGGAGAGCGGGGTGCATCCGGACCGGCGGCCGGTGGCCTGGAGCCGCGACCCGGCGGGGCCGGGCTGGGTGCGCGAAGAACGGGAGGTGGTGGAGCTGCCGGCCCCGTGGACGACGAACGCGCAGACCCCGCCGGGCAATCGGGAGCCGGTGGTGGGCTTGGCGACGGATGCGGCCTCGGGCGCGGTGCGGCCCTTCCTTCTCCATCCGGCGCCCGGCGCGCTGCACGCCGACCGCAACCGCGACGGCGTGATCGACGCCACCGGCCTGAGCGACACGACCTCCGCGGCCAAGCCGCTGCGGTTCTGGATCAATGATGATGATGATTCCAGCCCGGCGGATGGTAACGACATCCCCGGGCGACCGGCGGGCAGCGCCGATTCCAACAACGCCGTCGTGGACTCGGTCCGCGACCTGGTGGACCTCTTCCCCGTCTTCCTCGACATCAAGCAACTCCTCGGCGTGCTGCCGCACACCACGGCCGGCATCACCTACAAGCTCAAGCAGGCGGACGGGGCGCTGAACTTCGTTTATACCAACCAGACCCGGGCGGAGGCCTTCGACTACCAAAAGCAGATCCTCGCCACCGGCTTCGGCCCGGCCTTCACGCAGGCGGCGGGCTCGGCCACGACGGAGCCGATCACGGCGACGGGCGTGACGCTCAACACCGCGTTCCTCGACCGCATCAAAAACAACGACGGGGGCGTGATCTTGATCGAGGGCCGCGCAAGGACGACCGCGCCCTTGCGCCTCGTCGTCGAAAAAGACGGGACGGAAATCGCCGAGGTGGCGTTGCACATCAAGATCAGCCCGGTCGAGGAGATGTTCCGGCACGTGGACCTGACGGGCGTGCCGCGTAACTACGATGGGAGCGTGACGAACCCGCCCGAGCCGCCCATCGCGGAGCGCACCGAAGAGCCCGGGAACTGGCCGGACGCGCAGACCAACGGAAAGTACTTCGTCTTCCTGCACGGCTACAACGTCGACACGCAGAGCGCGCGCGGTTGGCAGGCGGAGGTGTTCAAGCGCCTGCACGCCCTGGGCTCGAAAGCGCGCTTCGTCGGCGTCACCTGGCACGGCGCGACAGGTCTCGACTATCACCGCGCCGTCTTCCACGCCTTCCAGACCGGCGACGCCCTCGCCGGTGCGCTCGCCTTCACCGGCAAAGCCGATGTGACCATCGCCGCGCACAGCCTCGGCAACATGGTCGTGCGCCACGCCATCCAAGCGGGCGGGCTCGCGCCCGCACGCTACTACATCATCAACGGCGCGACCCCGCTTGAAGCTTACGGCCCTAACGACGCCGGCCCCGGAGAAGCGGCCAACATGACCGAGCTGGCGTGGCGCACCTACGACTCGCACCTCTACATGGCCAACTGGCACACGCTGTTCGCGGGCTCCAACGACGCGCGTCGGAAACTGACCTGGAAGGAACTCTTCGTTCGCGTTCAGGAAAACTTCGAGGTCCACAACTTTTACTCCGAGGAAGAGGAAGTAGTGGCCGACGCCGATCAAAACACGTCGGCCTCAATCATGGCCACGCTCTTGAACCAGGGGTTCAATGTGAGTCTGGGCGCCTGGAAGGCCCAGGAGCTGGTCAAGGGCGTGGACTGGACCACCTCGCTTGTATCTGCGTTCATGATACGTGGCCAAGCCGGCTGGGGCTTCAACACCGACTGGAATATCCTGGAAGACCCTCCGGGGCCTCCGGGTCAAAGCGGCCCGCCAATCTCCCGGCGTCGCACGCCCGCGCAAACCGTGGCGATCACCAACGAGGAGCTAAAAACCGGTTCTTCGTGGAAAAGCGTGGGGTGAGGTCGGGGGAGGCCGTGAGGGCCGGACT
>DAIPIQ010000014.1:5110-33958 GCA_036770745.1 Opitutaceae bacterium | reverse complement strand
TGGAGGCGGGCTTCACCGGCCTCGGCACGCAGTCGCGCGAGCTCGTCGTCAACCCCGGATCGACCACGACCCACCTCTTCCGCCTCGGCACGCCGGGCGTCGGGACGCTCGACGAAGGCGCCGTGATCGAGCTGGACGACTTCACCGTCGCCGCCGGCCGCGAGACCAACGCCGCCGCGATCGCCGCCCAGGAGCAGCGCCACTCCGCGAGCCTCAAGAACGTCGTCTCCGCCGACGCGTTCGGCGACGTGACCGAGGGCAACATCGGCGAGTTCATGAAGTTCATCCCCGGCGTCAGCGTCGACTACGTCGCGGCGGACGTGCGCACGATGTCGGTGCGCGGCTTCGCGGACAACTTCACGAGCGTCTCGGTCAACGGCGCCCGCATGGCCAGCTCGGCCTCGGGCGCGGGATCGCGCGCCTTCGAATTCGAACAGGTCTCGATCAACAACATCGCGCGGGTCGAAGTCACGAAGTCGCCCACGCCCGGCATGCCGGCCGACTCGCTCGGAGGCGCGGTCAACATGATCAGCAAAAACGCCTTCGAGCGCGACCGGGCGGAGCTGCGCTACCGCCTCTACCTGAACGCGAACAGCGAAGAGGCGAACCCCTTCGCGAAATCCCCCGGACCGATGGGCCGGAGCACGTTCAAGGTCCTGCCCGGCTTCGATTTCGACTACACGCTCCCGATCAGCGACAAGTTCGGCATCGTCGTGACCGGGCTGACCTCGAACCAGTTCAACGAGCAGCACCGTACCCAGAACGTCTGGAACTTCGCCCAGGCGGGGGCGACGCCCACCAACCCCTACCTCCAGCAATACGTCTTCCAGGACGGCCCGAAGAACACGTTCCGCGATTCCGTCAGCGTGAAGGCCGACTGGCGCGTCGCCGAGGGGCAGGTGCTCTCCGCGAGCGTCCAGTCCAACTACTACAAGTCGCAGTTCGGCAACCGGAACATCACCTTCAACGTCGGCACCAACGCCGCGGCGACGAACACGCTCGGCGCCACGCCCGTGGTCCTCACCTACGACGCCGACTCCGTCTCAGGCGCCACCGGCCGCGGCGCGGTGACCGGGGCGAGCTCGTTCCGCGACAAGATGGGCCAGACCAACGCGGCCACCCTCAACTACCGCTACAACCGCGGCGACCTCGAGATCGAGGCCGGTCTCAACGCCTCCAAGTCCCGCACCTGGTACCGCGACACCGGCCGCGGTCACTACAGCGACGTCCGCACCTCGATCCCGACGGCCGGCGCGACCAACACCAATCCCCTCGCCCTCTCCCGGATCGAGTTCGACGACATCACCGGCGAGCGTCCCGGAATCATCCGCGCCCTGAACCGCTTCGGCGGCGAGATCGACACGGTCAACCTCGCCAACTACGTGATCGACACCGTCCGCAGCAACCCGCTCGACGCCAGCGACCAGTTCGTCGGCGGCGATCTCGCGGCCAGGTACAAGTTCCGCACCGCCTTCCCCCTCGCCGTGAAGGCCGGCGTCGCGACCCGCAAGCAGACGCGCGACATCCGTCGTTACGACGAGACGTGGGGTTTCCGCGGCTGGAACGGCACGACGAACCGCGACGCCTCCCTCGCCCTCGACACCGACTACTCCGGCGAGGACACCCACTGGGGCCTCCCGCCCCAGCAGTGGCCCGATCCCTACCTGCTCTTCCGCCACCTGCGCGACAACCCCGGCGACCTCGCCCAGACGCCCGACCAGGCCCGCAACGCCGAACGCTTCCGGCGCCAGAACTCGCAACTGCTCGAGGAGCGGGTCGACGCCTGGTTCCTCCAGTTCGAGACCCGCCTGCTCGAGAACCGCCTCAACGTCGTCGGCGGCGTCCGCCTCGAGGACACCAGCACCTCCGGCCGCGGCCTCCTCACCACCGGACCGGCCACCACCCTCGCCGAGGTCCTCGCGAACTCCGTCGAGCGCGGCTTTCGCGCCTCGCGCGGTTACGATGACGCGTATCCAAGCATCCACTTCACCTACAACCTCACGAAGGACCTCCTCCTCCGCCTCTCCTACGCGAAGACGCTCGGCCGCCCCGACTTCACCGAGATCCTTCCACTCTCGCGGGTGAACGACACCGATCTGCCCTTCGACGACGGCCTCGGCACGATCCAGCCCGAGACGATCATCGTCAACAACACCGGGCTCCTCCCGTGGACGGCCGACGGCTACGACCTTTCGCTCGAGTACTACCTGCCCTCCGGCGGCGTGATCTCCGGCGGCGCCTTCCGCAAGGACCTCCAGGACTTCTGGGGCCTGCGCACCGGACCGGCGACCTCGGCCGAGCTCGCGGAACTGGGCCTTGATCCGTCCTACGTCGGCTTCGACCTCCGCACCCGGATCAACGTCGGCGACGCCCGCATCTCCGGCTTCGAGTTCAACTACCAGCAGACCCTCGGGGTCTTCGGCGACTGGGGCCGCATCCTCAACGTCTTCGCCAACGGCACGAAGCTCGACCTCGAAGGCCCCAACGCGGCCGACTTCGCCAAGTTCATCGAGGACTCCGCGAGCTGGGGCGTCACCTGGAGCCCCAAGCCGGTCGTGCTCTCGCTGAAGTGGAACTACCGTGGCCGCCAGAACCTCACCGCGCAGACCGGAGCCCAGTACGGGGCTTCGGCCGGCTTCCGCGAGTACTACGCGCCCCGCACGTTCCTCGACGTGAACGCCGAGTACCGCTTCAACCGCCGCTTCACCCTCTTCGCCAACGCCCGCAACGTCCTCAACAAGCAGCAGACGCTCGAGCGCTACAACGCCGACTCCCCCGCCTACAGCCGCACCTACCGCGTCGAGGAGTTCGGCGTGCAGTTCTCCGTCGGCGTCAAGGGGACGTTCTGACCGACCCGCTCCGCCGACCGATGCCTCCGCTCCGCCACCGCACCCGCGCCGTGGTGCTCGGCGCCCTCCTCGCCCTCGGCCCGCACGCCCCCGCTTCGCCGGGGCCCGCGATCGACGCCCACGGCGCCGGTGTCGCGTGGTCGCGGATCCTCGGGCAACCGCCCGATTGGTACGCTTCGCCCGAGGCCCGGGAGATCGCCGCGCGGGTGCTCGAGCACCAGAACCCCGACGGCGGCTGGCCCAAGAACACCGACATGACCGTTCCGCCCCGCGGAGCGGACGGCGCCGACACGGCCTCGACGATCGACAACGGCGCGACCACCACCCAGCTCGAATTCCTTGCCCGCGTCCACCGCCTCGCGCCGGACCCGCGGACGCGCGCCGCGCTCGAACGCGGCATCGACCACCTCCTCGCCGCACAGTATCCGCACGGCGGCTGGCCCCAGTACTTTCCGCTGCGCCGCGGCTACCCTTCCCGCATCACCTTCAACGACGATGCGATGGTGCGCGTGCTCCGGCTGCTGCGCGCCGTCGCGACCCGGGAGGCGCGCTTCGCCTTCCTCGACGAGGGCCGCCACGCCCGCGCCGAGGACGCCGTGGCGCGCGGCGTCGCCTGCATCCTCCGGTGCCAGATCGTCCGCGACGGCGTGCGGACCGCCTGGGGCGCGCAACACGACGAGACGACCTCCCTCCCCGCCCCCGCGCGCGCCTTCGAGCCCGCCTCGCTCTCCGCGGGCGAGAGCGTCGGGATCGTGCGGTTCCTCATGGAGCTCGACGCACCCTCGCCGGAAGCGGTCGCCGCGATCGAGGCGGCGGTCGCGTGGTTCGTCAGGGCGCGACTGACCGGCCTCCGCGTCGAGACGCGCCCGGCCCCGGAGCTGCCGCGCGGGATCGATCGCGTGGCGATCCCCGATCCCGAAGCCCCGCCGGTGTGGGCCCGCTTCTACGATCTCGCGACCAACCTCCCGATCTTCGTCGGCCGCGATGCCGTGGCGCGATCCACGCTCGCGGAGATCGAGCACGAACGCCGGATCGGCTACGCCTGGTACACGACCGGCCCGGAGCGGTTGCTCGCACGCGACCTTCCCGCCTGGCGGCGGCGCCTCGCCCGCGAGATCCGGGGGCTGCCGACGCTCTTTCTCGTCGGCGACTCCACGATGGCCGACAAGCCCGACCCCGCGCATCCCGAACGCGGTTGGGGACAACTGCTGCCCGCGTTCGTCCGCCCCACCCTCCTCGTCGACAACCGCGCCGCGAACGGTCGCAGCACGAAGTCCTTCCGCGAGGAGGGCCGCTGGCAGGCCGTGCTCGACGCGCTGCGCCCGGGCGACTTCGTCCTGATCCAGTTCGGTCACAACGATCAGAAATCCACCGATCCCACCCGCTTCGCCGACGCCGACGGCGCCTACCGCGCGAACCTCGCACGCTTCATCCGCGAGGTCCGCGAGCGGGGCGCGAAACCGCTCCTCGCGACCCCGATCGCCCGCCGCAAGTGGTCGGCCGAGGGTTCGCTCGTCGACACCCACGGTGAGTTCCCGCGCGTGGTCCGCGAGGTCGCCGCAAGCGAAGGCGCACCCCTGCTCGACCTGCTCGCCGCGACGACGAATCGCTGGAGCACGATGGGGGCGGACCTCTCCCGGCGCGATTTCCTCCACTTCGCCGCCGCTGCGCACCCCGCCCTGCCCGACGGTCTCGCCGACGACACCCACCTCTCGGAGGCCGGCGCTCGCGCCGTCGCCCGAATCGCGGCGGGCATGCTCGCGACCGCCGACGCGGCGCTCGCGCAGCACCTGCTCCCCGACCCGCCCGCCGACGGAGCCGGCGACTTCACCCCCGTCACCGACGCGATCAACGCCTCGCCCTGGATCACCGCGGCCGAAGCCGCCCCCCTCGACCGCGCAGCGATCCTCGCCGGCACGGACGGCCGGGATCCACGGCCCGGTCCGTGACGCCGCGCCGCCTCGGCCGTATCGGTGCGGTCGCGAGTTGAACGCGGGCCTCAGGCCGGCGTGTCGCGCGGCCGCTCCCGACCAACCGCCCCACGCCTCTCGGCGAGAGGCGTGCCACCTCGGCCACTCGAAAAGCGCCCGCCAGGTAGCGCGCCTTTCGCCGAAAGGCGCGAGCGCACGACGCGGTCGGGAGGCCCGCGGCCACCTTCCCGTTTCGCACCCTCACCGTCTGGGAGGTTGCGCCCGCAGCCGCTGCTCCGACCGGAAGTCGACGGCTCAGACCCGCTGCACCTCGAGGTGGAGCAGCGCGTGGTCGGAATAGCGGGCGATCCACGCGTCCTGCGCGACCGGGGTCGCCTCGCGCGGCCAGCCCAGCACGCGCACGTCGGAGCCGCCGAAGGACCGAAACCGCAGGTGGGAGGCGGCCACGACCTGGTCGAGGTCGGCCGGCTGGAACCGGGACTTCGAGCCGTTCGACCAGGTGACGGGAGAATCCTTGGTCAGTCGCCGCATGTCGGCCTTCGCCGCGCGCAGGTCGAGTTTCTCGATCTCGACGGCGGCGGTCACGTTCCGGTCCTTGATCAGGTACTGCATCCCCATCGTGTTGAGGTCGCCGAGGAAGAGGTAGTTGGCCCGGCCACCGTTGCTCGCGCGGTCGAGCACCTTGCGGAAATCCAACGCCCGCTCGAGCATGTCGTCGCGGATGCCCCAACCGATCGGGGTCGATCCCGACTTGGTGTGGAGAAAAAGGATCGGGTAGTTCGCCCCCGCCACCGAGACGGTGAGCAGCGCGCCGGGCCGCAGCGCCTGATTGCCCGACTTGAACTCCAGCTTCTGGGTGAAGAAGGCCGACAGGCCTCCCTTCACGCCGACGAGGATCTCCTGGACCTGCGGCCCCTCGGTGATGTGGAACTGGTGCTTCGGCATCGCCTTGACCAGCTCGGGGAAGACGTCCGCGCCCTCCACCTCGTAGAGTGCAAGCACGTCGGGCTTCAATTCGGCGAGCAACGCCACCACGTCGGCGACCCGCGTGCCGCTGTTGCGGAAGTGCTCCACGTTCCAGGAAACAAGCGAGAAGGCTTTGGGCATGGGGGGATGGGGATCGGCGCGATCAGAACCGATGCACCCGCATCTGGCAAACAAGAGAACGATCGCCCCTCCGTGCGCGGCCGGGAATCGGATGCGCGCTCGCCGGCGCGAGGCGGGGCCGGCCATCGCCCGGCCTCGCACGGGGCCGCCGTCAGGCCGGTTTCCCGGCCTCGAGGCCGAAGACGGCGTTGACGTAGTTCTCGATCGAGAACGGCTGCAGGTCCTCCGCCTTCTCACCGAGGCCGAGGAAGAAGATCGGGAGGCGGAGCTCACGGTAGATGGCGACGAGCGCCCCTCCCTTGCTCGTGCCGTCGAGCTTGGTGACGACCAGGCCGTCGAGGCCGAACTCCTTGTGGAAGACCCGCGCCTGTTCGAGCGAGTTGGTCCCGAGGCTGCCGTCGACGACGAGCAGGCTGTAGTGCGGGGCGCGGGGATCGTGCTTCTGGAGGACGCGCCGGATCTTCGCGAGCTCCTGCATCAGGTTGCCCTTGGTGTGGAGCCGGCCCGCGGTGTCGATCACGAGCATCTCGCGGCCGCGCGACTTCGCGGCCTGCCAGGCGTCGAAGGCGACCGCCGCCGCGTCGGAACCGTGGAGACCGGCGACGACCTCGAGCTCGAGCCGGCCGGCCCATGTCTTGAGTTGTTCGATCGCCGCGGCGCGAAAGGTGTCGCAGGCGGCGAGGAGCACGCTGCGACCCTCCTCGCGAAGCTCGAAGCCGAGCTTGGCCGCGGTGGTGGTCTTGCCCGAGCCGTTGACACCGACGAGGCAGATCACGGTGGGGCCGTCCGCGACGGGCGCGAGCACGCCCTCGGCCCCCTGGAGGACGCGGCGCAACACCGCGGCCCCGATCGCGCCGGCGTCGCGGCCGCGCAGTTCGCGGTCGCGGCGCATCGCCTCGCGGATCTCCCCGAGGATCTCCTCCGTCGTCTCCACCCCGAAGTCGGCCGCGTAGAGCGACTCCTCGAGGCGTTCGATCGTCGACGCGTCGACGGGGCGCAGGCCGAGCAGACCACCGACCGAGGCGCCGATCGACTGGGCGGTGCGGGTGAGCCCGTCCTTGAATTTCTTGAAGAGCGAAAACATCCGCTCCCCTCGGTTGGCGAGAACCGCGGCGGGGGCAAGGCCCGAAGCGGTGCGATCAATAGTGGTGGCGCCTGGCGGCCAATAGAGGTCCATCCCCGGCGGCTCCGACCTTCCTCATCTCCTCACCCTCGAACCGCGTCCCCGGCTCTCGTTCCGCGCCTTCTGCGCTCTGCGATTTCTTTCCGGAGTGAGCCGCGGAATGCGCGGATTGCACGGAGTATCCGGAGGTAGGAAGTCGAGGCCAGTGCGGGGCCTCGCATGCAGTCATCCGGCAGGAAAGACGGTTTTCCTGCGCGGGCGCTTCCGTATCGGTGCATTCCGCGCGATCCGCGGTTCCCATCCGTGACTTCCGGACTGTGGATGGACCCACCGGAAGGAGTGAAGATCCCCGGAGCAAGCTCCGGGGCATTCGACCAAACCCATGCATCCCGCGAAATCCGTTCGGTTCGGGGAGCGCACGCGTCCCGCGTGCTGGCTTCGGCGTCCCGCCGAAGCTTCCGAAGTCCTCGGCGAGACGCCGAGGACAGCCTGCGGGACGCAGGCGCTCCCTGGAAAAAACCTGCCCACCGCGCATCCCAACCAATCCGAAGCAAGCTTCGGGGAATCAGACCCATTGAGATTGAACCACGGACTACACGAAGGGGAAGAGGCCCGCCAACTTCGCGCCTTTCCCCATGCAGCCCGTCGACACAGGCAAATCGAACCCCTGCGCTCGATCCCTTCAACCCGGTCGTGGAAGCCTCCATCGGTCTCGACACCTGCAACCGGGTTTGGTCACACCCGTTCTCCACTCGACAGCCCCGGAGGCGCTCCCAACCATCCGCGCACTTCCGTGCTTCGCTTCCTGGCCACCCGCTTCCTTCAAGCGATCCCGACGCTTCTCGTGTTGTTGACGGTGACGTTCTTCATGGTGCGGTTCGTCCCCGGGGGTCCGTTCTCGGAGGAGCGGTCGGTGACGCCGGAGGTGCTGCGCAACCTCGAGGCGCACTACGGCCTCGATCAGCCGCTGCACCGGCAGTACTTCGCCTACCTCGGCTCGCTCGCCCGGGGGGACTTCGGGCCCTCGTTCAAGTACCCCAATCGCACGGTCAACGAGATCGTCCTCCAGAAGCTCCCCGTCTCGCTCGAGCTCGGCGCGTGGTCGCTTTTCGTCGCGCTCGCGATCGGGTTGACCGCCGGGGTGGTGGCGTCGCTCCGGCCGAACACCGCGCTCGACCACGTGCCCTCGTCGCTCGCGATGCTCGGGATCTGCCTGCCGACGTTCGTGCTCGGGCCGTTGCTCGTGCTGCTCTTCGCGATCGCGCTCGGCTGGTTCAACGCCTCGGGCTGGTACGGACCGGCGGACCGCGTGTTGCCCGCGCTCACCCTCGGCGGGGTCTACGCGGCCTACGTCGCACGCCTGACCCGCGGGGGGATGCGCGAGGTCCTCGGGCAGGACTTCATCCGCACGGCCCGGGCCAAGGGCGCGGGCGAGGCCCGGGTGATCCTGCGTCACGCGCTCCGCGGCGGCCTGCTGCCGGTGGTCTCGTTTCTCGGGCCGGCGCTCGCCGGGATCATCAGCGGATCGTTCGTGATCGAGACTATCTTCCAGATCCCCGGGCTCGGGCGGGAGTTCGTGAACTCCGCCCTGAACCGCGACTACACGCTCGTGACCGGCACGGTGATCCTCTACGGCGTGCTCATCATCGGCTTCAACCTGCTGGTCGACCTCGCCGTCGTCCGGCTGAACCCGAGGCTGCGGCTCGAGTGAACGCGCCCGGCACCGCGCCCGCACCGACGGGCGCAACCGCGACCGCGCTCGCGGAGCCGCCGGAGCGGGGGGCCTCGCTCGGGGCCGACGCCTGGGCGCGCCTGCGGCGGAACCGGGCGGCCGTGGGCGGCGGGGTCTTCCTCCTGGGTTTCCTCCTCGTGTGCGTCGTCGGTCCGTTGCTGATCCCGACCAACTACCAGGACCAGAACCTCGATCTCGGCGCCACCGGGCCGGGCGCCGCCCACTGGCTCGGCACCGACGTGCTCGGGCGCGATCTGCTCGCCCGAATCCTCCACGGCGGCCGCATCTCGCTCGCGGTCGGGCTCTGCGCGACACTCGTCTCGCTCGGCATCGGCGTGCTCTGGGGCGCGATTGCGGCCTTCAAGGGCGGGGTCGTCGACGCGGTGCTGATGCGCATCGTCGACATCCTCTACGCCCTCCCCTTCACGATCTTCGTGATCCTGCTGATGGTCTTCAGCGACGCCCTCGCCAAGAAGCACGGCCTCGGAGCCGGTTGGAACCTGCTCATCCTCTTCGCCGCGATCGGCGCGGTGGAGTGGTTGACGATGGCCCGGATCGTGCGCGGCCAGATCCTCGCCCTGCGGCGCCAGGAGTTCATCGACGCGGCGGTCGCGCTCGGCCTGCGGCCGCGCCGGATCATCCTCCGCCACCTCATCCCCAACGCGATCGGCCCCGTGATCGTCTACACCACCCTGACGATCCCCGCGGTGATGCTGCTGGAGGCGTTCCTGAGCTTCCTCGGCCTCGGGGTGCAGGCGCCGATGAGCTCGCTCGGCTCGCTGATCAAGGACGGGGCCGACCGGATGGAGGAACATCCGTGGCTGCTGGTCTTCCCGGGAGTGGTGTTCTCACTAACGCTTTTCTCGCTCAACACCCTGGGCGACGGGCTGCGCGACGCGCTCGATGTGCGCGCGTCGAAGGACTGATCCCCGCGGACCCGTGAGCACGCACGACCCACGCCCCGCGGGATTGCTCCGCCGCTTCCGGCCCTACCTGCGGTTCCTCGCGGAAGTCCGCGCCCCGCTCCTCGGCGCGCTGGCCTTCGCGATCGTCTACGGCGTGGCCAACGGCGCGGGCCTCCCGCTCATGGCGAAGTACGTCTTCCCGCGGATCTTCCCCTCACAGGACGCCGGGGTCGCGGTCGAGGCGCTGACGCGTTGGGAGGTCCTCGCGGTCGCGCTCTGGCTGCCGGTGGTCTTCCTCGTCCGCGGGCTCTCGGGCTATGGCAACACCTACCTCATCCAGCTCGCGGGCGTGCGGGTGCTGGAGGCGCTGCGACTCGCCTACTTTCGCAAGCTCCAGGTGCTTCCGCTCTCGTTCCTCCAGCGGCAGACTTCGGGCGACCTGATCTCGCGCGGCCTCGCCGACACGAACCAGCTCCAGGCCACGCTCACCTCGGTGGCCAACGAACTCTTCAAGCAGCCCGCGACGCTGCTCATGTCGATCGGCGTGCTCGGGTGGCTCGCCTACCACGAACGGGGCGTCGGGCTCGTCCTCGCCAGCCTCGCCATCGTGCCCGCGTGCGTGTTTCCCATCCGCTACGTCGGTCGCAAGCTCCTCGCGCGCGCCGCCGCGGTGCAGGCCGGCCTCGGCTCCGTCACCGACCGCTTCGCGGAAAACCTCGCCGCCGCGCGCGAGGTCCGCGCCTTCGGCCTGGAGGCGCGGGAGGAGGCGCGCTTCGCCGCGGTCACCCGCGCCCTCGTGCGCGCGCAGATGAAGGTGGTCAAATACGCCCACGCCCTCGCCCCCGCGATCGAGATCCTCTCCTCCATCGGCATCGCCATCACCTTCATCTACGCCCACGAGCTGCAGGTGCCCCTCGAGTCGTTCCTCGCGATCATCTTCGCCCTCTACGCGAGCTACGAACCGATCAAGAAGCTCGGCAACGTGAACAACGACCTGCGCCGCGGCCTCGCCGCGCTCGACCGGCTCGAGGTCGTGCTCGACGAGCCCGTCCGCCTCGCCGACGCCCCGGACGCCCGCCCGCTGGATCGCGCCACCGGCGCGATCGCCTTTGAAGGCGCGCGTTTCGGCTACGGCCACGCCACGCCGGCGCTCGTCGACGTCTCCGTCACCATCCCCGCCGGCACGATCTGCGCGCTCGTCGGCCCGAGCGGGGCCGGCAAGTCGACCTTCGCCCACCTCGTCCCGCGCTTCCACGACGTCGACGCCGGCGCGGTGCGCCTCGACGGCGTCGACGTGCGCGCGTTCCGGCTCGCCGACCTCCGGCGCAACATCGCCCTCGTCTCGCAGGACCCCGTCCTCTTCAACGACACCGTCCTCGCCAACCTCCTCATCGGCCGCCCCGAAGCCACCCGCGCCGAGGTCGAGGCGGCGGCCCGTGCCGCCTTCGCCCACGACTTCATCCTCGAGATGCCCCATGGCTACGACTCCACCGTCGGCGAGCGCGGCTCCGGACTCTCGGGCGGCCAGCGCCAGCGGATCGCCCTCGCCCGCGCCTTCCTCCGCGACGCCCCCATCATCATCCTCGACGAGGCCACCTCGGCCCTCGACGCCGAGAGCGAGGCCGTGATCCAGGAGGCCCTCGGCCGGCTCGTGCGCGGAAAGACCGTGCTGATCATCGCCCACCGCTTCAGCACGATCCGCAACGCCGGCCTCATCCTCGTCTTCGACCAGGGTCGGATCGTCGCCTCGGGCGACCACCCATCCCTCCTCCGCGACAACCCGCTCTACCGCGGGCTCTACGAACGGCAGCGCTGAACCCGCCGAATGCCGTCGGAGCGGACCCGACGATCGCGGAGATTCCAGAGAAACCTCCCCGAAAGGCCCTCCGGAGCAGTCGTTGTCCGCGTCCCCGCCATCGCAAGGCGATGGCCCCTGCGCTCCATCTCCTCGCTCGCCGAGCCTATCCGGAGCGCTTGAACCACGGACACGGAGGGAGTACGGAGTCCATGAAAGCTCATCTGGAATCTTCGGCGACCTCGTGGTCGGGGTGTTCCGGACGGGGGGCGTGCGGCGGCCCCGGCTAGAAGCGGAGGCGGGCGTTGCGGAAGGCGCAGCGCGGGCAGGGACACGTCTCGGTGCCCGCCCGCACGGCGTAGAGCTTGTCGCAACGGATGCAGTGGAAGATCGATTTCCGCCGCTCGGAGTCGTAGAGCCCGCGGTCGCGCAGGTCGTAGACGAGCCAGAGGATCAGGATCAGCGCGCACGCGCTGAACGTGTAGATCAAGGCGCCGACGCTGATCGAGACGGTGAACATGCGAGGCGGGCTGCCGAGCCGAAGCTACGCGACGCCCGGGTCGGGAGGAAGTCGCAAGCGCAGTCGCCGCCGTCTCACGACGGCGACCACGGGGAATGCCCTCGCACGCGAGGGCGACGCGCCCCCGCCTCCGGGGCTCAGGAGGAAGCCGGTTCAGCGGGAGCGGCGGGAGTCTCCGCGGCGGCCGGGGCCGCTTCGGCGGCGGGCTGGCGGGAGCGGGACCTGGCGCGGGAACGGCCCTTCTTGTAACCGGTGTCGCCGGCGCCCACGAACTCGATGATCGCCATGTCGGCGGCGTCGCCGATGCGCGGGAGGCCGAGCTTGTAGATGCGGGTGTAGCCGCCGTTGCGCTTGGTGAACTCGGTCACCCGCTCGCCGAAGAGGACCGAAACGGCCTCCTTGTCGCGGAGGCGCGAAAGGGCGAGCCGGCGGCGGTGCAGGTCGCCCTTCTTCGCCATCGTGATCACGCGTTCCACGAAGGGCCGCAGGGCCTTCGCCTTGGTGACGGTGGTCTGGACGCGCCCCTTCTTGATGAGGGAGGAGGCGAGGTTGGCGAGGAGGGCGGAGCGGTGTTCCTTCTTAACACCCAGGCTCTGGCGATGCTTTTTGTGGCGCATGACGGACGGATTTTATGGATGGCGGACGGTCCGGAGGCCGGACGCGGGGGACCTCAGGCGTCCTTGCGGGCGTCGAGGAGGCGCTCGTCGAACTTCATGCCGAGGGAAAGGCCGAGGGCCTCGAGCTTGTCCTTGATCTCGTTGAGCGACTTCTTGCCGAAGTTGCGGTACTTGAGCATCTCCTGCTCGGTCTTCATCGCGAGTTCGCCGACGGTGGTGATGTTGGCGTTGTTCAGGCAGTTGGCCGCGCGGACGGAGAGCTCGATCTCGTTGACCGACATGTTGAGGAGCTTGCGGAGCTTGTTCTGCTCCTCGCTGACCTCCGCACCCTGGTTCTCGAACTCGTAGACCTCGTCGGAGACCTTGTCGAAGACGTCGAGGTGGTGCTTGAGGATGCCGCCGGCCTGCTTGAGCGCGTCCTCGGGCGTGATGCGACCGTCGGTCCAGACCTCGAGGATGAGCTTGTCGTAGTCGGTGATCTGCCCGACGCGGGTGTTTTCGACGGCGTATTTGACGAGGCGGACCGGGGAGAAGAGCGAGTCGATCGGGATCAGGCCGATCGGCTGATCCTCCTTCTTGTTGTCCTCGCCGGGGCAGTAGCCGCGGCCGGTGCGCACTTCGAGCTCGGCGGAGAAGGTCATGTTGCGCTCGAGCGTGCAGATCACCTGGTCGGGATTGACGATCTGGATGTTGGAATCGGGATCGATGTCGGCCGCGGTGACGGCGCCCTCGCGGGTGACCTTGAGGCGCAGGCGCACGACGTCGCGGGCGTGCGAGACCAGGAGCACCTTCTTGAGGTTGAGCACGATGTCGGTGACGTCCTCGACGACGCCCTCGATGCTTTGGAACTCGTGGTTGACCCCGTCGATGCGGACCGAGGAGATCGCCGAGCCCTCGATCGAGCTGAGAAGGACGCGGCGGAGGGAGTTGCCGACGGTGTGTCCATAGCCGGCCTCGAAGGGCTCGGCGATGAACTTGCCGTAGGTGGACGTGGCGCCCTCTTCGACCTTCGTGAGGCGGTTGGGGAGTTCGAATTTGCCAAGACGTTTGGGCATGGCGGATGGAAGTGAGCGGCTGTGGTTGTGGGTTGTGAGTGAGGGAGTGGCGGGCCGCTCAGAAGCGGCTGTAGAACTCGACGATGAGCTGGTCGTTGATGGTCGGGTCCATCTCGTCGCGCACGGGGAGCCGGGTCACGGTCCCGCGGAGGGCGTCGTCCTGCCGGGTGAGCCACGGGGGCGTGGGGCGGGCGCGGGTCTCCTCGATGCAGCGGGTGGCGAGCTGGCGGGCGTTGGGAGAGTCCTTCACGGTGATCTCGTCGCCGGCCTTCAACTGGTAGCTGGGGATGTCGACCTTGCGACCGTTCACGCGGATGTGGCCGTGGTTGACGAACTGGCGGGAGGCGCGGCGGGAACGGGCGAAGCCGAGGAGGTAGACCACGCTGTCGAGCCGGGTCTCGAGGAGCTGCATGAAGCGCTCGCCGGTGACGCCGCGCTCGCGCTTGGCGGCGGCGAAGATGCGGCGGAACTGGCGCTCGAGGAGGCCGTAGAGCGAGCGGAGCTTCTGCTTCTCGATCAGGCCGGTGGCGTATTCGCTGTTCTTGCGGCGCAGGCGCGGGCCGTGGACGCCCGGCGGGTAGCTGCGCTTTTCGAAGGCCTTGTCGGGGCCGAAGATCGGCTGGCCGAAGCGACGGGAGATGCGGGAGGACGGGCCGGTGTAACGAGCCATGATGGTGCGGGCTTGGGTTGGTCTTCCCGGTCAGACGCGCCGACGCTTGCGCGGGCGGCAGCCGTTGTGGGGCACGGGGGTGACGTCGATGATCGAGGTGACTTCGAGGCCGATCGCCTGGAGGGCGCGCACGGCGGAATCGCGGCCGAGGCCGGGGCCCTTGAGGTGGATCACGATGTCCTTCACGCCGTGCGACATCGCGGTGCGGGCGGCGTCCTGGGCCACGACCTGGGCGGCGTAGGCGGTGGACTTGCGGGAGCCGCGGAAATTGCACTTACCGGCGCTGGACCAGGAGATCACGTTGCCCTTGAGGTCGGTGAAGCACACCACCGTGTTGTTGAAGGTGGCGAGCACCTTGGCGACGGCGGAGGTGATGTTCTTGGAGCCCTTGGCGCGGCGGATCTTGATCGCGCCGACCTCCTCCTTGAGCAGGTCCTGCGCGGTGGGCGCAGCGGGGCGGGCCTCGGCGGCGGCGGGTGCGGCGGCCGGCGGAGCCTCGGTGGCGGCGGCGGTTTCCGCCGCGGGCTTTTTCTCGGCGACGTCCGCCTTGGGCGCGCGCGCCGGCTTCTTGGACGCCGGCTTTGCTTGGGATGTCTCTTCGGCCATGTCGGAGTTGGTTGGATTCAGGTCGCCTTGCGGACCACGCCGACCGTGCGGCGGGAGCCCTTGCGGGTGCGGGAGTTGGTCTGGGTGCGCTGCCCGCGGACGGGGAGGCCGCGGCGGTGGCGGATGCCGCGGTAGCAGTTGATGGACTGGAGGCGCTTGAGGTTGCCGGCGATCTCGCGTCGGAGGTCGCCCTCGACCACCCACTTCTTCTCGGCGATCATCGCCATGAGCTTGTTGAGGTGTTCCTCCGAGAGGTCCTGCGCCCGCATGTCGGGGTCGAGCCCGAGCTCCCGCACGAGGATGCGCGCGCGCGCCGGACCGACTCCGTTGATGTAGCGGAGCGAGTATTCGATTTTCTTGTTGTTGGGAATGTCGACGCCGAGAAGACGAGGCATGACGCGGGTGGCTTGGGTTTCGAGTAGAGTGGATCAGTGGACGGCCACCGATTTGGGAGAAGGAATGGTGAGGATCACGGGATCGCCGGCGGTGACGAGGACCGTGTGTTCGAAATGGGCGGAGGGGCTGCGGTCGCGGGTGACGACGGTCCAACCGTCCTTCAGGACCTCGACCTCCGGGCGGCCCTGGCTGACCATCGGCTCGATCGCGAGGGTCATGCCCGCCTGGAGCTTCGGGCCCGTGCCGCGGCGACCGAAGTTGGGGATCTGCGGCTGCTCGTGCATGCTCCGACCGACGCCGTGGCCGACGAACTCGCGGACCACGGAGTAGCCGCGGCCTTCGACGAACGTCTGGACCGCGTGGGAGATGTCTCCGACGCGATGGCCGGAGCGGGCCTGGGCGATGCCGATGTGGAGGGCCTCCTCGGTGACGCGGAGCAGGCGATCGGTCTCGGGATCGACCACGCCGACGCGGACCGAGCAGGCGTTGTCGCCGACGTAGCCGTTGAAGACGACCGTGACGTCGAGCGCGACCACGTCTCCGGACTGGAGGGAGCGTCGCGGCGAGGCGATCCCGTGCACGACCTCCTCGTTCACCGAGATGCAGGTGTGGGAGGGGAACCGTTTCGAGCCGACCTGGTAGTTGTGGCAGGCGCTCACGGCCCCGGCCTCGAGGATCAGGTCGCGCGCGAGCTGGTCGAGCTCGAAGGTGGTGACGCCCTCGCGGACGTTTCCCTTCATCGCGTCGAGCACGGAGGCGGCGACGCGACAGGCGTCGCGCATCCGCTCGATCTCGGCGGGTGACTTGATCGGGATCATCGGTCGGCCACGAAAGCGCCTACCTTGCCGGCGAACTCGTCGACGCACTCCCCGGTCGATCCGGAGGCGTCGATGGAGAGCAACTGAGCCCGTTGGCGATAGAAGTCCGCCACGGCGGCGGCGGCGGGAGCGAAGGCCACGCACGCGGTCAGCGACTCGTCGCGGGCCTCCAGCCATTCGTCCAGCACGCGGGCCTCGAGGCCTGAACGCGGGAAGCCCGCGATCGCGAATCCCCGGCCCGGTTTGCGCGCCCAGAACCAGCGGCGGGCGGCGGCGAGCGTCGCGTCCTCCGCGGGATCCCGCGCGTCCCGGATCGGAGCGGCTTCGTCGGCGGTGAAAAATTCGAAATCCTTCAAAGAACGCAGCAGATCGGCGACCCGATCCCTGACCGCACCCCGCAGGCCCGTGAGCACGAGTCTCGAACGGGCGATGGCGAGGGGCGAAAAGTTGACCGAGTTGGCACTCATCCGGATTCGAAGCAAGAGGGAAATCAGACCTGCTGGAGCATCCAGGCGACGATGCCCACGAGGAAGATCCCGCCGAGCACGGCGTAGAGGATGCCGGCGTTCTTGAACTCGCTCGTCGCGGCGAGCGCACCCGGGCGCGCGGTCTCGCTCCGGCCGCGGATCCGGCCCTTGCGCAGGAAGCCGTCGTAGTGGCGCTGGAGCAGGAACGTCTCGATCTGCCGCATCGTGTCGAGGACGACACCCACGGTGATGAGCATCCCCGTGCCGCCGAAGAACGTGGCGATGCGGACCGGCACGTCGTACTCGAAGAGCAGGAAGTCGGGCAGGATCGCGATGACCGTGAGGAAGATCGCGCCGAAGAGCGTCAACCGGGTCATGACGAAATCGAGGAATTTGGCCGTCGGCTCACCGGGTCGGACGCCGGGGATGTAGCCGCCGTATTTCTTCAGGTCGTCCGCGATCTGGATGGGTTTGAACATCACCGAGACCCAGAAGTAGCTGAAGAAAAGGATGAGCGTGGAGTACGAGGCGTAGTAGATCCAGTGCCCGCGCATCAGGTTGTTCGCGAAGTCGGTGAGGAACGGGAGGTCGAAGGCCGCGCCGACCTGGGAGAAGATCTGCTGGGGGAAGAGCAGGATCGCGCTGGCGAAGATGACCGGCATCACGCCCGAGTAGTTGACCTTGAGCGGGAGGTAGGAGCTCTGCCCCCCGTAGACCTTCCGGCCGACGACCCGCTTCGCGTACTGCACGGGAATCTTCCGGACGCCCTGGGTGATGAGCACGATGCCCGCGATCACGATGAGCAGGAGGAGCGACATGAGCACCGCGTGCGGCAGCCCGAGGCGCGTCCCCACCCCGACCGGCGCGGTGAAGAGCTGCCAGGTCGCGGCGGCGGCGCCGGGGAGGTCGGCGAGGATGCCGATCGTGATCATCAGCGAGACGCCGTTGCCGATGCCGCGCTGGGTGATCTGTTCGCCGAGCCACATCATGAGCATCGTGCCGGCGGTGAGGAAGATCACGGAATTGATCAGGAACCAGAACTTGCCCGAGACGACGATCGGCCCGTAGGTCGCGAGGTCGTAGCCGGGGAACAACTGCCCGGGGTTCTCCAGCGCGAGGATCAGGAGGACGCCCTGGATCAGGCAGATCACGAGGGTGGCGTAACGGGTGTACTGGACGAGCTTCTGCCGGCCCACGTCGCCCTCCTGCTGGAGTCGGGCGAGCGCCGGGACCACCGCGGCCATCAACTGGAAGATGATGGACGCGCTGATGTAGGGCATGATGCCCAGCGCGCAGACCGCCCCCTTGAGCAGCGCGCCGCCGGTGAACATGTTGTAGAGCCCGACCAGCGAGCCGCCTCCCGCCGCGGTCTGATCCGCGAAGAACGTCTGCAGCGGCATCGGGTCGAGCCCCGGCAGCGGGATGTTCGCTCCGACGCGCGAGATGAAGAGCAGCGCGAGGGTGTAGAAGATCTTCTCCCGCAGTTCGGGGATCTTCAGGCAGTTGGCGAAGGCGGAAAACATCGACGGGTTGGTCCGGGACGAAGGCTCAGACGGCGATCGCTTCGCCGCCGGCCTGCTCGATCTTGCTCTTCGCGGAGGCGGAGAACTTCGCGGCCTTGACCTTCAGCGCACGGCCGAGGTCGCCGTTGCCGAGGATCTTGAGGGGGCGGTCGTCCTTGCGGATGAGGCCCGCGGCGGCGAGCACGCCCGCATCGATCTCGGTGACCGAGGCGTCGAGTTTCCCGAGGTCCCCGACGTTCACGATCGAGAACGTGACGTGGAAGTTCGCGTTGTTGAAACCGCGGTGCGGGAGTTTCCGGTAGAGCGGCATCTGGCCGCCCTCGAAGCCCGGGCGGATGCTGCCGCCGGAGCGGGCCGTCTGGCCCTTGCCGCCGCGACCGCTGGTCTTGCCGTGGCCGCCGCCTTCGCCGCAGCCGACCCGCTTCTTGCGGTGGACGGCGCCCTTGACGTTGGAAAGTTGATGGAGACGCATGGTTGAGGAGGCCGGCGGGGCCGGCGGTCGGGAACGCTCAGGAATCCGCGCCGACCCCGGCGGGCTCGGCGACGACGTTGTGGAGCTTGGTGAAATCCTCGGCGAGCTTGAGCTTGAGCAGCCCGTCGAGGGTCGCGTTGACCACCGCGAGGTGGTTCTGCGAGCCGAGTGACTTCGAGAGGACGTTCTTCACGCCCGCGGCTTCGAGGACGGCGCGGACGCCGCCGCCGGCGATGATTCCGGTGCCGGTCGTGGCGGGCCGCAGGAGCACGCGGCCGCCGTCGGCCTCGCCGTTGACCTCGTGGGGGATCGTGTCGCCCTTGAGGCGGACGCTCACGAGGTTCTTGCGGGCGTGGTCGGAACCCTTGCGGATCGCATCGGGCACTTCCTTGGCCTTGCCGTAGCCGACGCCGACGCGGCCCTTCTGGTCGCCGACGACCACGAGGGCGGAGAAGCTGAACCGACGTCCGCCCTTCACGACCTTCGCACAGCGGTTGATGAAGACGACCTTCTCGGTGAATTCCGGCGGGGTGTCGTCGACGAACTGCTGCCGGTGGCTGGGTCTTTGAGGTCTCATGGTCGGATTAGAACTGGATGCCGGCGGCGCGCACGCTGTCGGCGAAGGTTTTCACGCAGCCGGTGTAGCGACGGCCGTTGCGGTCGAAGACCACGGCGGAAACCCCGGCGGCCCGGGCCTTCTCGCCGAAGGCCTTGCCGAGCACCTCGGCGCCCTTGAGGTTGGCGGCCACATTCTGCCCGCGCATCTCCTTGTCGAGGCTGGAGAGGAACACGACGGTGTGGCCCGCGGTGTCGTCGATGCACTGCGCGTAGAGGTGCTTGCCGGAGAGGCGGAGCGAGAGGCGCGGGCGCGCGGCGGTCCCGCTGACGGTCTTGCGGATGCGCCAGCGGCGCTTCTGGAGGAGATCGTTCTTCTTGAAGATGTTCATGGTCTTTCGGGTGGGGCGGGCGGCGGGTCGCGCCGCGATCGCGCCGGCTTCAGGCGACGGTCTTGCCCTCCTTGCGGCGGACGCGCTCGCCGACGATCCGGACGCCCTTGCCCTTGTAGGGTTCGGGCGGATAGAAGGCCCGGATCTCGGCGGTGACGGCTCCGACCATCTGCTTGTCGGCGCCTTCGATCTTGAGCTTGGTCTGGTCGGTGACGGTGACCTTGATGCCGGCCGGGATCTTGTAGAGGATCGGGTGCGAGTAGCCGAGGGCGAGGTCGAGGGTGTCCCCCTTGAGGTTGGCCTTGAAGCCGACGCCCTGGATCTCGAGCTCCTTGACGAAGCCCTCGGCGGCGCCCTTGACCATGCCGGAGATCACGGAACGGGCGGTGCCGTGCATGGCCCGGGCGAAACGCGTCTGGTTGGACGGCGTGACCCGGACCTTGTTGCTCTCGACCTTGATCGCGACGACCGGCGAGAACGTCTTGCTGAGTTTTCCCTTCGGACCCTCGACCTTCACGGTCGTGTCCTGGACCTCGACCTTGACCTTGGCCGGGACGGTGATGGCAAGTTTTCCAATTCGACTCATGGCGGGGTCCGTTACCAGACGTTGCAGACGATCTCGCCGCCGAGCCGGTTGCGCCGGGCGTCGCGGTCCTTCATGAGGCCGCGGGAGGTCGAGAGGATGGAGATGCCGAGGCCGTTGAGGACGCGGGGGATGTCGGTGTGGCGGGCGTAGAGCCGGCGGCCGGGCGTGCTGACGCGGGAGATGCCGGTGATGGCGGACTGGCCGTCCACGTACTTGAGCTTCACGACGAGGGTCTTGTGCCCCAGCTCGTCGAGCCCGTCGGAGAAGCCGGCGATGTAGCCCTCGGCCCGGAGGATGCCGCAGAGGCCGGCCTTGAGCCGCGAGTGCGGCATGACGGACTCGGGTTTTTTCGCGTGCGCGGCGTTGCGCAGGCGGGTGAGGAAATCGGAGATGGGATCGTTCATGTGCGGGAGAGGAGGGCGGATGATATCCAGACTTCCGCCGCGGGAAGATTGTCGATGAGGATTACCAGGAGGACTTCGTCACGCCCGGGATCTTGCCGGAGAGCGCGAGCTCGCGGAAGGTGAGACGGGAGAGGCCGAAGCGGCTGATGAAGGCGCGCGGGCGCCCGGTGATCGAGCAGCGGTTGCGCACGCGGATCGCGGAGGAGTCGCGCGGCAGTTTGGCGAGCTGGCGCTGGGCGTCGAAGAACGCCTCGTCGGTGGTCCCGGGATTCGAGAGCAAGGCCTTGAGCTCGGCGCGCTTCGTCGCGTGCTTCGCGACGAGCTTCTTGCGGCGGTTGTTCTTTTCGATGGAGGATTTCTTGGCCATGGCGATCAGGCGGCGGTCTTGGAGGCTCCCTCGGCGCGGCGGAAGGGCATGCCGAAGAGACGGAGAAGTTCCCGGGCCTCGTCGTCGTTCTTCGCGGTCGTGACGATCGCGATGTCGATGCCGGGGTGGACCTTGTTGGTCTCGACGGTGATTTCGGGGAAGATGGTGATGTCGGTGATGCCGATGTTGTAGTTGCCCTGCCCGTCCATCTTCACGGGCAGGCCGCGGAAGTCGCGGATCGTCGGGATGGCGACCGCGATCAGGCGGTAGAGGAACTCGTACATCGCGGCCCCGCGGAGGGTGACCTTGACGCCGACGGGCACGCCCTCGCGGAGCTTGAAGTTCGCGATCGCCTTGCGGGCCTTCGTGATCACGGGCTTCTGACCGGCGAGCAGGCCGATGTCGCGGGCGAGGTCGGCGACCACGCTCTTTTCGGCGGAGGCGTCGACGCCCGAATTGATCACGACCTTCTCGAGGCGCGGGATCTGGTGGAGGTTCTTGTAGCCGCGGAGGCGCTGGAGCTCAGGGCGGATCGTCTCCTCGTAGTGTTTGCGGAAGTAGGGCTGGCTCATGTGGGTGGCGTCAGATTTCCGACCTGACGACGGTTGGAGCGATTCGTGGGAGGGGGCGGGTCTCAGGCCGACGCGCCGCGTTTGGCGCGGCGGGCGTCGTAGACGGCCGCGTTCATCAGTTTCGAGATGTGGAGGGAGGCCTCCCGTTCGGCGATGCCGCCCTGGGGATCCTTTTCCGATTTGCGCACGTGTTTCTTCACGACGTTCACGCCCTCGACGATCGCCCGGCTCTTCGCTGGGAACACCTCGAGGACCTTGCCGCGCTTGCCGGAGTGCGAGCCGCTCAGGACGACGACCTCGTCGCCGCGTTTGATGTGGAGTTTCATCAGAGGACCTCCGGAGCGAGGGAGATGATCTTCATGAACTGCTTCGAGCGCAGCTCGCGGGCGACGGGGCCGAAGATGCGGGTGCCCTTCGGATTGTTCGTCGCGTCGATGATCACCACCGCGTTGTTGTCGAAGCGCAGGTAGCTGCCGTCGGTGCGACGGATCGCGGCCTTCGTGCGGACGACCACCGCGCGGGCGACCTCGCCCTTCTTCACGGTCGCGTCGGTGCTGCTCTCCTTGATGTTGACGACGATCACGTCGCCCACACCCGCGGTGCGCTTTTTCTGGCCGAGCCGCCGGATCATCGAGGCCTTGCGGGCCCCGGTGTTGTCGGCGACGTCAACGATGGAACGCATCTGGATCATGATCGATCACTCCTTGGGTTGGGATTCCTGGGGCGCGGCGGGCTCGAGGGCGACGTCGAGGTTCGCGGCCGAGGCCGGCTCCGGGGCGCGCTCGAGGACGGTGGAGATGCGCCAGCGCTTGAGGCGGCTGATCGGGCGCGTCTCCATGATTTCGACGCGGTCGCCGATCCGGGCGGTGTTCGCCTCGTCGTGGACGTGGAGGACCGTCTTTCGGTTGATGACCTTGAGGTAGCGCGGGTGCCGGGCCTTGTAGGGCACGGTGACCTTGACGGACTTGTCGCCCATCCGGCTGGTGACGGTGCCGTTGAGCACCTTGCGATTGCTGCGAGGGGAGGACTCCATGGTGGCGCGGGTGCTTACTTCGCGGCCGCGGCGGCGGCGCGATGCTTCTCGGTGAGGATCGTCTCCATGCGGGCGATGTCCTTGCGGAGGGCGCGCAGTTCGTGGGTCTTCTCGACCTGACCGGTCTGGCGGCGGAGCCGGAGCATGAGGAGCTGCTGGCGGGTTTCGCGCAGGCGCTTCTCCAGCTCGGCGGGGGCGAGGTCGCGGATTTCCTTGGCTTTCATGACTTGGGTGGGATCAGGCGACGCCTTCGCGGCTGATGAAGCGGCAGGAGAACGGGATCTTCGTGTCCGCGAGCCGGAGGGCTTCGCGGGCGAGGGAGGCGGGGATGCCGGAGAGTTCGAAGAGCACGGCGCCGGGCTTGATGCGGGCGACGTAGTACTCGACCGGGCCCTTGCCCTTGCCCATGCGGGTCTCGAGCGGCTTCTTCGTGACGGGCTTGTGCGGGAAGACGCGGATCCAGACCTTGCCCTTGCGCTTCAGGTGCCGGCTGATGGCGACACGCGCGGCTTCGATCTGGGCGCCGGTGAGGTTGCCCCGGTCGAGGCTCTGGATGCCGAATTCGCCGAAGGAGAGCGTGTTGCCGCGCTTGGCGTTGCCGGCAAGGCTGCCCTTGTGGCTCTTGCGGTACTTGGTGCGTGCGGGTTGGAGTGCCATGGCTCAGCGGGTCAGTTGGCGTCGGATTCCTTCTTGCAGATCCAGACCTTCACCCCGATCAGACCGAACACGGTCCGGGCTTCGGAGAATCCGTAATCGATGAACTCGCGAAGGGTGTGCAACGGCACGCGACCCTGGCGCTGCTTCTCGGTGCGGGCGATGTCGGAGCCGCCGAGGCGGCCGGCGACCTGGATGCGGATGCCGTCGGCCCCGAGGCTCATGGCCATCTGCACGGCCTTCTTCATCGCGCGGCGGAAGGAGATGCGACGCTCGAGCTGGAGGGCGATGTTCTCGGCGACGAGCTGGGCCTCGATCTCGGGTTTGCGCACCTCCTGGATGTCGAGGAGGATCTCGCGGCCGGTCATCTTGCCGAGGTCTTCGCGGATCTTCTCGATCTCCGCGCCCTTCTTCCCGATCACGAGACCGGGGCGGGCGGTGAAGATCTTCACGCGGATGCGGTTCGAGGCGCGCTCGATGAAGATGCGCGGCACCGAGGCGAACTTCAGTTTCTCGAAGAGGATCCGGCGGATCTGCTGATCCTCGAAAAGGACCTGCGGGAAGGCCTGCCGGTTGGCGAACCAGCGCGACTGCCAGTTGCGACGGACGGAGAGGCGGAAGCCGATAGGGTTGGTCTTTTGGCCCATGGGAAGGTCAGTCGGAGGTGGCCTCGTCGCTCAGGACGATGCGGATGTGGGACATGCGTTTCTTGCGCGGCGCCGCGGATCCGCGGGCGGCGGCCTTGAAGCGTTTGAGCACGGGACCGTTTTCGACGATCGCGCGCTTGACCACGAGGGTCTCGACCGAGAGCTCGTTGTTGTTTTCCGCGTTGGCGACCGCCGACTTCAGCGTCTTGGCGACGAGCCGGGCGGACTTGCGGGGAATGAAGCGGACGAGCTCGAGCGCCTCGGACGCGGGACGCCCCTGGATGACGCGCGTGACCTCCCGAACCTTCTTCGGGGACATGCGCGCGTGGCGGGTGATGGCTTGGACTTCCATGGTCGTGGGCGGTGGTGCGGCGATCAGACGGTCTTGGCGGTGTGGGCGCCGTGGGCGCGGAACTGGCGCGTGGCCGCGAACTCGCCGAGTTTGTGGCCGACCATGTTCTCGGTCACGTAGACCGCGACGAAGTTCTTGCCGTTGTGGACGCTGAACGTCTGCCCGACGAAGTCCGGCGTGATCGTCGAACGGCGCGACCAGGTGGTGATGGGTTTGCGCGAGCCCGACTTCTGCGACTTCTCGACCTTCTCGGCGAGGTGCAGGTCGACAAAGAAACCTTTTTTGACGGAGCGTGCCATGACGGGGTCAGTTCTTCTTGAGTTTGCGACCGTTGCGGCGGCTGAGGATCAGACCGTTGGTCTCTTTGGATTTGCGGCGGGTCGGGAAGCTCTTGGCGAGCTGGCCCCACGGGGAGACGAGCTGCTGGCGGCCGCCGCCGCCCTTGCTCTTGCCCTGGCCGCCGCCATTGGGGTGGTCGACGGGGTTCATCGCGACACCGCGGACGCGCGGGCGCCGACCGAGCCAGCGATTCCGGCCGGCCTTGCCGAGCGACTGTTTCATGTGCTCGGAATTGCCCACCTCGCCGATCGTCGCCCGACAACGCGAGCTGACGAGGCGGAGTTCGCCGCTGGGCAGCTTGATCGTGGCCTGCCTGCCCTCGACGCCGACGAGTTCGACGGAGTTGCCCGCCGAGCGCGCGAGCTGCGCCCCGCGACCCGGGTAGAGCTCGACCGAATGCACGCGGGTGGAGGGCGGGATCAGCGCGAGCGGGAGGTTGTTGCCGACGGCGAAGTCGGCCTTGTCGGTGGCGATCACGGTGTCGCCGACCTTCACCCCGTTGGGAGCGAGGATGTAGCGCTTCTCGCCGTCGCGGTAGGCGAGCAGGGCGATGTTGGCCGAGCGATTCGGGTCGTACTCGATCGCCTGGATCGTGGCCGGGATCTCGGGCTTGTTGCGCTTGAAGTCGATGACGCGATACAGGCGCTTGTGCCCGCCTCCGCGACGGCGCGACGTGATGCGACCGTAGCAGTTGCGCCCGCCGGATTTGCCGTGCGAAGTGGTGAGGCCGCGCTCCGGGCGCTTCTTGGCGAGCGAGGCGTCGGAGTTGATCTCGGTGAACCGCAGCGAGGCGGTCAGGGGACGAAAGGATTTGATCGGCATGGTGGGTGGCTCCGCTTCAGACCAACTCGATCTTGTCACCCTCCTTGAGGGTCACGATGGCCTTCTTCCGGTCGGACTTGTAGCCGGGGATCCCGCGGCGCGAGGTCGTGGGCTTGCCCTTGATGTTCATGATGTTCACCCGCGTCACGGTGACCTTGAAGGTCGACTCCACCGCCTCGCGCACCTGGAACTTGTTCGCGGAGGGGAACACCTCGAAGGTGTACTGGTTGAGTTCGCTGGAGGCGCGGTTGGATTTCTCCGTGAGACGGAGGGTCTTGAGGATCTTGTCGGGACTGACCATCTCAGGCTCCTTTCAGGCGGCCGAGGAGCGCGTCCATGCCACTCGAAGTGATCAGGATGCGCGTGTAACGGCAGAGTTCGGTGGTGTTGAGAAGCGCGGCGAGCGTCGTGTCGACGTCGGCGAGGTTGCGGGCGGCCCGGGCGGCGGACTCGTCGGCCGCGGCATCGACCACGAGCAGTCGGCCCTTCGGAAGGATGCGCTTGAGCACGACGTCGAGGTCGCGCGTCTTGGCGGAGGGCACGTCGATCTTTTCGATGACGTCGATCTCGCCGGCCACGGCCCGGTCGAAGAACGCGCGCCGGAAGGCGAGGGCCTTCACCTTGGCGTTGACCTTCTTCGAGTAGTCGCGGGGCTTCGGTCCGAAGGCGACGCCGCCCCCCGACCAGTGCGGAGCGCGGGTCGAGCCCTGGCGCGCGCGCCCGGTGCCCTTCTGGCGCCAGGGCTTCTTGCCACCACCGCGGACTTCGCCGCGGGTCTTGGTGGAATGCGTGCCCTGGCGGGCGTTCGCGGCCTGGGCGACGACGACCTCCTTCACGGCCTGGACGCCCTTCGCGCCTTCGAACACGGGAATGTCGGCATACTCCACTTCGCGGGAGAAGGTGCCGTCGGAATTGTAGACCTTGAATTTCATGTCCGGGGTGGTGTTCGCTTACCGCTTCGCCTTGATGGCGGCCCGCACGATGACGTCGTCGCCGTTGGCTCCGGGGATCGCCCCGCGGATGAGGACGATGTTCTTTTCCGCGATGATCTTCACGATGCGGAGGTTCTGGATCGTCCGCTTCACGGCCCCCATGTGGCCCGGCATCGACTGGTTCTTCCAGGTGCGGCCCGGCGTCTGCCTCATGCCGATCGAACCGATGCGGCGATGGAACATCGATCCGTGGGCGGCGGGTCCGCCGCCGACACGGAAGCGCTTCACCACGCCCTGGAAGCCCTTGCCCTTGGTCACGCCGATGACGTCGACCAACTGGCCTTCCTTGAACGTGGCGTCGACCGTGAGGACGTCGCCCGGTTTGACCGCGGCGGCCGCGGCGAGCCGCACTTCGCTCAAGATCGCGACCGGGTCGCAGCCGGCCTTGCGCGCATGACCGCGTTCGCCGCCGGTGGAGTTCTTGTCCTTGATCTTGCGGAATCCGATCTGGACGGCGTGGTAGCCGTCCTTCTCGGGCGACTTCACCTGAAGGACCGGGCAGGGTCCGGCCTGGACGACGGTGACGGGGACCAGGACGTTCCCGTCGTCGTAGATCTGGGTCATGCCCAGCTTCGTGCCCAAAAGTGTGGTGATCATGTTTCTAAGCGGTAGGTGGAGCGCGTCTCCGTTTTTCGGGTACCTACATTAGACGAGGCGGCGGTCGCCGCTCTATCTGGTTTCGGATTCCGTGTCGGTTTCGTCCCGGCGTTGCTCAGACGTTGATGGTGATGTCCACGCCCGAGGGGAGGTTGAGCTTCTTCAGCTCGTCCACGGTCTGGGCGGTGGGTTCGATGATGTCGATGAGCCGCTTGTGGGTGCGGATCTCGAACTGCTCCATCGACTTCTTGTCGGCGTGGGGGGAGCGGTTGACCGTGAGCTTCTCGATGCGGGTCGGCAGCGGCACGGGGCCCGCGACCCGGGCTCCGGAGCGCTTGGCGGTGTCGACGATCTCGGTGGCGGACTGGTCGATCACCCGGTAGTCGAACCCTTGCAGGCGGATGCGAATTCGTTGGCCTTTCATGGCGAAGTGTCGGTTAGGAGCGGGCCGGGGCGCGGGTGGAGGTTTCCACGATGCGGGTGAGGATCTGCTGCGGCACCTGCTCGAAGTGGGACGGTTCCATCGAGTAGCTGGCGCGGCCCTTGGAAAGGGAGCGGATGTCGGTGGCGTAGCCGAACATCATTTCGAGCGGCACGTGCGCGGTGATGAGGCAGGCCCCGCCCTTGCTCTCCATGTTGTGGACGCGACCGCGGCGGCGATTGATGTCGCCGATCAGGTCGCCCTGGTAGTCTTCGGGCGTCGAGACCTCGACCTTCATGATCGGCTCGAGGAGGATGGCGGAGGCGGCCTTCATGGCCTCCTTGAAGGCGAAGATGCCCGCCATCTTGAACGCCATTTCCGACGAGTCGACCTCGTGGAAACTGCCGTCGATGATGCTGGCCTTGAAGTCGACCACGGGGAATCCGGCGACGGTGCCGTTGTTGGCGGCCTCCAGGATGCCCTCGATCGTGGGCTTGATGTATTCCTTGGGGATGACGCCGCCGACGATCTCGTTGAGGACCTCGTTGCCCTTCCCCTTTTCGTTGGGGACGAGCTTGATCACGGCGTGGCCGTACTGACCGCGACCACCGGACTGGCGGATGAACTTCCCCACCCCTTCGGCCTCGCCGGTAATGGACTCGCGGTAGGCGATCTGCGGCTTGCCCGCGTCGGCCTCGACCTTGAACTCGCGGAAGAGCCGGTCGCGGATGATCTCGAGGTGCAGCTCGCCCATGCCGGCGATGAGCGTCTGACCCGTCTCCTGGTTGGTGGTGACGTGGAAGGTGGGATCCTCCTCGGCGAGGCGACCGAGGCCGATCGACATCTTCTCCTGGTCGGCCTTCGTCTTCGGCTCGATCGACATCGAGATGACGGGCTCGGGGAAGGTCGGGGGCTCGAGGCGGATGTCGACATCCTCGTCGCAAAGCGTGTCCCCGGTGATGACGCCCTTCACGCCGATGACGGCGCAGATGTCACCGGCGTAGGCGACGTCGATGTCCTCGCGCGACGCGGCCTTCATCAGCATGAGGCGGCTCACGCGCTCGGTGCGGCGGGTGCGCGGATTGTAGAGCGAAGCCCCCTTGCTCAACGTGCCCGAGTAGACCCGGATGAACACCAGCTTGCCGACGTGCGGATCGCTCCAGAGCTTGAACGCGAGCGCGGTGGGCTTGTTCTTGTCGTCGGGAAGCAGGGAGACCGGGGCGCCATCGCTGTTCTCGGCGTTGATCGCCGGTAGATCCAGCGGACTCGGGAGGTAGTTGACCACCGCGTCGAGGAGCCGCTGCACGCCCTTCTTCTTGAAGGCCGAGCCGGGGATGACACCGACGAAACTCTGGGCGACGGTCGCCTTGCGGATCGCAAGCCGAAGCTCGTCCGCGCCGATCTCCTCGCCACCGAGGTACTTCTCGGCGATGGCGTCGTCGAAGTCGGAGACCGCCTCGATGAGGCCCTCGCGGAACAACTTCACGTCGTCGGCCATGGCCGCCGGGATCTCGGTCGGGATGGACTTC
>DAIPIQ010000014.1:0-5100 GCA_036770745.1 Opitutaceae bacterium | reverse complement strand
AGCCCTCGGGCCGGAAAGTGCCGAAAAACGGATCGGCCGGATCAAGGCGCTTGTTCTGCGCGCGGAGCATGAAATCCAGCGAATTGGCGAATCCGTATTTGCTGAACATCAACGCGTGCAGGGCCGGCGTCGCCAGGTCCGCCGGGATCTCGGTCGGGATGGACTTCACGCCCATCGGGTCGGACTCGTCGAAGAGGACCGCGCTCAGGGTGACCAGGTCGACGAGCCCCTTGAAGTTCTCCTCCTGCCCGATGGGCAGGTAGAGCGGGTGCGCGTTCGCCTTGAGCTTCTTGCGCATGTCGTCGAGCGCCCCGAGGAAGTTCGCACCCGTCCGGTCCATCTTGTTGACGAACGCGATGCGCGGCACGTTGTACTTCGTCGCCTGTCGCCAGACGGTCTCGGACTGCGGCTGCACGCCGGCCACCGCACAGAACACGGCCACGGCCCCGTCGAGGACGCGAAGCGAGCGCTCGACCTCGGCCGTGAAGTCCACGTGACCGGGGGTGTCGATGATGTTGATCCGCTGCTGGATGTTGGCGAACGGCCCGGTCGAGGTCGTCCACGTGCAGGAGATGGCGGCGGAGGTGATGGTGATGCCGCGCTCGCGCTCCTGCTCCATCCAGTCGGTCACGGCGGTGCCCTCGTGCACCTCGCCCATCTTGTGGACCACGCCGGTGTAGTAGAGGATGCGCTCCGTGGTGGTCGTCTTCCCGGCGTCGATGTGCGCGGCGATGCCGATGTTGCGCGTCCACTCCATGGGATACGCGCGACCGGGGGCGTTGGCCGGAGACAGTTTGTCCTTGGTCGTGGCTACGGACATCGGGATTACCAGCGAAGGTGGGCGAAGGCGCGGTTGGCCTGCGCCATCTTGTGGGCGTCGTCCTTCTTTTTGACGATCGTCCCCGTGTTGTTGTAGGCGTCGACGATCTCGGCGGCGAGGGCGTCGCGCATCGGCGTGCCCTTCCGGCCGTCGGCGGCGTCGACGATCCAACGGAGAGCCAGGCTTTCCTGACGCTCGAACGAAATCTCGACCGGCACCTGATAGGTGGCGCCGCCGACGCGGCGGCTCTTCACCTCGAGCTTGGGGCGCACGTTCTCGAGGGCCCCGAGAAGGATGTCGACCGGGTCGCCCTTCTCGAGCTTCTCGGAGACCTTCTCGAAGGCTCCGTAGACGATGCGTTGGGCCGTGGTGCGCTTGCCGCACTCCATGATGGCGTTGATGAGGTGCGCGACCAACGTGCTGTTGTACCGCACATCCGGGAGCCGCTCGCGCTTGGTTGCTTTACGACGACGTGACATGGGGGATCACTTTCCGGCTTTCGGGCGCTTCACGCCGTATTTCGAGCGGCTCCGCCGCCGCTTCTCCACCCCGAGGGCGTCCAGCGTGCCGCGGACGATGTGGTAGCGAACGCCGGGCAGGTCCTTCACGCGACCACCGCGGACGAGCACGATGCTGTGCTCCTGGAGATTGTGCCCTTCATCGGGGATGTAGGAGATCACCTCATTGCCGTTGGTCAGGCGAACCTTGGCCACCTTGCGGATGGCGGAGTTCGGCTTCTTCGGCGTGCGGGTCATGACCTGCACGCAGACGCCGCGACGGAACGGGTTGCTGTCCAAGGCCGGCGATTTGGATTTGGCCCGGGCCTTGCTCCGTCCTTTGCGGACAAGCTGGTTGATGGTTGGCATGATGCGATGGAGAAGTGGAAAAAGTTTGGACGGTAGCACCCGAATCCTCTCGTTCAAGAGATTTTTCCCACAAACGGGAAAACATCGAACGCGGCGGATGAGGCGCCGGAAAAACTACGTTTGGGCCGTCGAACCCGGAGCTGCATGGCGAGCGCAGGCGAGGCGCGACGGGAAGCGGTGAGCGGAGCAAACGATCCCCCGCATGACAAGGTGTTTCTCGGATTTTTCGACGAGCGGATCGTTCCCCTCGCGTGCGCCAAAAAAGAAGAGCCGCGGCTTCCGGCCGCGGCTCTTCGACTCAAATCGCTGCGAGGCGCATCAGCCCACTTCGCTCGTGGTCTCCGCGGGCGCGTCGATGCCGTCCGCTCCGAGGGGCAGCACGATGCGCACGTTCCGGTATTTCGGCAGACCGGTTCCGGCGGGGATGAGGTGCCCCATGATCACGTTTTCCTTGAAGCCGTTGAGCGTGTCGACCTTGCCGAGCGTCGCGGCATCGGTGAGCACGCGCGTGGTTTCCTGAAAGGAGGCCGCGGAGATGAAGCTCTCGGTTTCCAGCGAGGCCTTGGTGATGCCGAGGAGGATCGGCTCGGCCTCGGCCGGCTTGCCGCCCGCCTCGACCAGACGCCGGTTTTCGCGAAGGAAGCTGCTGCGTTCGATCTGCTCGCCCCAGAACCACTCCGAGTCGCCCGGGTCGGTGATGCGGACCTTGCGGAGCATCTGGCGGACGATCACCTCGATGTGCTTGTCGTTGATCGTGACGCCCTGGAGCCGGTAGACCTCCTGAACCTCGTTGAGGAGGAAGTCGTAGAGCGCCGCGGGCCCGAGGATCTCGAGGATCTCGTGCGGATCGGCCGAACCCTCCGTGAGGTGCTGGCCCTTGGTGACGCGATCTCCCGGTTGCACGATGATCTGCTTGCCGTGCGGGATGAGGTGCTCCTCCTCCTGCCCCGCCTCCTCGTTGGTGACGATCAGGCGCCGCTTGCCGCGGACGGTGCCGCCCATCGAGACCACGCCCTCGATGCGCGCCATCTCGGCCGCATCCTTCGGTCGCCGGGCTTCGAAAAGCTCGGCCACGCGCGGGAGACCACCCGTGATGTCGCGGGTCTTCGAGGCCTGCCGCGGCGTCTTCGCGAGGAGCGAACCGGCGGAGATCTCGTCGCGTTCGTTGACGACGACCTGGGCGCCGGTGGGGATGGCGTAGGTGGCGATCGGCTTCGCGGTGGCGCGATCGAGGATCGCGACCGTCGGGTTCAAGTCCTCCTTGTGCTCGATCACGGTCGTCGCGATCCGGCCGGTGCTCTCATCGAGCTCGCGCTTGATCGTCACGCCGGGGATCATGTCGCGGAACGACACGACGCCCTCCCTCTCGGAGAGGACGGGGATGTTGTAGGGATCCCACACGGCGATGCGGGCGCCCTTCTCGACCCGGTCGCCGTCGGAGGCGAGGAGGACGGAGCCGACGACGATGTCGTAGGCCTCGAGCTCGCGCCCCTCGTCGTCGAGGAGCTGCACGGAGCCGGTCTTGTTGAGCACGATGTTCGCGCCCTCCTTGGTCTGCACCGTCCGGAGGCCGCGGAACTTCAGCATGCCGGCGTTGCGGACCGAGATCTCGGGGTTCTTGAAGATCTTGCTGGCGACGCCGCCGATGTGGAACGTGCGCATCGTGAGCTGGGTGCCGGGCTCGCCGATGGACTGGGCCGCGATGATGCCGACCGCGTCGCCGGCCTTGGCCACCCGGTTGGTCGCGGGATTGATGCCGTAGCAGCGTGCGTCGATGCCGTTCTGCGCGGTGCAGGTGAGCGGAGACATGACCTTGACCCGCTCGATGCCCGATTCGTCGATCCGCGCGGCGATGTCCTCCGAGATGAACTCGGCGGACCGCACGAGGTACTCGGACGGGTTGAGCGGGTTGGGGATGTCGTCGCTGGAGAAACGACCGACGATGCGCTCGCGTAGCGCCACGATCTCGTCGTCGCCCTCGAAGATCGCCCGCTTCCAGATGCCGTCGCGGTTGCCGTTGTCCTCGTTGGTGATGATGACGTCCATCGCCACGTCGCAGAGCTTGCGGGTGAGGTAGCCGGAGTCGGCGGTCTTGAGGGCGGTGTCCGCGAGGCCCTTGCGGGCGCCGTGGGTCGAGATGAAGTATTCCAGCACGGTCAACCCCTCGCGGAACGAGGAGAGGATCGGCCGCTCGATGATCTCGCCCGAGGGCTTGGCCATGAGGCCGCGGGTGCCGCAGAGCTGGCGCACCTGCTGGCGGTTGCCGCGCGCGCCCGAGTCCATCATGAGGAAGACCGGGTTGATGCCGGGCTTGCCGTCGTTGCCTTCGAGCTTCTCGAACACGGCCTTGGCGATCTGGTCGGTCGCGCTCGTCCAGATGTCGATGATCTTGTTGTAGCGCTCGCCGGTGGTGATGATGCCGCGGCGGTACTGCGCCTCGACCTCCTCGATGCGCTTGCGCGCGCCGGCGACGATCCCGCCCTTCTCCTGCGGGATGATCATGTCGTCGATCCCGATGGAAATGCCCGCCTTGGTGGCGACGGCGAACCCGAGCTCCTTGAGCCGGTCGAGGGTCTCGACCGTGGCCTGGCCTCCCGCCGACTTGTAGGTGTTGAGGATGAGGTCGCCGAGCTTGCCCTTGGCGACCGGGAAGTTGATGAACCCGAGTTCGCGCGGCCAGATCTGGCTGAACTTGACCCGCCCGACGGTCGTGCGGATGACCTTGCGGTCCCGGTCGCCGAAGACGGTGTCGCGACCAAAGTCGGGGTTGGGCACCTCGACCCAGTCGTGGGTGCGGAGGCTGCCGTCGAGCTCGGCGAAGAGCACCTCGTCGAACGAGCCCAGGAGCGGCACGCGCTCGCCCTTGGCGGGTTCCTTGCGGGGCTTGATCGTGAGGTAGTAGGAGCCCAGCACGATGTCCTGCGACGGGGTGAGGATCGGTTTGCCGCTGGAAGGGGAGAAGATGTTGTTCGTCGACATCATCAACAGCTTCGCCTCCATGACCGCCTCGAGGGAGAGCGGGACGTGCACGGCCATCTGATCGCCGTCGAAGTCGGCGTTGTAGGCGGTGCAGACGAGCGGGTGGATGCGGATCGCCTCGCCCTCGATGAGCACGGGCTCGAAGGCCTGGATGGAGAGGCGGTGCAGGGTCGGCGCGCGGTTCAGGAGAACCGGGTGGCCCTTGGTCACTTCCTCAAGGATGTCCCAGACCTCGGGGGACTTTTTCTCGATCATCTTGCGCGCACCGCGGACGGTGTGCACGAAGCCGAGCTCCTTGAGGCGGCGGATGATGAACGGCTCGAAGAGCACGAGCGCCATCTTCTTGGGGAGCCCGCACTGGTTGAGCTTGAGCTCGGGCCCGATGACGATGACCGAACGCCCGGAGTAGTCGACGCGCTTGCCGAGGAGGTTCTG
>DAIPIQ010000178.1:0-8262 GCA_036770745.1 Opitutaceae bacterium | reverse complement strand
TCCTCGGAGTATTTCCGGCATCTCCTCCGCGGCCGGATGCACGGTCGGGTGATTCCGTGGTTCGAAGAGGGCGTGGTGCGGTTGCTGGGCGGGATCGAGGTCGATCGACGGGCGATCCATTTCGCGCGGATCGGCGACGGCTTCGACGGATCGCGCGTCGGCGATTTCGGCGAGTTGCTCCAGGGGCGTTCGCTGTCGCCGCTGCTCGAGATGATGGAGCGCGGGCAGGGGGCGGCGGTCGACCGCCAGTGGTCGGCGCAGTGTTTCGCTTGGGTGCACATGTGTCTCTACGGGCGCGGGCTGCGCCATCGCGCGGGCTTCCTCCGTCTCGTCGATCGCCTCTCCGTGGCACCCGTCTCGGAGGCGCTCGTCGAGGAGTGTTTCGGACTCTCCATGCGCCGGCTTCAGGCGGAACTCCGGGGCTACGTGGAGTTCACCGACCACAAGGCGATCCGCCTGGTCGGGCGCGATGGCGCGACCCTTGTCGAGCCGCCCCGGCTCGAACTCGGCGACGCGGCCGACGGCGTCGCGGGTCGACTCGTGGGCGAGGCCCTCGGGAAGGCCGGAAGACATGCGGAGGGCGGACTCGTGCTCACCGGTCCGTATGCGCGCGGAGCACGCGAGCCGGAGCTCCTCGCCGCCCTCGGTCTCGAGGCCGTCCGGCAGGGGCGGAACGACCGCGCCGAGACCTTCCTCGCCGCGGCCGTCGCGGGCGGGGTCCGCCCCGCGCGAGCCCATCTCGCGCTCGCCCGGCTCCGGTTGGCCGGAGCGTTGGAGGCGACGGGCGGGGGCGGGCTCGACTCGGCCGCCATCGCCCGAGTGCTCGAGCCGCTTCGGACCGCGCGCGAAGCCGGCCCGCCCGACGCCGAGGTCGCGGAGTTGACGGCGCGGGTGTGGTTGCGCGCCCTCCGCCTGCCCGGGCCCGACGATCTCCGCGTGGTCAACCAGGGCGCCGTCAACTTTCCTTCGGATCCGAATCTGATCGTGCCGGCCGCGGAGCTGAACCTGCGCACCGGCGGTGTCGTCGAGGCCGCCGAACTCGTCCGACACGGGCTCGAGGTTTTCTCCGACGCCCGGATTCGCGAGGCGCTCGAGGGAATCCGGGCGCGACTCCCTTCGACCGGGCCGAGTCCGGAGGAGTAGGGGGAGTCCGGATACCGAACGGGTCGCCGCTCCGCCGCGCTGCGTTGCGGTCGATGGAGGATCCCATCCCGCCGGGAAGCGGCAAAGGGACAAAACTTGCGTCAGTTGTCCATGGTTCCGGAGTGTCGGCTCGAGGTATTCTAGCCAAGTTCCCCGCCTGCCTCGGATCCCCCAACCCCACCGGTCCCCCCGAACTGGCTTCGCGTTCCGTTCGCCCCCGTCCGTTGCGCCCTTCCACCCTCTGTAGTCCACCGCAACCCCAGTCCCCTCGACTCCGACCCATGAAGACACGACTCCGCCATCTCGCCCGCCATGCGCCCCTCTTGCTGTGCGCCTCCGTGCTCCACGGCCAGCAGACCACGCCAGCTTCCTCCACCACCGACGATCGAGACGCGATCGAGCTCTCCCCCTTCGTCGTCGATTCCTCCGTCGACGAGGGCTACGGCAGCACCGTCACCACCGCGGCCAGCCGGTTGAAGACCGACCTCAAGGACATCGCGGCCTCGGTCTCGGTCCTGACCAACGAGTTCATGGACGACCTCGGCGCGATCGACGTCGCGGGCGCGCTCGCCTTCGTCGCCGGCGCGGAGAACGATTCGACCTACCATCAGGAGAACGTCGCCTCGCTCGGAAGCGCCAACGGCTACGTGGGCGGCGACTTCGGCGACAACAACAACCGCTCCGGCGAGGTGCGGGTGCGCGGCCTCGGTCGCGCGACGACCACGATCAACTACATCGAGGTCCTCGGGGCCACCGACCGCTACAACACCGACCGCAGCGAGCTGCTCCGCGGAGCGAATTCCATCCTCTTCGGCCTCGCCGAGCCGGCCGGCCTCGTGAACTCGTCCACCAAGATCGCCAACACCCGGCGCAACTCCGGCCGGATCGAGACGAAGTTCGACAACTTCGGCTCGAACCGCGTCGTCGCCGACTTCAACCAGGTCCTCGTGAAGGACGTGCTCGCGGTGCGGGCGGTCGCGCTGCACAACGACACGCGCTACCAGGTGAAGACCGCCTTCCAGGAGGACCACCGGATCTTCCTCACGTCCACCTTCCAGCCCTACTCGGGCACGACGATCCGCGCCTACTTCGAGGGCAACGACACGAGCGGCCGCCGGCCGAACTTCCGCACCGTCCAGGACAACGTCTCGGAGTGGCTCTCGCTCTACAACACCTACGCACCCCAGCTCACCCAGGCGCAGCTCGACGCCGCCTTCTTCTGGGATCCGCTCATCCAGACCGGCGGCACCCCGCCCGCGAGCACGTTCACCCTCGCCAACGGCACGCCGGTCAACCTCGGGTTGATCCGCCGGCCCCTCGACACCCAGGCCGGGGGCACGACGCTCATCTACTCGCCCGGCCAGTGGGAGAACCCCCTCGACAACGTCGTGACGATCATGCGCAACCGCACGATCGCCGGCGGCAACGGCAGCCCCCTGCGGCAGTTCGCGCGCAGCGGCGCCGCCCGGGAAAACAGCGCGTTCTTCTCCGCCGACCCCCAGGTCACCGACACCGGCATCTTCCCCTTCCGCACCACCGAGATCGGCGCCCTCCCGGGCAACTACCGCCAGGAGGACGGGCGCAAGTTCTACTTCACGGTCGACCAGCGCATCTCCAAGGATTTCTACGTCTCCGCCAGCTACCAGCGCGAGACCCGCGAGCTCGAGCAGTACTTCGGCACGATCACCCAGACCAACCAGATCTCGCTCGACATCACCAAGAACCTGCCCGACGGGCGCGCGAACCCGAACTTCCTCCGCCCCTTCATCTACGGACGGCCGCTCGGCGAGTACAACGACGGCGTCGCCCAGACGTGGGTCGTGCAGGCCAACTACGACTTCGACTTCGCCAAGAAGACCGAGCGCTTCGGCTGGCTGGGCCTCCACCGCCTGACCGGCGTGTTCAACGACGCCGAGGTCGACCGCCTCGGCTACCGCTGGCACTACCAGGTGATCAACGACATCCCGGGCGTCCTTCCCGCCGCGGGCAACACCACCACCTCCGCCAACCGCTGGTCGATGCAGATGTGGTACGTCGGCGACCCCGTGCAGGTGGGCGACACCGCCCTGCGTTTCACCGGCTTCCCCACCAACGTCGCCAATCAGTGGGATCGCTCCTACACCTACCGCTTCTTCAACAACACCGTCACGCCCAACGCCTGGCAGACCTCCCCCGAGCCCGTCCGCTACGAGCGCCATCTGGTCGGCGGAGGCCGCACCTATACGATCCAGAAGAACGACGGCGTCGGCCTCTCGCTCCAGAGCTTCTTCTGGGACCGCCGCATCATCACCCTCTTCGGCTGGCGGCGGGACAACGTGGACTCGTTCACCGGCATCCTTCCGCTGAATTCAACGTTCCCGTTCGGGAGCATCCCCGGGGCCACCCGCGAGGAGTACCTCCCCGAAGGCTCGATCTACACGAACTCCGCCGACACCGCGACCAAGAGCATCGTCTACAAGATCACCGACAACCTCCGGGTCTTCGCCAACGAGTCGGAGAACTTCGCCGCCACCACCCCGCGGCAGGATCCCCTCTACCGCAACCTCGGGCCCCAGAGCGGCAACACCGAGGAGCTCGGCGTCGGCCTGACGTTGTTCGAGAACCGACTCGATCTGCGGCTCGGCTGGTTCAAATCCTCGCAGGACGACGCGACCAGCGCCACCGCCGTCGCCGGCCTGCGTATCGCCGGCTTTGAGAACAACCTCTACAATGCCATCCAGGCCGCCGGTCGCCTTGCGGAGTGGACCACGATCTCGCCGCTCGGCGTCCCCACCTCGGACCCGTACCAGCGCGCCCCCAACGCCGCCAGCACCGAGGACCGCATCTCCAAGGGCGCCTCCCTCGAAATCTCCTACCGGCCCAACCGCAACTGGGACATCGTCGCCAGCGTCAGCCAGCTCGACAACGAGATCACCGACGTCGGTCGTGAGGTCGCGGACTTCCTCGAGGTGCGGGCACCGTTCTACAAGCGCTACTTCGATGAGGGCCTGCGCCTTGATGGATCCACCACCAACACGGGCTCCTCGTTTCTCGCCGAGAACTTCGCCACCAACGTGGCCGCCCAGTACGTCGGCGAGATCAACCGCGAGGGCACGTCCAACCGCGGCATCTCCGAATGGAACGCGATGTTCGTCGGCCGCTACAAGTTTCTCGAGGGTCGCCTCAAGGGAATCACTCTCGGCTCCAACGTCCGCTGGGAGTCCGGCAAGATCATCGGCTACGGCCAGAAGGACGAGCTCTTCAACATCGGCGGCCTCACCAATTTCCCCGGCCGCGTCGCCGAAACCTCGATCGTCCACAAGAGCGGCTCCGTGATCGCCGGCGGCGTCTTCGCCACCTACACCCGCAAGCTCAACGACCGGATCACCTGGCGCCTCCAGTTCAACGCCCAGAACCTCTTCGGCGAGACCGGGCTGCGGCTCTTCGCCGCCAACCCCGACGGCTCTCCGATCTGGGCCGTCAATCCCGCCCGCTCCTACGAGATCTCCAACACGTTCTCGTTCTGAGCCGGGATTCCGGCGCCCACGAGCCTCCCGGTGGCACGGATCCGACGAACCTCCGGATCCGTGCCCCCTCGCATCCCGTGCGGAAGGGCCGCCGGGGTCGCCGAGGGAAGGGAGAACGATGATGGTGAATGGGAGCTGGAGGATGGAAGATGGGAGATGGGCGGACAGCCGGTCCGTCGGACCGGGGTCGAACCACGGACCGGCCGCAGAAGTGCGGATCGCGCGTGGCGCGTGCTCGACCTGGTTGGAGCGGAGATTGCCGAGGAAGTCGCCGCGGTCGCGGGACCTCGAGGAGGTTCCGGCAACCTCGACGCTTCTCCTCCTCGGCGAATCGACGAGGCAGGGACGCCGTTCTGCAACGACCGCTCCGTGAACTCGCCGATCGCTCTCCGTGACCTCTGTGACCCGCTTGAACGGCGGAAAACACGCTCACGCCCATCGACGAAGTCACGCCACCTCGCCCTTCTCACTTCGCACTTCGCACTTCATCCTTCTTCCATCTCCCATCTGCCATCTTCCATTCTTCCCGTCCGCCTCCGCATGAATCCGTTTCGTCTGCTCCTCCCGCTGCTCGTGCTCGCGCTCCCGCAACTTTCCGCGAACGAGTCCCGCACCCGGGTGCTCGAGTGGGATCGCGCCCGCATCCTCCGCCTCGCCGACGCGGCGGCGAGGCGCGAGCCCGTGAGCCTCCGCTCCGCCCCGCTGCCCGACCATGCCGTCGCCGCCGGGGCCGTGCCCGGTGACTTCCTCTCGATGGGCGACTACTGGTGGCCGAATCCCGCCACCCCCGACGGCCTGCCCTACGTCCGGCGCGACGGCGAGACCAACCCCGCGAACTTCGACGCCCACCGTCTGCTGCTGCGCGAGATGCGCGACCACGTCGCCGCCCTCGCCGCCGCCTGGGCGCTCACGCGCGAGGAACGCCACGCCGCCGCCGCCGCGCGCCACCTCCGCGCCTTTTTCGTCGACCCGGCCACCCGGATGCACCCCCACCTCCGCTTCGCCCAGGCCATCCCCGGTGTCACGCCCGGTCGGGGCATCGGGATCATCGACACCCTCCACCTTTGCGAAGTCGCCCTGGCGGCCGTCGCCCTTCGCGACGCCCCGGTCCCGCCCGACACCCTTGCGGCGGTGCGGACCTGGTTCGCCGAGTACCTGCGCTGGATGCTCGAGCACCCGAACGGTCGCGAGGAGGCCGCCACCGTGAACAACCACCGCGTCGCCTACTGGCTCCAGGCGGCGGTGTTCGCGCGGCTCGTCGGCGACGAGGCCGTGCTGGAGCGGGCGCGCCGCGACTTCCAAGAGCACGTCATCCCCGACCAGATGGCGGTCGACGGCGGGTTTCCCCGCGAGCTCGCCCGCACGAAGCCCTACGGCTATTCGATCTTCCAACTCGACAACGTCGCCCTGCTCGCCGAGGTCCTCTCGACCCCGGCGCTCGACCTCGTGGCCTGGAGCCTGCCCGACGGCCGGGGCGTCGCGACGGCCGTCGCCTTCCTGTATCCATTCCTCCGTGACCGGTCCGCCTGGCCGTACTCCGCCGACGTCGCCTGGTTCGAGGAGTGGCCCGTGCGGCAGCCGGCGCTGCTCGTCGCCGGCCTCCGCCTGGGTCGCGAGGACTGCCTGGAGCTCTGGCGCCGCCTCGAGCCCGATCCCGCTACGCCGGAAGTCCGCCGCAACATGGCCGTCACCCAGCCCGCACTCTGGCTCGGGATCTCCGATTGACGACCCCCGGCCCCCGCGCGCACGAAGACCTGGCGGCTGAACCGGAGAAGGCGGAGGGATGATGGAAGATGGGAGATGGGAGATGGGAGATGGAAGATGTTGGGATGGTCGGCCGTTCGGACCGTGGGCGCGAAGCGCCACTGTCTTACGGTCGGCCGTTCTGACTGGGTCGATCCACGGACACCGAGCGGGTGGTGCTCCGGTGTGGGTGGCACGCCTCTCGCCGAGAGGCGTGGGGAGGTTCGCGAAGAATCGCGCGAAAAGGAGAAAACCCCGAAGAATCATCTCGCCTCCCGTGCCCTCGTAACCGCCCTCCGCACCTCGGCTTCCGAGGACGGGAAGGTGGCCACGGGCCTACGGACCGCGCCGATGCGCTCGCGCTTGATCCTCACCAGCACTTCGATCGTGCTGGGCGTGTCATGCAGATGCTGCTCGTCCTGCTCGCCTTGCCGTGGCTGCTGGTCCTGCTACCGACGATCGTGTTGTTTCCGTTCTTCGAGCTGACGACGGGATCCGGCCCCTATGTCGTGGCCATCTGGATCGTGGGCATGATCGTGCTCGAGCTGGCCTGCCGATGGAATGCCCGGCGTCAGCGCAGGCGCGGGCCCTGACGCTTGCGGAGCGCTTCGAGCTGGCGGGCGAAGAGGTCGATATCGATCAGCTCGAGGCAGAGCCGACCCCGCTGGTCGTCGGGATCGCGGAAGCCGCGAGGTTGCCGGGGACCGGCGACGCGAGGCTCCTGCCGATGCCGGCGGCGGCTACGAGAGCGCAAAGAGGTGGAGGCGGGCGTCCCGCCTGCCCTCTACGACGGGCTTCAACGGGGCCGCGCTCACGTGAGCGCGGAGAGCCACGAATCTCGGAGCCGGGGGAGGGCGTTGAGCCCGGGGCTCCGGCCAAGGCGTTCGGCGGCGAGGACGCCGACGAGCAGGAGCGCCGCGGCGGTGGGGGTTCTCTTCATGTCGATGGTGTGGTGATTGGTTCCGCATCATGGATCGGTCCGGCCGGCGGCCGGGCCCAAGCGCGCCAGGCGTCACAAGCACCCCGACGACATCTTTCGCGCCCCCAGCCCGATCTAGAAGCGGTCGTAGTCGAGCCCGGGCACGCGCGCGAAAGATGCCTCGCGACCGACAAGGCGCGCCCGGTAGGTGATGGCGGTTGCGGCGATCCAGGCGTCATTTTCCCCGAGTCGCTGCGCGAGAGAAGATTGGATCGCTGCGGCGCGGTAGGCGATCGATCGGGACAGCTGGAGCACGCGGAACCGCGAGAGGAACCGCTCGACCGAGACCGGATGATCGAACCCCTCGGCGAACTCACCGAGACTGACGACGCTGACGCCGACCGGAATCGGGCGGTGCCGGGCGAGGTAGGCGACCGCGGCTCCGTCGCGACCGCTGCGACGCTCACGCTCGAACTCGACGAGAAAACTTGTGTCCAGGACCAGCACGGCGGCGACGGGGGCCCGCGCCGACGCCCTTGAGCGGCTCGGTCGCGGCGAGGAGTTCGCCCGCAGTCAGTGCGGGTTGCTCGGCTTCCATCCGGCGCACGAGCTGCGAGAACGACTCGCTGGGCAGTTTCCGCGATTTCAGGAGCCGGTAGGCCTCTTCCTCCAGAGAGATGGTCTTGCTTCCCATGGCGCACAGAGAATGCACAGACCGCGGAGCACGGTCAAGGTGCGCGCAGGTCGACGACGTGCGGCTCGCCGTGGCGCCCGGCCATCGCGAACTGGAACCGATTCAGGCGCGCGGCGAGGCGGCGGCACCGGGCGCGACCAACCTCACCGGCGTGATGCTTCAACGGGGCCGCGCTCACGTGAGCGCGGAGAGGATATGGACACACCGCGGGCCTCCACCATCCGGGAGCTTCAACGGGGCCGCGCTCACGTGAGCGC
>DAIPIQ010000177.1:0-8333 GCA_036770745.1 Opitutaceae bacterium | reverse complement strand
ACGACGCCGGCGCGAACCTCTGAGAGGAATCGCTTTATCCCCGGTCTGTTGTCGCCGGATGTGCCCCACCAGATCCGATTGTCTCGTTCAAGCTCATCGAACCGATCCTTGCTGACGCGCCAGTAGCTTCCAGCGGGTGGTCCAGGAATAATTCTGCCGGTCCGCGTCTTGATCGGGTATCGTCCTTGAGCGTAGAAGTTCCTCGCTGCGAGATCACTCAACAACCACGGGCCGCGTGCATCGTTGTCCGGATTCTTGTAGCGCTCAATCATCGCTTCGGTTCGCGGCAATGAGTTCGGACGCCAGACTTCTGCGTTTCTCGCATAGAGCAGCAGATACTCGTGGTCTTCGCTGAGATGAACCGCGGTGTTCTTGGGGCTATCCATCTTGTGCCAAACTACGCTCGCAACGAAGTTCTCCTCCCCGAACACCTCGTCCATCAAACACCGCAGCCGGTGCACCTCGTTGTCGTCGATCGAAATGAAGATGGCACCATCGTCGGTGAGGAACTCGCGGAGCAGCTTCAGCCGGGGCAGCATCATGCAGCACCACTTGTCGTGGCGGGTGAGGTCGTCGCGATCGACCTCCTTGCCCAGCCACTCGCGCATCATCGGTGAGTTGACCGCGTCGTTGTAGCGCCAGTGCTCGTTGCCCGTGTTGTAGGGCGGGTCGATGTAGATGCACTTCACCTTGCCGCTGTAGGTCGGCAGCAGCGCCTTGAGCGCCTTCAGGTTGTCGCCCTCGACGATCAGGTTGTCGTGCAGGCTCGGAGTCCGGCTCGTGCCCTTCGATTTCACCGGCTTCAGCTCGTGGAACGGCACCGCGAGGTGGTGGTTCTGCACGAAGGTCTTTCCTTTGAAATGAAGCGATGGCATCGGAGCGAAAGGGGGAGGGTGGGTGAAGAGTGGAGGCCTGGGAATCAGGAGTTGTTATTTCTTCTTCACAGGCTTGTTCACACCGTAGGCGGCGGCGTCCTCCTGCACTTGCGCGGCGACCGCGACGGCGAAGGCGGGATCCCGGCCGATCTTGTGCCAGAACCGCGCGGCCTGGAGACGCCGGTCGAACTCCGCCGCGTCCGCGCCGAGGAAGCGCCGAAGCGCCGCCGCACGCCTCGGGGTCGGGCAGCGTCTGCCCAGCTCGATCTTGCTCAACAGCGCCGGATCCATGTCCGCCGCCGCCGCCGCGATCCGCAGAAGGGCGCCGCGCGCTTCGCGGAGCCCGCGCAGCCACGCGCCGAAGGCAGCGCCGGGGTTTCCTTCTGACGTCATCGTGAGATGGACTGCAACAGACTGGACAAGTTTTGTCCAGTCACTTTCCGACAGGAACGTTCGCCGATCCCCGGGTTCGCGCAAAGTTGGATTGCGCGTGGTTGGGCCGGCGGTGAATCGTGGCCGGGTCGATGCGCGTCCACGGTCCCATGCTCCTCCGTCCCGGTCCGGGGAGCGCGCCCGTCCCGGGCGCCGGGGCGGGCGTCCCGCCCGACCCTTCCGGGTGCGCGGGGTGGGCGCCCACCGGAACTTCGGAGCACGCGGGGTTTTCGCGGATCGCCCGGCTGGTTTTTTTCTCGTTGGTCGCGGGCGTGACGGCCTTCGGTGCGGACGGGCCGCGGCCGCCGCTGACGATCGAGATCCCGGTCTTCGCCGGCGGGTACGGAACGGCGTTCTTCGAGGAGTCGGCGCGGGCGTTCGAGAGGGTCCGGCCGGGGGTGCGGCTGGTCGTCCACGGCGATCCGCGGATGCACGATCGGATGCGGGTGCGCGCGATCGACGGGAGCCTGCCCGACGCGACCTCGGCGGACCTGCCGTGGACCAACCTCATCCGCGCGGGCAAGGTCGTCGACCTCACGCCCTTCCTCGACGGCCCGGACTGGGAGGGCGACGGGCGCTGGCGCGACACGTTCCTGCCCGGCGCGCTCGACACCTGGACGCTCGACGGGCGCACCCACGGCCTGCCGCTGGCGCAGAGCGCGTGGACCCTCTTCTACAACAAGGCGCTCTTCCGGGAGCGGGGCTGGGCGCCGGCGCGGACGTGGGACGAATTCTTCGGGTTGTGCGCGCGGATCCGGGAGGAGGGGGTGGCGCCGATCGCGCTGCCGGGCGTGTATCTGCGTTATGGAGACGCCTTCCTGCGGGCGGCGCACCACTCCCTCGCGGGGGCGGCGGGGTGGCGCGCCTACAACGCGCTCGAGCCGGGGGCGCGCACCGATCCGCGCTTCGTGCGCGCGGCGGAGACCTTCCGGCGCGTCACCGACGGCAACCTGCTGCCGGGCTGGGAGGGGATGACGCACACCGCGGCGCAGCTCGCGTTTCTCCAGGGGAGGGCGGCGATGGTCGTGTCGGGTTCGTGGCTGGTGAACGAGATGCGGGGCAAGTTCCCCGAGGGCTTCGAGCTGGGGGCGGTGAACTTTCCGGTCTTCGACGAGCCGGGGGCGGCCGGGGATCCGACGGCCGTGCAGGGGAGCAACGAGTTCTTCTTCGTCTTCGCCTCCGACGATCCGGAGCGGGTGCGGGCGACGGTGGATTTCCTGCGGTTCCTCACCTCGCGGGAACGGGCGGAGGCCTTCGTGCGGGCGACCGACTCGCCGGTGGCGGTGCGCGGCATCCCGCGCGAGCTCTTCTCACCGAGGATGCGCGACACGGCGGACTTGTTGGCGGGGGCGCGGGCGTCGTTCGGCGTGCCTCCGAACCTGCTCCAGCCGCCGGGGATGAACCAGGCGTTGACCGACGCGCGCCTGGCGTTGGTGGAGGGGAGGATCGACGCGGCGGGGTTCGGGGCGCGGCTCGAGGCGGCGGCGACGTCGGCCCGGGCGCGGCTGGAGGCGGGCGCGGGGCGGACGGCGCCGGTGGAGATCCGCCATCCGGTGCGCGGCGCGCTGCTGCTCGCGCTCCTCGCCGCGGCGACGCTCGGGCTCGGTTGGGCGGTCCTGCGGCGGCTCGGCGCGCGGAGCCCCGGCGCGACGGACGCGGCGCCGGTCGGGGCGGAGAGCGTGTGGCTGGGTCGTCTGCGGCCGGGGTTGGCGGCCGGGTTCGTGGCGCCGGCCTTCGCCTTGTTCGCGGCGGCGGTGTTGCTGCCGGGGCTCGGGAGTTTCGTCTGGGCCTTCAGCGACTGGGATGCGCTCAATCCGCGGAGGTGGGTGGGGCTGCACCACTTCGCCTGGCTGGTGTTCGAGAGCGAGGTGTTCTGGCAGGCGTTGGGGAAGAACCTCTTTCTGATGGTCGTGCCGGCGGCCTTCGTCGTGCCGCTCGCCCTGCTTTTCGCGGCGCTGATCCATCGCGGGGTGGCGGGGGCGCGGCTCTTCCGGGCGTGTTTCCTCTTTCCCAACATCCTCGGCGGGGTCGCGGCGACGTTGCTCTGGCTCGCCGCCTACGATCCGGCGAACGGCGCGGTCAACGCCGCGCTCGTCACCGCCGGCGAATGGCTGCGGGCGTGGACGGGCGACGGGCCGCTCGTGCGCGGGCTCCTGGGTTTCCGCGATTTCGCATGGCTGGCGCCGGCGCGGCTCTACTGGGCGCTCATCCCGATCCACGTGTGGCTGATGGTCGGCTTCAACCTCGTGCTCTACCTCGCGGCCATGCAGGGGATCGACGAGCACTACTTCGAGGCGGCGGAGCTCGACGGGGCCGGGCCGGTGGCGCAGTTCTTCCGGATCACCCTGCCGATGATCCGCGAGGTCGTGGCGATCTCCGCGGTCTTCATCGTCATCGGCGGGCTCAACACCTTCGAGATGGTCTGGCTGCTGACCGCGCAGGATCCGGCGAGCGGCAGCCACGTGCTCGGCACGTGGATGGTGGGGACGATGTTCAAGGAGTTCGACATCGGCCGGGCGACGGCGATCGCGGTGGTGATGTTCGTGCTCGTGGCGTGCGGCTCGGGGCTGGCGCTGCTCGCGCTGCGGCGGGGGGACGGGGCCTCGTCATGAGCCGGCGGCGGGCGCGCGGGGCGGGGGCGAGGGTGGGGCGGGTCGTCGTGCTGGCGGCCCTGCTCGCCTACCTCGCGTGGACCGTGCTGCCGATGTTCTGGGTCGCGGCCAATTCGCTCAAGAGCGACGCGGAGATCTTCCACCATCCGCTCGCGCCGCTCGGCCGCGACGGTCCGCAGTGGGGGAACTTCGGGCGGGCGTGGAGCGAGGGGCGCTTCGGGGCCTATTTCGCGAGCAGCGTGGCGGTCACGGTCGCCTCGGTGGGCGGCATCCTCCTGCTCGGCGCGATGGCGGGCTACGCGCTGAGCCGGTTCTTCCATCCGCTGGGCCGGGTCGCCTACTGGTTGTTCCTCGCCGGGCTGATGATTCCGGCGCAATTGAGCATCGTGCCGCTGTTCTTCGGGCTGCGCTCGCTCGGGCTTCTCAACTCCCTCGCCGGGCTCGTCCTTGTCTACATCGCCAACGGGCTGCCCTTCGCGATCTTCATCCTCGCGGGCTTCTTCCGCGGGCTGCCGCGCACGTTCTACGAGGCGGCGGTGATCGACGGGTGCGGCGACGCGGCGGCCTTCTGGCGGGTGCTCCTGCCGCTCGCCCGGCCGGGCTTGGTGACGGTTGCGATCTTCCAGTTCATCGGGATCTGGAAGGAGTATTTCCACGCATTCATGTTCCTCTCGGGCGGAGGCCCGGACGCGCCGCGCACGCTCCCGCTGGGGTTGGCCAACCTCGCCATCACCTCGCAGTACGAGAGCGACTACGGCATGCTCTTCGCCGGCCTGGCGCTGGTCACGCTTCCGATCCTCGCGTTCTACCTGTTGGTGCAGCGACACCTCATCCGGGGCATCACCGCGGGCGCCCTGAAAGGCTGAGTCTCCATGGACGGCATCTTCTTCGAAATTTCGGTCCTCTTCCTCCTCCTGCTCGCAAACGGGCTTTTCGCGCTGGCCGAGATCGCGGTCGTCTCCTCCCGCAAGGCGCGGTTGCGGAAGCTTGCAGCGGACGGCTCGACCTCCGCCCGGGCGGCGCTGGCGCTCGCCGAGAACCCGACGCGATTCCTCTCAACCGTCCAGATCGGCATCACCCTCGTCGGCATCCTCGCCGGGGCCTACGGCGGCGCCACCCTCTCGGGCAAGCTCGCGGGCGCGCTCGCCGAGGCGCCTCTCGTCGCCCCCTACCGCAACGCCATCGCCATCATCGTCGTGGTCGGCGCGATCACGTATTTTTCCCTCATCATCGGCGAGCTCGTGCCCAAGAGGCTCGCTCTGGCCAACCCCGAGCGACGAGCCATGGCCGTCGCCCGACTGATGACGTTCGTCTCGCGGATCGCCGCGCCCATGGTCTGGTTCCTCACCGTTTCGACCAACGCGGTGCTCGAGGTGCTCGGGCTCGGCCGCGAGATCGAGACCCCCCCCTCCGAGGAGGAGATCGCCCAACTCATCGAGCAGGGGGCCAACGCCGGCGTCTTCCACAAGGCCGAGCGCCAGATGGTCGAGGGCGTGCTCCGGCTCGACGAGCGCCCCGTCACCGAGCTGATGACGCGCCGCGACCGGATCGTCTGGCTCGACCTCGCCGAGCCCGACGAGGTCAACTGGCGCCGGATCGTGGCGAGCGGCCACTCGCATTTCCCGGTCGTCGAGGGCAGGCCCGACGACGTGCTCGGCATGGTCTCGGTCAAGGCCCTCTGGGCCAACACCGCCTTCGGCCTTCCCAACCGGCTCCGCGACCACCTCGTCAAGCCCCTCTTCGTCTCCGAGGCGATCAACGCGGTCCAGCTGCTCGACACGTTCAAGAAGACCGGCAAGCACCTCGCGCTCGTCACCGACGAGTTCGGCGCCGTCCGGGGGATCGTCAGCCTGATCGACGTGATGGAGGCGATCGTCGGCGCCCTGCCCGAGCCCGGCGACCGCCTCGAGCCCGAGGCCGTCCGGCGCGACGACGGCTCGTGGCTGGTCGACGGCGCGATGGACGTCCGCGAGCTCCGGCTTCGCCTCGCGCTCCCCGCGTTGCCCGGCGAGGAGGCCGGGGATTACCAGACCCTCGGCGGCTTTTTCTTTCGCCGCTTCGGGCGCATCCCACGCGCGGGCGAGCGTTTTGCGTGGGCGGGTTGGAGCTTCGAGGTCGTGGACATGGACCGCCACCGCATCGACAAGGTGCTGCTCACGCCCCTTCCGCCGGAAGTCGACCCGTCGGCCTGAGCGCCGGGCTCGGTCTTGACGGGGCGTCCGGCCGGGGCCGACACTCGCGGGCAACCCATGCACCCCTTGCGTTCGTCCGCCCCGTTCCTTGCGTTCGCCCTCGTCGTCGCCCTTGCCGGCTGCGGCGGTTCCTCCGCCCCGGAAGCGGGCGAAAAACCGCGCGTCGCCCTCGTCATGAAGTCGCTCGCCAACGAGTTCTTCAGCACCATGGCCGACGGCGCGCGAGCGCACCAGGCCGGGCGACCCGGCGACTACGAGCTCATCGTCAACGGCATCAAGAACGAGACCGACCTCGCGGAACAGGTGAACCTCGTCGAGCAGATGGTCGCCCGCGGCGTCCAGGCCATTGTCATCGCGCCGGCGGATTCCAAGGCGCTCGTCCCCGCGCTCCGGCGCGCTCGCGATGCCGGAGTGCTCGTCGTCAACATCGACAACCGCCTCGACGCCGAGGTGCTCGCGCAGGCGGGGTTGAGCGTGCCCTTCGTCGGCCCCGACAACCGCGCCGGCGCCCGGGCGGTCGGCGAGGCGCTGGCCGCGCGGCTCTCCCCCGGCGCCGCGGTCGCCATCATCGAGGGCGTACCCACCGCCTTCAACGGGCGCCAGCGCCGGCTCGGTTTCGAGGACGCGATGCGCGCCGCGGGCGTGCGCATCGTCGGCACGCAGAGCGGGCAGTGGGAGATGGACCGGGCCAACGCCGTCGCCGCCGCCCTCCTGAGCGAGCATCCGGACCTCGCGGCCATCCTTTGCGCCAACGACAACATGGCCCTCGGCGCGGTTGCCGCCGTCGCCGCGGCGGGCCGCGCCGGCGCGGTCCAGGTCGTCGGCTTCGACAACATCGCCGCCGTCCGGCCCCTCCTCGCCGACGGCCGGATGACGGCGACCGCCGACCAGCACGGCGACCGCCTCGCCGTCCACGGCATCGAGACCGCGCTCCAGATCCTCGCCGGAGAGGCCCCGCCCGCCGACCGCACGACCGCGGTCGACCTCGTCACCCGGTGAACGCGGCGACGGCGGCCGGATACTGCGCCCTCCTGCTTCCCTGGCTCGCGGTTCCGGGAGTCGCCGCGGTCCCCAACATCATCGTCCTGATCACCGACGATCAGGGGTACGGCGACCTGTCCTGCCACGGCAACCCGGTCCTGCGCACGCCGCACCTCGACCGGTTGCACGCCTCGAGCGTCCGCCTGACGGACTTCCACGCTGCCCCGATGTGCACGCCCACCCGCGGGCAGCTCCTGACGGGCGTGGACGCCCTCCGCAACGGCGCGATGAACGTCAGCAGCGGCCGCACCCTGCTCCGGCGCGAGTTCGCCACCCTGCCGGAGCTGCTGCGCGGGCGCGGCTTCGCCACCGGGCTCTTCGGCAAGTGGCACCTCGGCGACAACTTCCCCTTCCGTCCCCGGGACCGGGGCTTCGACACGGCCGTCTGGTTTCCCTCCTCGCACATCGGCTCCGTGCCCGACGCCTGGCTCAACGACTACTTCGACGACACCTACTTGCACGGCGACGAACGCCGCGCCCACGAGGGCTACACCACCGACGTCTTCTTCGACGAGGCGATGCGCTGGATGAAGGCCCGCCGTGCGGAGGGCGCGCCGTTCTTCGCCTACCTCGCCACCGCCGCGCCGCACTCGCCGCTGTATGTGCCCGGCGAATACCTGGACGCCGCCACCGCCCGCCTCGACGCCGCCCTCGAGGCGCTCCGACCTCGCCCGCTTCCTCGCCATGATCGAGAACGTGGACGCCAACGTCGGCCGCCTCGAGGAGTTCCTCGAACGCGAGGGCCTGCGCGACGACACCCTGCTCGTCTTCCTCACCGACAACGGGAGCACCATGGGCGACCGTTACTTCAACGCCGGCATGAAGGGGGGGAAGGTCACGCTCTGGGAGGGCGGGCACCGCGTGCCGTGTTTCGTCCGCTGGCCGGCGGGCGGGCTCGGTCCGCCGCGCGACGTGGCCGCGCTCACCCAGGTGCAGGACCTGATGCCGACGCTCCTCGAGCTCGTCGGGGCGCCGCCGCCCGGCCCCCTCGACGGGATCAGCCTCGCGCCGCTCCTGCGCGACGGGGTCGCGCTCCCCGACCGCAAGCTCGTCATCCACTACAGCCGCATGCCCACGCGCGCCGACCCCGCCGCCGCCGCGCCGCGGCGCGAAGGGGCGGCCGTGCTGTGGAGGAACTGGCGACTCCTGGAGGACAGGGCGCTCTACGACGTCCTCGCCGA
>DAIPIQ010000013.1:28025-34577 GCA_036770745.1 Opitutaceae bacterium | reverse complement strand
CGAGACGCGCTTCACCGGGGCGTCGAGGTGGTCGAACGCCTTGTCCTGGATCAGGAACGCGATCTGGGCGTCGACTCCGCAGAAGGGTTTGTTCTCCTCGACGAGCACCGCGCGGTTGGTTTTTCGCACGGTCCGGAGGATCGCCTCTTCATCGAGCGGGCGGATCGACCGCAGGTCGAGCACCTCGGCGGAGGTGTCGTGCTCCCGCTCGAGGATCTCGGCGGCCTTCAGTGCGGTGATCGTGGCGCGGCCGTGGGCGATGAGCGAGATGTCGGCGCCTTCGCGCTTCACGTCCGCCTTGCCGAGCGGGATCACGTAGTCCTCTTCCGGCACCTCCCACTTCTCGTTGTAGAGGATCGTGTTCTCCATCACGTAGACCGGGTCGTTGTCGCGGATCGCGGCCTTCATCAGGCCCTTGGCGTCGTAGGCGGTGGCCGGGCAGACGACCTTGAGGCCGGGGGTGTTGGCGATGAAGTTCTCGGGCGTGTGGGAATGGGTCGCGCCGACCGCGGTGCCTCCGTTGGCCGGTCCGCGGATGACGATCGGGCAGTGGATAAGCCCGCCGGACATGTAGCGCACGTTGGCGGCGTTGTTCATCATCTGGTCGAAGGCGACGTAGCAGAACGACCAGAACATGAACTCCATCACCGGGCGCACTCCAAGCATCGAGGCGCCGATGCCGAGGCCGATGAATCCCGCCTCCGAGATCGGCGTGTCGATGACGCGCTTCGGTCCGAACCGCGCGAGCAGGCCTTCGGTGACCTTGTAGGCGCCGTTGTACTCGGCGACCTCTTCGCCCATGATGATGACGTTCTCGTCGCGTGCGAGTTCCTCGGCGAGCGCGTCGTTGATGGCCTGACGGTAGGTGATGAGTGGCATGGACGAAGGTGCGGGCGGGCTCCGGGCGCGGGCGCTCAGTCGTTGAAGAAGATCCGTCCCTCGGAGGTCTTGCGGTCCGGGTTGTCGACCTCCCAGTAGACGTCGCGGAAGATCTCCTCGGCGGGCGGGAAGGGGCTCTCGTCGGCGAAGGTCGCGGAGGCGTCGGCCTCGGCCCGCGCTTCGGCGTCGATCGCGTCGAGTTCGGCCTGGTTGGCGAACTTGTCCGCGATCAGGTCGGCGGCGAAGAGGTTGATCGGGTCGTGCTTGCGCTTGTACTCCTCGACTTCGGACTTGTCGCGGTACTTCTCCGGGTCGGACATCGAATGGCCGCGGTAGCGGTAGGTGTCCATCTCGAGAAGGGTCGGCAGGCACTGTTCGTGAGCCCGAACGAGCGCCTCATGGGCGGCGGCGCGCACTTCGTAGACGTTGGCCCCGTTGACGACCTTCCAGGCCATGTCGTAACCCTCGGCGCGGCGCGCGAGCGGCGTGCCGGCCGAGGAGCGGGCCAGCGACGTGCCCATGGAGTAGCCGTTGTTTTCGATCACATAGATCACGGGCAGCTCCCAGAGGGCGGCGAGGTTGAGCGCCTCGGCGAACGCGCCCTGGTTGACCGCGCCGTCGCCGAGGAAACAGAAGCACGCGCCCTTTTTTCCCTGAAACTTGAGGGCGAAGGCCAGGCCCGCGCCGAGGGGCGTCTGGCCGCCGACGATGCCGTGGCCGCCCCAGAAACCCTTTTCCGGCGCGAAGTAGTGCATCGAGCCGCCCTTGCCCTTCGAGCAGCCGGTGTACTTGCCCTGCAGCTCGGCCATGCACTCGTTCATCGACATCCCGACGGCGAGGGCGTGGCCGTGGTCGCGGTAGGCGGTGATGTAGTGCTCGTCGCTGCCCTTGAGCGAAACCGTCCCGACCGCGATCGCCTCCTGGCCGATGTAGAGGTGGAGGAAGCCGCCGATCTTGCCCTGCTGGTAGACCCGCAACGTGCGTTCCTCGAACCGCCGGATCCGGACCATCTCCCGATAGAGGTGAAGCCGTTCCGCCTTGGTGAGTCGTTGGTTGATCGGCGCGTCCTTGAGGGCGAGACCGGGGCTCGGACGGGAGGGAGCGGATTTCTTTCGGGAGGTGGCGGCGGCTTTCTTGGTCACGTGCAAGGCGTTGGCTGGAAAAGTGACGGAGGACGAAAGGGTCAGAAGGTGCAACGGGTCTCAGGCGGATCAAGTCGATACTCGACCCGCCGCGGCTCGCGGGACCCTGGACGAACCCTCGCGGCCGAGGCGCGGTTCCGCCGGTGACGGCCGGTCGGAATCGTTGACAGGAACATGGACGAGTGTTCACTGCCCCCCATGGGAGTCGCCTCCGACAGGCACGGTCCGGAGTCGGCGTCGCCCCGCAAGCGCGGCGCTCGCGGCCGTGGCGCCGCGGACAATCCCACCGGGCGATTCGAGCGCCACCGCGTCGAGCCCGATCCGGCGGAGGGCGGGTCCGGTGAAGCGCGCGTGCCCACCCGGGTGTTCTCCGACGCCACGACCTCGGTGATCACGCGCAACGCCAGCCCGGACCTCGGTTTCGAGTTCGGCGTGAATCCCTACCGCGGCTGCGAGCACGGGTGCGCCTACTGCTACGCGCGTCCGTATCACGAATATCTTGGTCTCTCCGCCGGGGTGGATTTCGAATCGAAGATCGTGGCAAAACCGGACGCGGCGCGGCTGCTGCGCGCGGAGCTCGACCACCCGCGATGGCGGCCGGCGCCGATCGCGATGAGTGGAGTGACCGATTGCTACCAACCGATCGAGCGCACGCTTCGCATCACCCGGGCCTGCCTGGAGGTGTTCGCGGAGTTTCGGAACCCCGTCGCGATCATCACCAAGAACCGCCTCGTCGAACGCGATGCCGATCTCCTCGGAATGATGGGCCGGTCGCGCGTCGCCCGTGTCACCCTTTCGATCACGACCCTCGATGCCGCGCTCGCCCGGGAGATGGAGCCGCGCACGTCGTCCCCGCGCGACCGCCTCGCCGCGATCCGCGCCCTGTCCTCGGTCGGAGTGCCGGTCGGGGTGAACATCGCGCCGGTCATCCCCGGGCTCAACGACCACGAGATCCCCGCCATCCTCGCGGCTGCGGCCGAAGCCGGGGCCGTCTCCGCCGGCTGGGCCATGCTGCGCCTGCCGCACGGCGTGAAGGAGCTCTTCGTCGACTGGCTCGACCGCGTCCATCCCGGCAAGAAGGCTCGCGTGCTCGCCCGCGTGCGCGAGGTCCGCGGGGGGCGCCTCGACGACGCCCGCTTCGGGACGCGCCTCGCGGGAGAAGGGGTCTTTGCCGAACAGATCCGCGCCCTCTTCCGCGCCTCGGCGCGGCGTCTCGGGCTCGACCGTCCTCCGCCCGAGCTCCGCTGCGATCTGTTTCAACGATCCGGGGGCGTGCAGCTCGAGCTGCAAGGCCTTCGCTGACGGGAGGCCGGGCGCGTCAGCCCTTCGCGAGTGCGCAGACCCGGCCCGCGATCTCCTCGTTGGCAAGGCGGGTCGCGCGGACGAACGCCGACGCGTCCGGCGGGTCGCGCTCGAGCTCCGCGAGCCTCTCGGGGATCGTCCCGATCTCGTCGAGCTGACAAAGGCTTCGCTCCAGACCGGCGGCCCGCATGAAGGCGTCGACCTTCCGGTCGGCCGACACGGCCAGGAACGGACGCCGGAGCGCCGCCGCGATCAGGCAGCCGTGCAGTCGCGAGGTCAGCACCACCGCGGCGGAGCGGTAGAGGTCGATCGTCCGCTGCAGGGCGTCGACGTCGCCGGCGGTGATGATGTTGTTGGTCCTGTGGTGCGGTCGCCCGGTTCGCGCCGCGTGGGCGGCCGCGAACGCCTCCATCCGCTCGAAATTCCGCGCGCCCACGTTGTCGAAGTGGTCGACGTGCAACACCGCGCCGTCGGGCGGCGGCGGCCCGTCCGGCTCCAGCGCGTTGAGCACGGGGCAGTGGACCGGACCCGGTGTGCGCGCCTCGCCGACGAAACTCCGCGTGAGCTCGTCGCGCACCCGGCAGAGAGCGCTCGCGCCCACGATCCCGCCGAGGAGCCCGGGGTCGACCGGAGGCCGCCCGCGGACCGGATCGCACACGCCGACACCCCAGATGCAGACGGGCACGCGGCGGGCGATCGGCAGGAGTCCCTGCCAGAAGGGGGAGAAGTAACCCGCGAAAAGCCCCCCGCCGCCGACCACGATCAGGTCGTCCGCCGCGGCCGCGCGCAGCGCCTCGAGCGTCGCGGGCACGAACGGCGCGTCGCAGAGGTGCTCCACGACGTCGGACCGCCCGAGGAGTTTCCGGATCCCAGAAGCGGAGAGCCAGTCGCCGACGTTGGAGCGGTTGGCGTAGACGTGGTGGATCATGGCCCCGCGCGCCCCGCTCCGCGACGAATCACCTCGAGGTAGAAGGACTCCAGTCTTTGGATACAGGCCGGGGTGCTGGCGTGCTCGAGCGTGTGGGCCCGGGCGGCCCGGCCCATGCGGTCGCGCAGCCCGGCGTCGCCCAGCAGCCTCCGCAGGGCGTGGGTGAGCGCCGCCTCGTCGCCCGGAGGGACGAGCAGCCCCGTCTCGCCGTCGATCACGACTTCGGCCGCCCCGCTGCCCGAGCACGCGATCGTCGGGAGCTCGCAGGCCATCGCCTCGAGGTAGACGAACCCCGGCCCGCCCTCGTAGTGGGACGGGGCCGCGAAGACGTGGGCCCTCGAGAAGTGCCCGGGCAGGTCCTCGTGGGCGACGAACCCCGGCGTCTCCAGCAGGTCGGGACGTCCCGCGCTTGCGGCGAGGGCGCGCGCCTCGCCCAGCACGTCGGGATCGCCGCGCCCCAGCAGCCTCAGTTGCAGGTCGGGAAACTCGTCGACGAGCCCGAGCGCGGCCCGGACCAGGTCGGGCACGCCCTTGTTGCGGGCGAGCTTTCCGGCGAAGACGATCGTCGGCCGTTCCGCCTTCGGGACGTCGCGGGGGGCGAAGCGGGTGGTGTCGATCCCCGTGTGGATGATCGGCACCCCTTCGCTCGGGATCCCGTAGTGCCGCGCACACCACTCCAGCGAACACCGGCTCGAGGAGACGATGGCGTCGGCGAGGCGCACCGCCGTCCCCTCGAGGTGGACGCCCGTGCGGTAGAATTCCGAGTCCAGCTCCGGCCAGCCCAGCCGGTGCGCGAACATGACGAGGGGGCCGTGGAGGTGCACCACGGTCGGGATGCGGAACCACGGCGACCGGTTCAGCAGGGTCACGTAGCCCTCCGCACCCCATTCCGGGAAATCCACCAGGTCGAACGGACGCGCGAGATGCTCGCGGGTGACGCACTCCGCGATCGCCGCGGAGTAGGTGATCTGGTCGACCACCTCGCTGTGCAGCGGCATCCTTTTCTCGAAGCCGCCGACCCGGATGACGCGCACTCCCCCGTGGAGACCGTCGGAGGGCGCGGCGTTCGCGGACCGCGAGATCACCGTCACGTCGTGCGCGAGCAGGGCGAGACCGCGCGCTTTCGCGAAGGTCTGGGTGCCGATCCCGCCCTTGGCGGTTTCCGGAGGATACTCCTGGGAGACGAGCGCGATGCGCATGGCGGTGGGACAAGGCTCAGTACGCTCGGATCCCACGCAATCCACGAATAACCGCGGACCGACCGCGTACGCACCGACGCCGCATCACGCGGATGCGGCGTCGGGAGGGACCGGGCGTCGCCGCGCGATCCGGGGGCTCAGACGACCTTCTCGACGAGCCCGGCCTTGATCGCCTTCACGGCGACGAGCATGCGCTTGGTCGAGCCGTTCGGGAGCTTCACGCGGATGCGCTGCAGATTGGGACGGAACTTCCGCTTCGTCACCTTGGTGACGTGGGTGCCGATGCCGCCGCTCTTCTTGCTCTGACCTTTACGGTGGATGATGCTCCCCTTGGTCGGGCGCTTTCCAGTGATCTGACAAATGCGTGCCATGGCCTGCGATGGTTGAAAAAGGGTCGGAGTAAAGACCGGGAGTCGGGCGAAGCAAGAGGTATTTTCCCCGTCTACGCACCGAGTCGCCGGGCGCTCAGCACCTCGAAGCGGCGCCCCATCAGCGCCGGGTGGATCAGCTCCCGGAGTTGCGAGCGGGCCCGGGAAAGCGGGTCGCGATCGCCGTCCACGATCGCCGCGATCGCGTCTGCGGCGTGGTGCACGAAGAACCGCTCCTGACTCATCCGGGCCGCGTCCGTGAAGCCTCCGTCGAGCAGGGCCTCCTCGAGCCAGTCCCAGCACACATCGCAGGTCAGGTCCTGTTCGCCGGGCCGGGCGAGCAGGTCGTCGACCAACCGGTGCCCGTGGTAGGCGCGGCCGGTTCCGGCGGGTGTCTCCTCGACGAGGCGGCGCCACGTCCTGCCGTAGTCGAAGGCGAGGAAGAGGCCGCTCCACGGCTGCCCGGCGATGGTCCGCGCGAGCGCCGTCGCGCGCAGCGGCAGATCCAGCACCCAACCCTCCGGGGCCGTCGCCGGCAGGACGCCGCGTTCCGCGAGTCGCGCCACGTCGTCGGTGAGGCGCGGCAGTTCCACCCAGCGCAGGCCGTCCTCACCGAGCGCGACGCCCGACTCGCGCCAGACGCCGGCGCGGCGGACGATCCGGTGGAACGGTTGCGCGTCGAAGAGCTCGTTGGAAAAGACGACCATCCGCCCGTGGAGCCGAAGGGGCTCGCC